>NZ_JAAGMH010000034.1:0-122682 GCF_010548505.1 Streptomyces sp. SID14515 | reverse complement strand
GGAGCCGGTCCGGCCGGCCGAGCCCACCACGGACCCGGTCGCGGCCGAGGACCCGGTCGTCGAGGCGCCCGCCGCCGAGGCGCCGGCCCCCGAGGCTCCGGCGGAGAAGGCCCCCGAGGCCGAGGCCCCGGTGGCCGCCCCGCCGCGTGCCCGGCGCCGGGTGACCCGCAAGGTGACCGCTCCGGCGGGCTCGCCCACCGGGTCGGACGACGCGGAGATCGTCGTGGTCGCCTCGGCGCCCGAGGCCAAGGCCGAGGAGCCCGAAACCAAGGCGCCGGAATCCGGTACGCCGGATTCCGAATCCGCCGAGCCGGCCCCCGCGAAGAAGACGGCCCGCAAGGCCGCCGCCAAGAAGGCCCCGGCAAAGAAGGCGGCCGCCAAGAAGACCGTCGCGAAGAAGACCGCCGCCAAGAAGACGACGGCGAAGACGGCCGCGAAGAAGACGACGAAGAAGACCGTCGCCGCCGAGCAGTCGTCGCCGTCAGTGACGGCTTCCGCGCCTTCCGCGGAGGGCGAGTCGTCGGCGAACTGATGAATCCGTAACCGGTTGTTCATCTTCAGGTGTCCCGCTCCGAGCACATCGGGGCGGGACACCTGCTTTGTTTCAGAACTGATGCAAGGGCCGGTTAACGAGCCCGAAATGGGCTGAGAAATCCCTGATAATGTGACGGCGGTTGCCATGCGTGTGAGCGTTCTTCACGAAAACTACGGTTGGTGACAAGGCCCGGCACCTATATCGACCGGGCCGGATTCCTCGGCAGGGCGTCGGCATCGCGCCGGTGGGGTTTACGCGCGACCTCGGTAAGACGTCCCGCACCTCGGAGCTCTGCCTGGTACGAGCTCTTGCGGTGTTCAAGGAGGACGTTCATGACGAGCATCAACGAGCAGCCGATTCCCGCTGCCCGCCCGGTCATCGGGGAAGACGAGATCGAGGCCGCCGTACGCGTGCTGCGCAGCGGTCGCGTCGTACAGGGCCCGGAAGTCGCGGCCTTCGAGGAAGGCTTCTCGCGCCTGGTCGACGACCGGCACTGCGTCGCCGTCAACTCGGGCACCTCGGCCCTTCACCTGCTGCTGCTCGCACTGGGCATCGGGCCGGGCGACGAGGTGATCGTCCCCTCCTTCTCCTTCGCCGCCTCCGCGAACGCGGTCCGCCTCGTCGGCGCCGACGTCGTGTTCGCGGACATCGAGCCGGGCAGCTTCGGCCTCGACCCGGCGGCGGTCGAAGCCGCCATCACGCCGCGCACCGCCGCGATCATGCCGGTGCACCTCTACGGCCACCCCGCCGCGATGGACGAGCTCATGCCCATCGCCGAGAAGCACCGGCTCGCCGTGGTCGAGGACGCCTGCCAGGCCCACGCCGCGGCCCTGAACGGCACCCCGGTCGGAGCGTTCGGCGCGGGCGGCACCTTCAGCTTCTACCCGACCAAGAACATGCACTCCCTCGAAGGCGGCATGGTCACCACGGCCGACGCCGAACTCGCCCGCACCCTGCGCCTGCTGCGCAACCAGGGCATGGAGCAGCGCTACGCCAACGAGATCGTCGGCGCCAACATGCGGATGACCGACGTGTCCGCCGCCGTCGGCCGCGTACAGCTCGGCAAGGTCGAGGGCTGGACCGAGCAGCGCCGCGCCAACGCCGCGTACCTCGACGCCCACATCACCGCCCCGGCCGTCACCACCCCGCCGGTGGCCGAGGGCGCCCGGCACGTCTACCACCAGTACACCGTGCGGATCAGCGGCGACCGGGACGCCGCGATGGCGAAGCTCACCGAGGCGGGCATCGGCAACGCGGTCTACTACCCGACGCCGATCCACCGGCTCAAGCCCTACTGGGAGCCGGACCAGAAGGCCGGCCGCACCTGGGACCTGCCCGAGACCGAGCGGGCCGCCGCCGAGGTCGTCTCGCTGCCCGTCCACCCCTCGCTCACCGAGGGCGACCTGGCGCGGATCGCCGCCGCCGTGAACTCCCTGGGGGAGAACCTGTGAGCGCAGCACTGAAGGCCGGGCTCATCGGCCTCGGCTCCATGGGCCGCCACCACGCCCGCGTCCTCGCGAGCCTGGAGGGCGTCGAACTGGTCGGCGTCGTCGACCCGATGGGCGACAAGAACGGCTGGGCCCAGGGCGCACCCGTCCTCGCCACCGTCGAGGAGCTCATCGCCCTCGGCATCGACTACGCCGTCGTGGCCTGCCCGACCGCGCTGCACGAGGAGGTCGGCCTCCAGCTCGCCGACGCCGGGATCAGCGCCCTGGTCGAGAAGCCGCTCGCGGACACCG
Source organism: Streptomyces sp. SID14515 (assembly GCF_010548505.1). NCBI lineage: Bacteria > Bacillati > Actinomycetota > Actinomycetes > Kitasatosporales > Streptomycetaceae > Streptomyces > Streptomyces sp. SID14515. The sequence goes on along the minus strand of NZ_JAAGMH010000034.1, from coordinate 120,408 downwards.
TCGAGGGCGCCCGCCGCCTCGTCGACGCCTTCGAGTCGCGCGGCCTGGTGGCCGGCGTCGGCCACATCGAACGCTGCAACCCGGCCCTGCTCTCGCTCCGCGCCCGCCTGGAGGCCGGCGAGCTGGGCGACGTCTACCAGGTCGTCACCCGCCGCCAGGGCCCCTTCCCGCACCGGATCGCCGACGTCGGCGTGGTCAAGGACCTGGCCACCCACGACATCGACCTGACGGGCTGGGTCACCGGCCAGACGTACACCTCGATCGCCGCCCACACCGTCTCCAAGTCGGGCCGCCCGCACGAGGACATGGTCTCCGCCGTGGGCCAGCTGTCCGACGGCACGATGGTCAACCACCTGGTCAACTGGCTGAGCCCGCTCAAGGAGCGGTTCACCTCGGTCACCGGCGAGCGCGGCTGCTTCATCGCCGACACACTCACCGCCGACCTCACCTTCCACTCCAACGCCGCGGTCACCACCGAGTGGGAGGCGCTGCGCGCCTTCCGCGGGGTCTCCGAGGGCGACATGATCCGCTACGCCATCCCCAAGCGCGAGCCGCTGCTCGTCGAGCACGAGCTGTTCCGCGACGCCGTGCAGGGCAAGCCCGCCGACATCTGCACGCTGCGCCAGGGTCTGCGTACGGTCGAGGTGGCCGCCTCCGTGCTGGAGTCCGCCACCAACGGCACCACGGTGCTGATTCCGGCCGACCGGGACCAGGAGCAGGAGCCGAGAAGGTGACCACACCCGATGTCACGGTGGTCGTGGCCGTCTACAACACGATGCCGTACCTCACCGAGTGCCTCGACTCGCTCGTCGGCCAGAGCATCGGCCACGAACGGCTCCAGGTCGTGGCGGTCGACGACGGCTCGACCGACGACAGCGGCAAGGAACTCGACCGCTACGCGCAGCGGTACCCGGACGTCTTCACCGTCGTCCACCAGCCCAACTCGGGCGGCCCGGCCGCTCCGAGCAACCGCGCCCTCGACCTGGCGACCGGCCGTTACGTCTACTTCATCGGCTCGGACGACCACCTGGGCGAAGAGGCGCTGGAGCGGATGGTCGGCCTTGCCGACGCCCACGAGTCCGACGTGGTCGTCGGCAAGATGGTCGGCACGAACGGGCGTTACGTCCATCAGAAGCTGTACACCGGCAACCGCGACGTCACCCTCGACGACTCCGAGCTGCCCTTCACCCTGGCCAACACCAAGCTCTTCCGCCGGGAACTGGTCGAGAAGCACAAGCTCCGCTTCCCCGAGGACATGCCGGTCGGCAGCGACCAGCCGTTCACCATCGAGGCGTGCGTCCGGGCCCGGAAGATCTCCGTGCTCTCCGACTACACCTGCTACTACGCGGTCAAGCGCGGCGACGCGAGCAACATCACCTACCGGGCGAACCACCTGGCCCGGCTCCGCTGCGTCCAGCGGATCATGGAGCACACGGCGGCCCTGATCCCCGCGGGCCCGCGGCGCGACGCCGTGTTCAAGCGCCACTTCGACTGGGAGCTGACCAAGCTCCTGCAGAAGGACTTCCCCGCGCTCGACCTCGACACCCGCCGCCAGGTGTGCGAAGGCGTCGGCGCGCTGGTGGACGCGTACTTCACCGACGGCCTGCGCGACGGCACCGGAGTCAAGCGCCGGGTGCGCTTCGGCCTCGCCCGGAGCGGCGCCGTCCAGGAGCTCACCCGCGCCATCGCGGACGAGACCGAGCACGGAGCGCCGCCCTTCCTGCTGGAGGGCGACCGCGCCTTCGCCTCCTACCCCGGATTCCGGGACCCGGCCGTCGGCCTCGACGACCGGTACTACGAGGTGCTCGGCGAGACGGTGGCCGGCCGCCTCTCCACCGGTACGCGACTGGAGTCGGCCGGCTGGGAGCAGCACGGCACGGACCTGACCTGCGTCGTGAACCTGCGCGCCGGCATCACCGGCGACACCTCGTCGGCCGTCGTCGCCCTGGCCCAGGGCGCCATGCCGGACAGCGCGGACAAGCCCGGCGCGCGCAGGCTCCCGAAGGACGCCGTACGCCCGCAGCGCGTCGGCACGCTCACCGCCGAGCCGGCCGAGGGCGGCGGCACCCTGCTGACCGCCCGTATCCCGCTCGCCCCCGCCCGCGCCAAGAAGGGCGTCCGCCTCTACGTGGACGTGGCGGGCTCCACGTACGAGATCCCGGTCCGCACCGAAGGGCAGCCGATGCCGCTGGCACGCCGCTGGGGGACCACCGACCCCCACCGGGTGGCGGCGAACACCAACACCAAGGGCCGGCTCGTGATCACGACGGCCCCGCTGCGGGAACCGAAGTCCGGCGTGGGCGCACGGCTGCGCCGCACGCTGTCCAGGTCGAAGAGGAAGTAACCCGATGAATATCTGTGTAGTCGCGCTCGGCAAGATCGGACTTCCGCTCGCCGTGCAGTTCGCCGCCAAGGGCCACAAGGTCATCGGCGCGGACGTCAACGAGAAGGTCGTCGAACTCGTCAACGCGGCCACCGAGCCGTTCCCCGGTGAGCACGACCTCGACCGTCTGCTCAAGGAGACCGTCGGCGCCGGCCTGCTCTCCGCCACCACGGACACCACGGCCGCGGTCGCCGCGTCCGACGCCGTCGTGGTCGTCGTCCCGCTCTTCGTGGACGCCGAGGGCACCCCGGACTTCGGCTGGATGGACGCCGCCACCAAGGCCATCGCGGCAGGCCTCAAGCCCGGCACCCTGGTCAGCTACGAGACCACGCTGCCGGTCGGCACCACCCGTACCCGCTGGGCGCCGATGCTGGCCGAGGGCTCGGGCCTGACCCCCGGCGAGGACTTCCACCTGGTCTTCTCCCCGGAGCGGGTCCTCACCGGCCGCGTCTTCGCCGACCTGCGCCGCTACCCCAAGCTCGTCGGCGGCATCGACGAGGCGTCCGCCGAGCGCGGCGTCGCCTTCTACGAGGCCGTCCTCGACTTCGACGAGCGCGAGGACCTGCCCCGCCCCAACGGCGTCTGGGACCTCGGCACGGCGGAGGCCTCCGAGCTGGCGAAGCTCGCCGAGACCACCTACCGCGACGTCAACATCGGCCTGGCCAACCAGTTCGCCCGCTTCGCCGACCGACACGACATCGACGTCAAGAAGGTCATCGAGGCCTGCAACAGCCAGCCCTACAGCCACATCCACCAGCCCGGCATCGCCGTCGGCGGCCACTGCATCCCGATCTACCCCCGGATGTACCTGTGGAACGACCCGGAGGCCACCGTCGTGCGCTCGGCCCGCGAGGCCAACGCCGCGATGCCCTCGTACGCCGTCGACCTGCTGGCCGCCGCCTACGGCGACCTGGACGGCGTCGGGGTCCTGGTGCTCGGCGCGGCCTACCGGGGCGGCGTCAAGGAGACCGCGTTCTCCGGAGTCTTCGGCGTCGTCGAGGCCCTGAAGGCGCGCGGCGCGGTGCCGTTCGTCTCGGACCCGATGTACACCCCCGAGGAGCTGACCGCCCTCGGCCTGGTCCCGCACGACGGCCACCAGGCCGTCACCGCCGCGATCCTCCAGGCCGACCACGCCGAGTACCGCGAGCTGTCCGCCGCCGACCTCCCGGACGTCCGCGTCCTGGTCGACGGCCGCCGCACCACGGACCCGGCCAACTGGGCGGGCGTACGCCGCGTCGTCATCGGCGGCTGACGATGACCTGGCTGATCACCGGTGGGGCCGGCTACATCGGATCCCACGTGGTCGCGGAGATGGCGGGCGAGGAGCGCCTCGTCGTCCTCGACGACCTCAGCACCGGACGGGCGGAGCGCCTTCCCGAGGGCGTCCCGCTCGTCGTGGGCTCGGTCCTGGACCGGGAGCTCCTCGACCGGGTGCTGGCCGAGCACGCGGTGACCGGCATCGTGCACATCGCGGGCAAGAAGCAGGTCGCGGAGTCCGTCGAACGACCGCTGTACTACTACCGCGAGAACGTCGACGGCCTGCGCACCCTGCTGGAGGCCGCCGCCGCAGCCGGTGTCCGGCGCTTCCTGTTCTCCTCGTCGGCGGCGGTCTACGGCATGCCCGACGTCGACCTGGTCACCGAGAAGACCCCCTGCCTGCCGCTCAGCCCGTACGGCGAGACCAAGCTGGCGGGCGAATGGCTGGTGACCGCGGCCGGCCGGGCACACGGCATGGCCACCGCGTCGCTCCGCTACTTCAACGTCGCCGGAGCCGCTTCGGCGGAGCTGGCCGACGAGGGCGTCTTCAACCTGGTCCCGATGGTCTTCGAACGCCTGGAGGCCGACGAGGCCCCCCGGATCTTCGGCGACGACTACCCGACCCCGGACGGCACCTGCGTCCGCGACTACGTCCACGTGGAGGACATCGCCTCCGCCCACGTCGCCGCGGCCCGCCGGCTGGCCCGGGACCCGTCCGCCGAACTGGTCCTGAACATCGGCCGGGGCGAGGGCTCCTCCGTCGCCGAGATGATCGACATCATCCTCGACGTCACCGGCCGCACCGGCCTGCCCCCGGTCGCCGGAGCCCGCCGCCCCGGCGACCCGGCCCGGGTGGTCGCCTCCGTGGACGCCATCGCCGCGGAGCTGGACTGGTCGGCCCGGTACGGCATTCGGACCATGGTCGAGTCGGCCTGGGCGGGGTGGCGGCTGCGGCACGAGCCGTCGGCGTAGGCATGAGACATGAGGCATGAGGCGCCGAGCCCCGGACCGACCCGGCCATTCGGCGTCACGAAGCACGACCCCCGAAACTCAGCAGAACCAGCAGAACAGGAATGACTGAAGTGCCAGGCATGGACGAGCGCAGCGGACCGCGTCCGCATCTGCTGTACTTCGCGATCGGGTTCCCGCCCGCCGCGAAGAGTTCCGCCTTCCGGATGCGCGAGACCGCGAACCAGTTCGCCGCCGCGGGCTGGGACGTCACCGTCGTCACGATCGCGGAGGAGTCCTGGCTCCGCGACTCCGGCGTGGACCACACGCTCTCGGAGTCCGTCGACAAGCGGATCCGGATCGTGGAGCTGCCGCTGTCCCGGGCCGATCTGGAGACGGACATCCGGCTGTACTCCGAGGAGCGCGCGCTGGACCCGGCCAAGTGGCTGAGCGGCTTCCGGGCCGAAGCGCTCAAGAGCTTCCCCGAGCCGGTGTTCGGAGGCTGGCGGGGCGCTCTGGAGACCGCCGCTCTGGAGCTGTACCGCGAGCGGCCGGCCGATCTCGTCCTGGCCAGCTGCGTACCGTACGTCCAGCTCGCCGCCGTCCGCAGGCTCTGGGAGGAGCACCGGGCCCCGTACGCGGTGGACTTCCGTGACGGCTGGTCCCTGGACGTCATCGACGGCGTGGAGGCCTTCCCGAAGGACTCCGAGGCCGGCCGCTGGGAGTCGGAGCTGCTGGAGAACGCCCTGTCGCTCTGGGTGGTCAACGACCAGATCGCCGACTTCTACCGCACCCGCTACCCGGAGCACGCCGAGCGCGTCCACGTCGTGCGCAACGGCTACGACCGGGACAGCGTGCCCGAGGTCGAGGTCCGCCCCACCACCGGACGGAACCTCGTCTTCGGGCACCTGGGCACGGTCAGCTTCTCCGTCCCGCTGCTGGAGTCCGTCCTCGCCGCCTGGCGCACCGCCCGGGAGCGCGAGCCGCTGCTCGCCGACGCCCGGTTCGAGGTGCGCGGGCACATCGGCGCGGGCTCCAACCGTGAGGCCAACCGGCACATCGAGGTCCTGCGCGCGGCGGCCGACGACGGCGTCGTGGTGGGCGGCGCCGTGCCGAAGGCCGAGGTCGCCGATGTGTACGGAGCGTGGGACGCCCTCGTGCTCGTCATCATCGGCGGGCCCTTCATGACCTCCGGCAAGGTCTACGAGTACATGGCCACCGGACTGCCGATCGTCTCCATGCACGAGGCCGACCACGACGCCTCGCGGCTGCTGGACGGCCGCCCGCTGTGGACCGGCCCCCGCGGACTGGACGAGGAACGGCTCGCCGACGCGTTCTGCGAGGCCGCCCGCATGGTCGTGGAGGCCTCACCCGAGCAACGCGCGGCCGCCCGTGACCACGGAACCGGTTACGCCCGTGATTCCCTGATGGTGACCGCCGTCGAGCAACTGACCGCTCTGGCGCTCGCCCAGAAGCCCGCACTTTCCGGAGGTTCCGGGTCATGACCGACGTACTGATGATCGCGGGTTCGACGCCCAGACCGGCCGTCGTCGCCGCGGCAGTGGACAAGTTCCGGCAGCTCGGGGCCCGCGTCCACCTCGTCGGCAACTTCAAGGCCGGGGACATCGACGCCGATCTGGGCTGGGCCACCGTACGCAAGGTGCCCGCCGGCGGTTCGGCGAGCAAGCACGTGCAGCGCAAGACCGAGGCGATGCGCTTCCCGGAGCGGCTCTGGTTCCACCTGGAGCAGGACCGGGAGGCCCGGGCCGTGGTCCGCTCCGCCGACCTCGTCGTGGCCCTCGACAACCGCGCGGTGTACAGCGCGTGGCGCATCTCGCGGTTCCGGCGTCAGCCCGAGGTGTGCTTCGGGATCGCCGCGGGTCTCCGTGCCCTGGAGAAGCGCCGGGAGTCGGGCGGCGCACAGCTGCCCGAGCACGTCCCCGGCCCGCTCACCGTGGCCACCGACGGGCTGCGCCGCCGCGTCCGGACCCTGCCGGCCGACCTGCTGCGCAACGCCACCGGACCGCTCGCCCTGCGCAGCCGCGTCGGGGCACGCGCCTGGCGTGCCGCCGTCTCGGTGCCCGGCGTTCCGGACACGCTGCGGATGACGGCCACCGAGCAGGTCATCGAGGGCATGTGGCTGGCCGGACGCCAGTCCGGGGCCCTCACCACCGCCCGCGCGGCGGCCGGGAAGCTCGCCGACCCGGCCATAAAGGCCGGCCTGCTGGACAACGTGGCGGCCAGGATCATCAGGAACGGCCACACTCCGGCCAACCTCACCGAGGCGGTCACGGCCTATCTGGACCTGGCCGACGCACGGCACGCCGCCGGCGACCGGGCGGCGGCCGCCGACGCCCTGCTGCACGCCATGAAGCTGGCCTTCCACCGTGTCGTCCACATCGACCAGGTCAGCAGCCCGCTGGCCACGGACCCGGCCGGATTCATCGCCCCGTTCCGGAAGTCGACGGCCGCCTCCGCCGTGGTCCGGCCGCAGGGCAGGCGGACCCCGGCCGCGGCCCCGCCGAAGGACCGGCCGCTGCGGCTGCTCGTCGCCACGACCTCCAACGCGAACTTCCTGCATCTGATCCGGTCGCACTACGAGGCCAACCCGGACGTCGAGCTGCGCTTCCTCGACATGGCGGAGCACCCGGGCATGAAGCGGCTCAACGGCGCGGCACAGCGGCACCTCGAATACCGGCTGGGCGGCGAGCCGCTCTTCGCCCATGCCGCAGAGCAGCAGCTGCGGCCCCATCTGGACTGGGCCGACACGGTGTTCGTGGACTGGTGTGTGGCTCCCGCCGCCCTGTTCACCGTGGTCGACCCCGGAGACACGCGGATCATCGTGCGGCTCCACAGCTACGAGGCCTTCACCCGCTGGCCGCACATGATGGACTTCTCGCGCGTCGACGACGTGGTGTTCGTCGCCGATCACATCCGTGATCTGGCGGTGGCGTCCATCCCGGGGCTCGGCGGCGAGCAGGCCCCCCGTACGCATGTGATCGACAACGGTATGGACCTCGCCGAATTCCGGCGTACGAAGGACCCGTCCACCCGGTTCAACCTCGGGCTGGTCGGCATCGGCCAGGTGGCGAAGGACCCGCTGTGGGCCCTGGAGGTCCTCAAGGGGCTGCGCGAGCGCGACGAGCGCTACCGCCTGTTCCTGATCGGCGGGGACATGGGCCGGCCGACCAACGCGGCCAGGGCGTACGCACGCAAGCTGGAGAAGGCGCTCAAGCCGCTCGTGGAGGAGGGGGCCGTCGTACGGGTCGGGGCGACCGACGATGTGCCCGGGGCTCTGGAGGACGTGGGCGTCATCCTCAGTACGTCGGTACGCGAGGGCTGCCACGTGGGCCTCATGGAGGGCGCGGCCAGCGGCGCCGTCCCGGTGGTCCGCGACTGGCCGTTCTTCGCGGGCGGCGAGCACGGTGCCGGGACGCTCTACCCGGCCGAGTGGATCGTCGGGACCCCCGAGGCCGCGGTCGAGCGGGTGCTCTCGCTCACGGCGTCCGACGAGAGCTGGCGCAACGCCGGAAAGATGGCCACCGAGCACGCGCTGACCACATGGGACTGGCCGGTCGTCCGGCTGGACTTCGACCGGCTGCTGTTCGACAGCTGAGCAGACGGCGCAGGAGGGCCGGGAACCGTTTCACCACGGTTCCCGGCCCTCGCCGGTCCTGCCCGCGCGCCGAGCGTGCGCCCGGCCCGAGGACGGCTCGCTCAGCGCTCCGCGAGCGCCCCGTCCTTCTCCTCGTACAGCGCCCCGCTCTGCGGGCACTCCCACACCCCCGGCTCGCCCGTGCGCTCGGTCAGCCGCACCCCGGCCCGCCCGACCCAGCCGATCCGCCGGGCCGGCACACCGACGACCAGGGCGAAGTCCGGCACGTCCTTGGTGACCACGGCGCCGGCCGCGACCATCGCCCACCGGCCGATCCGGACCGGCGCGACACAGACCGAGCGGGCGCCGAGCGAGGCGCCCTCGGCGACCTTCACGCCGACGGCCTCCCAGTCGCCGCCGCGCTTCTGCTTGCCGTCCGGGTCGACCGAGCGGGGGTTGTGGTCGTTGGTGAGGACGACGGCGGGGCCGACGAAGACGCCGTCGCCGAGCTCGGCGGGCTCGTACACGAGGGCGTAGTTCTGCAGCTTCACGTTGTCGCCGATGCGCACACCGGTGCCGACGTAAGCGCCGCGGCCGACGACACAGCCCTCGCCGAGCCGGGCCCCCTCACGGATCTGCGCCAGCTCCCAGACGCTGCTGCCTGCTCCGATCTCGGCGGTCTCGTCGACCTGGGCGGTGGGCTGGACCCTGTAGTTCACGGCATGCCTTTCGGAGAGCTGATGCGCCCGGAAAGCATAAGGCGGGCGGGCCCGCGGGCTTCCGGGCGGCAGGCGCGTCCCCGGCCCCTCGGCCCGGCCCTCGACCCGGTTTGACCCCCACACCCCCGCCCCGTAACCTTGACCCTCGGTGTGTTTCCTTAACGCGCCTACCCCTGAGCACATCCCTCCCGGTAACGGTCGGTGTTCGCGCCGTCCGCCAGGAGAGGCCGCTCATCCTTCCGGATCGTCCCGGGCCCCGGCCCGTGCGAGCGGCTGGCATCAGGGGATCCGTTCCGAGCGAGAGAGAGATCCGCGTGTACGCCATCGTGCGCAGCGGTGGTCGCCAGCACAAGGTAGCTGTCGGCGACATCGTTGAGGTTGACAAGATTTCCACTGCCAAGGTTGGCGACACGGTCGAGCTCTCGACCCTGCTCGTTGTCGACGGTGACGCGGTCACCAGCGACCCGTGGGTGCTGGACGGCATCAAGGTCACGGCCGAGATCGTGGACCACCACAAGGGCGCGAAGATCGACATCCTTCGCTACAAGAACAAGACCGGCTACCGCCGTCGCCAGGGTCACCGCCAGCAGTACACGGCGATCAAGGTCACCGGTATCCCCGCGGCTGCGAAGTAAGGGACTGAGAACACATGGCACACAAGAAGGGCGCATCTTCCACTCGGAACGGGCGCGATTCCAATGCTCAGCGGCTCGGCGTGAAGCGCTTCGGCGGTCAGGCCGTCAACGCCGGTGAGATCCTGGTCCGCCAGCGCGGCACCCACTTCCACCCCGGCTCGGGCGTCGGCCGTGGCGGCGACGACACGCTGTTCGCGCTGACCGCCGGTGCGGTGGAGTTCGGTACGCACCGTGGCCGCAAGGTCGTGAACATCGTTCCGCTCGCCGTCTGAGTTTCCCGACGCGCGCAGAACGACACACAGCACCTTCCGAGGGCGGATCTCAGCTTTCCCGGCGAACGGGGAAGCGGGTCCGCCCTCGGCGTGTTACGACAGAGACAATTCCGTATTTTCCTGCTGTACCTGGAGGCACCAACCATGACCACCTTCGTGGACCGCGTCGAGCTGCATGCCGCCGCGGGTAACGGAGGCCACGGCTGCGCCTCCGTCCACCGTGAGAAGTTCAAGCCGCTGGGAGGCCCCGACGGGGGCAACGGCGGACGCGGCGGCGATGTGATCCTCGTCGTCGAGCAGTCCGTGACCACGCTGCTGGACTACCACCACAGCCCCCACCGCAAGGCCACCAACGGCCAGCCCGGCGCCGGCGACAACCGCTCCGGCAAGGACGGCCAGGACCTGGTCCTGCCCGTGCCGGACGGCACCGTGGTGCTCGACAAGGCCGGGAACGTGCTCGCCGACCTCGTCGGCCAGGGCACCACCTTCGTGGCCGGTCAGGGCGGCCGCGGCGGCCTCGGCAACGCGGCGCTGGCCTCGGCCCGCCGCAAGGCCCCGGGCTTCGCGCTGCTCGGCGAGCCGGGGGAGAGCCGGGACATCGTCCTGGAGCTCAAGACCGTCGCCGACGTGGCCCTCGTGGGATACCCGAGCGCGGGCAAGTCCTCGCTGATCTCGGTGCTCTCCGCGGCCAAGCCGAAGATCGCGGACTACCCGTTCACCACCCTCGTACCGAACCTCGGCGTCGTCACCGCCGGCTCGACCGTCTACACCATCGCCGATGTCCCCGGGCTCATCCCCGGCGCCAGCCAGGGCAAGGGCCTCGGCCTGGAGTTCCTGCGGCACGTCGAGCGCTGCTCGGTGCTCGTGCACGTCCTGGACACCGCCACCCTGGAGTCCGACCGCGACCCCGTCTCCGACCTCGACATGATCGAGGAGGAGCTGCGGCTCTACGGCGGCCTGGAGAACCGGCCCCGCATCGTCGCCCTCAACAAGGTCGACATCCCGGACGGCCAGGACCTCGCCGACATGATCCGCCCCGACCTGGAGGCCCGCGGCTACCAGGTCTTCGAGGTCTCCGCCATCGCGCACAAGGGCCTCAAGGAGCTGAGCTTCGCGCTCGCCGGGATCATCGCCGAGGCGCGTGCCACCAAGCCGAAGGAGGAGGCGACCCGCATCGTCATCCGTCCCAAGGCGGTCGACGACGCGGGCTTCACCGTCACCCTGGACGACGAGGGCATCTACCGCGTACGCGGCGAGAAGCCCGAGCGCTGGGTGCGCCAGACCGACTTCAACAACGACGAGGCCGTCGGCTACCTCGCGGACCGGCTCAACCGCCTGGGCGTCGAGGACTCCCTGATGAAGGCGGGCGCCCGGGCCGGCGACGGCGTCGCGATCGGCCCCGAGGAGAACGCGGTCGTCTTCGACTGGGAGCCGACCGTGAGCGCCGGCGCCGAGATGCTCGGCCGCCGCGGCGAGGACCACCGCCTGGAGGAGCCGCGCCCCGCCGCGCAGCGCCGCCGGGACCGCGACGCCGAGCGCGACGACGCGGAGAAGGAGTACGACGAGTTCGACCCGTTCTAGGGGGTGTCTTGTCGATCAGGCCGGATCAGGGAGCGTGGTCTGGTGCCGTGCGTCGCAAGGCGGAGGAGGGAGTCATGGCGGAGCCATGCCGACCGACGACAACGCGGCGAGGCGCGGTGCCAGGGCACGCGAGCCCGGCCTGATCGCCAAGACACCCCCTAGGTCCTCCCGGACTGTCGGGAGGAGGACTGCCGGACGGCCCGTCTCTGCGGAGGCGGGCCGTCCGGTAGCCTCGGGCCCGGGCGTCGGCGGTTTCCGCCGGTCACGCCGGGTGCGCGCCGGGTGCACGTGCTGCAGATGTGCGGATTGAGCAACACATCTGTGGGGTCGGTCACCCCGGGCGACCACCCGGCAGCGCCCAACCTCCCTGGCCAGAGGGTGAACTGCGGGTATCCGCGGGACGAGCGGCGGACGACGTCCACCTTGCGAGACGGTCACGGAGAGTGCGACCATCACACTGTTCCCCCGTCATAGCAAGGTAGGTCGTCTGTGTCTGTGCCGCACGAAGCCAAGCCCCGGACCACAGCGGTCGTGCTCGCCGGTGGGACCGGCCAGCGCGTGGGCCTGTCGATCCCCAAGCAGTTGCTGAAGATCGCCGGCAAGGCCGTCATCGAGCACACGCTGACCATCTTCGAGAACGCCGAGGGCATCGACGACGTCATCGTGCTGATGGCGCCCGGTTTCGTGCCCGACGTCGAGAAGATCGTCGCGAAGGCCGGACTGACCAAGGTCACCCGGATCATCGAGGGCGGCAACACCCGCAACGAGACCACCGAGCGTGCCATCGCGGCCCTCGGCGAGGGCCTCGCCGAGGGCGAGGACCGCAACGTCCTCTTCCATGACGCGGTGCGCCCCCTGCTGTCACAGCGTGTGATCACGGACTGCGTCGAAGCGCTGGAGCGCTACCAGGCCGTCGACGTCGCCATCCCGTCCGCGGACACGATCATCGTGACCCGTACGCACGGCGAGGACGGCGAGTTCATCACCGAGGTGCCCGACCGCTCCCGGCTGCGCCGCGGCCAGACGCCGCAGGCCTTCAAGCTCTCCACCATCCGCAGGGCGTACGAGGTCGCGGCGGGAGACCCCAACTTCCAGGCCACCGACGACTGTTCGGTGGTCCTCAAGTACCTCCCCGACGTGCCGATCTACGTGGTCGCGGGCGACGAGTACAACATGAAGGTGACCCAGCCGGTCGACGTCTTCATCACCGACAAGCTCTTCCAGCTGGCCTCCACCGCCGCCCCGCGCCAGGCCGACGAGGCCGCGTACCGGGAGCTCCTGACCGGCAAGACCCTTGTCGTCTTCGGTGGTTCGTACGGCATCGGCGCCGACATCGCGACCCTGGCCGAGAGCTACGGCGCGAAGGTCTACGCGCTGGGCCGTTCCACCACCGGTACGCACGTGGAGAACCCGGAGCACGTGGACGACGCGCTCTCCAAGGCGTACGCCGAGACCGGCCGGGTCGACTACGTCATCAACACCGCGGGCGTGCTGCGGATCGGCAAGCTGGCCGAGACCGACAACACGACGATCCAGGAAGCGCTGAACGTCAACTACCTGGCGCCCGTCCAGATCGCCCGCGCCTCGTACAAGTACCTCGCCGAGACCCAGGGCCAGTTGCTGCTCTACACCTCCAGCAGCTACACCCGGGGCCGCGCCGAGTACAGCCTCTACTCCTCCACCAAGGCCGCCATGGTCAACCTCACCCAGGCGCTCGCCGACGAGTGGGCGGGCGAGGGCATCCGGGTCAACTGCGTGAACCCGGAGCGCACCGCGACCCCGATGCGCACCAAGGCGTTCGGCCAGGAGCCCGAGGGCTCGCTGCTCTCCTCGGAGGCCGTGGCGCGCACCTCGCTGGACGTCCTGCTCTCCGCGCTGACCGGTCACGTCATCGACGTACGGCAGCAGGACCCGACGGCGGGCGCCGCCGACTCCTCCGGTTTCGAGCAGGCGCTGGCCTCCGTGCTGGACCGTCAAGCAGATGTGTAATAATTCTTGACAAATGTGCTTTTCCGGGCCTCTGTTGTCGCTTTCTGCGATGGCAGAGGCCCGAATGCGTGAAGCCGCACCTTCACATTTCCGCCAATACGTGAATCAACCAGCACCCCCTGGAGCAGGTTCTTCGTGATCTCGACAGCCATTCGCCTGGCCCGTGTGGGCAGCAGGTCGGAACTGGCGGCAGCGTTGTTGATGGGGCTGGGATATCCCTGCGTCATGCTTGCCGCGCTCATTCCCCACATCTGGTTCTTCGCGGCGGCCACCGCTGTCACGTATGCCGCCGACTGGTATCTGCACCAGCGGGGGAGTTATCTGGTCAACCGCCTGGGCAAGGTGCGCGCCGGGCTGTCGATCCGCTTCCTGCTGCGGCAGCTGATGGTCATCCTGCTGCTCGCCCGCCTGGATCTCGCCGAGCAGCCGCTGTTCTACTCGGCGGTGGCCTGTTTCCTGCTCTTCTACGGGCTCCAGGCCCCGCACGGCGCCCTGACGACCCTGATCCGGCTCCGCCGCACCATGCCGGTCGTCACCCGCAACGTCGACCTGCACGCGGTCCGCATCCCCGACGCCCCGCCCGGCGCGCTGCTGCGGCGCTCCGCCGAGAAGATGCTGCACCTCGACATCCCGGCCGTGGTCGGCATCCTGATCGCCGCCGGTACCGGCGAGGACGTCATCGGTTACGTGGGCATCGGCGTGACGCTGCTGCTGGCACTGCTCTACCTCGTGGCGCTCGTGCCCTACATGCGCCGCGGCCGGCTGGCGCCTCCGGCCCCCGCCGTGCTGAAGGCCGTCGACAGCTGGCTGCGCGAGTACCAGCCGACCGTGGTGCTCTACTTCTCCGGCTCCAACGAGTCCGCCTACCAGGGCAACATGTGGCTGGAGACCATGGCCCGGGTCGAGGGCCGGCCGCTGATCATCATGCGCGAGCGCGGTCTCGTCCCGCAGCTGGCCGAGACCTCCGTCCCGGTCATCTGCGTCCCGGCCGGCACCCACCTGATGAACCTGGACCTCTCGACCGTCCGGGTCTGCCTGTATCCCGCCAACGTCGGCAAGAACATCCACATCCTGCGGGTCCCGACGATGAAGCACGTCTTCATCGGCCACGGCGACAGCGACAAGCTCGCCAGCGTCAACCCGTACTCCAAGGTCTACGACGAGGTCTGGACCGCGGGCCGGGCCGGCCGCGACCGCTACGCGCTGGCCGACGTGGGCGTCCTCGACCAGGACATCGTCGAGGTCGGCCGTCCGCAGCTGGAGCCCATCAAGAGCTGGACGGGCGCCGTCAAGAACCCCATCCCGACCGTGCTGTACGCGCCCACCTGGGAGGGCTGGGACGACAACCCGGGCAACACCTCGCTGCTGCTGGCGGGCGAGAACATCGTGCGCCGGCTGCTGAACGCCGCCGACCCGGTCCGGATCATCTACAAGCCGCACCCCTTCACCGGCATCCGCAGTGCCAAGGCCAAGGCCGTCAACGCCCGGATCCGGGCGATGCTGGACAAGGCCGCCGCCGAGCGCGCCGCCGAGCCCCGTTGGGCGAAGGAGGCCTCCTCGGCCGCCGCCGGGCAGAGCGCCGCCAAGGCCGAGCTGGTCCGGATCGAGGCGCGGCTCGCCCAGCTCGCGTCCACCGGCCGCTCGGGCGGCGACGACGCGGAGGAGTCGCGGCTCTCGCTCGCCGACCCCGCCCGCGAGGCGGAGACCGCCCGGCTGCGGGCCGAGTGGAACGACGCCTACTGGCGCTCCTTCGGCTGGTGGGAGCACCGTACGGTGACCGGCGCGCAGCCCAAGCTGTACGACTGCTTCAACGAGTCCGACGCAATGGTTTCGGACATTTCCAGTGTGGTCTCCGACTTCATCGCGAGCGGCAAGCCGTACGCGGTGACCGACTCCGCCGCCCTCGGGGCCGAGGAGTTCAAGCGGCAGAACACCGCGGTGCGCGCCGCGGTCATCCTGTCCAACGGGGCCGAGGAGCTCGACGAGCTGCTGGCCGCGGTGGCCGACCCGGCGGCGGACACGCTGGCGGACGCCCGCCGTGAGCTGAAGACCTACCTCCTGGGGCCGGACGAGCCGACCTCCATGGAGCAGTTCAACGCGGCCGTACGGGCGCTTGCCGCCAAGGCTGAGGCCCGTAACCAGGGCGTCGCCCAGCGGCTCGGCGACCAGGCCGTCGCGGTGCCGGACGAGGAGGCCGTCTCCAGTGGGGTCGGCGCGGACGACCCGCAGGCGGCCGCCGCGGCCGACGCCACGGCGGACCCGGACGCTCCGGCCGCGCCGGACGCCGAGGCCGAAGCCGAGGCAGCGGCGGAGGCGGCGGCGGAAACCGCCGTCACCGAGGGTTCCTCGTCCGTGCGCTGAGCGACATACGGCCGGACGCCGCACAACTGATCGAACTGGCTGAAAAGCAGGCAACCCCGATCGCGACCCGTACGTCTCTCCTGAGGGAGGGATGTACGGGTCGTTCGGCATGTCGATGCACAAAAAGTGCAGAGTCGGGCAATCCGCCTTCTTTCGTGATCAAATCGACAGGTGCACATGCCCGACATGCCCAGGACGAACGACGAGCCCGATGTCAGTGTGATCATCGGAGCCTATGACGCGATGCCCTACCTGGTCCGGTGCCTGGAGTCCGTCGAGGCACAGACCATCGGCGCGGACCGCATGGAGATCGTCGCGATCGACGACGGCTCCACCGACGGCACCGGCGCGTACCTGGAGGAATTCGCCGCCCGGACCGCGATCCCCATGCGGGTCGTCCGACAGGAGAATTCCGGCGGACCCAGCGGACCGCGCAATCGCGGCCTCGATCTCGCCCGCGGGCGGTACGTCTTCTTTCTCGACGCGGACGACTATTTCGGCGAGGAAGCCCTGGAGCGCATGGTCGCCATGGGCGACCGGGCGGGCACCGACGTGGTGCTCGGAAAGATCGTCGGCGTCAATCGCGGTGCCGCGAAGTCGATGTGGAAGGAGACGGTCGAGCGCGCCGACCTGTATTCCTCCAACGTCAAATTCACCTTGAGCGCGCAGAAGCTGTTCCGGCGCGACCTCCTCGTACGCCTCGGCATGACCTTCGACGAGAAGCTGAAGACGGGCGAGGACGCCCTGTTCACGATGGAGGCGTATCTGCGCGGCAACGGGATCTCCGTCGTCGCCGACTACACCTGCTACTACCTGGTGGGCCGCGAGGACCGCAACCAGATGACCAAGAAGGGCGGCTACAAGCGCCGCTTCGACTCGGCCCGCGCCCTCATGGGGCTCATCGCCGAGCACGTGCCCCCGGGCCCCCGCCGCGACGCCCTGATGGTGCGGCCCTTCGTCATCACGCTGCTGCCCCAGTTCGGCCCCGGCCTGGTGAAGCAGAAGGACGAGGTCCGCGCGCGGAAGATGGAGCTCGCCGCCCCCCTGATGAAGGCGTACTGGACGCCGGAGCTCGGCCGCAACCTCAAGGTGAACGAACGGCTGCGGCTGATGTGCCTCGCCGAGGGCCGGCTCGACCTGCTCCTGGACATCGCGGCCTTCCTGCGCGACAAGAAGGAGCCCGAGCTCGTCCGCCGGGGGAACCCGCCCCGTCTCCACCTCGCCTACCCGCACTTCGGCGAGAGCTCCGTGCTTCCCGACCGGGCGTACGAGGTGACCGTCACCGAATGGGTCGGCGGACGGCGGATCGAGGCCCCGAAGGCCGGACCCCGCGTCTCCTTCGCCCGCCGCGTGGTCCGCAAGGCCCGCCGCACCGTGCTCAGCGCCCTGCGCGCCCCGCGCGCGCACCGCGTCTGACGGATCCCGGGGGAGCCCCGGACGCTGCCGCCCGCCCCGGCGACGACCGGGGCGGGTTCGTCCTGTGAGGGGTGTCACGTCATACTGTTGGGCAACCATGAGACCGTTGGAGAGGTCTCATTAACGCCCCGTCCTCCTGGGGTTCATCATCTGCACGTCCCCCCGGAAAGGCCCTCCCCCCGTGGCGTCCCTCGAAGCGATCCCCGACGAGCTCAGTCGGCTCATGAAGTACTTCCCGGAGACTCCGGTCGAGGAGCGCCCCGAATTCCACCGAGCGGCCAAGGACTTCCTGGCCCGTGCCGCCCCCAAGGTCGTACGGCAGTTCTCCCCGATGGCCCGGGTCAAGTGGCACCTCGCGGCCAGCGGCCGCGGCGACGAGCTGGTCGACCTGCTGCACTACGAGCGCGAGAACCCGGGAGCCTTCTCCGTCCGCGGCCTGCGGCGCGCCCGCATCGAGCTGCCCGGCGTCGAGAGCTCCTCGCTCCCCTCCTCCGTGCGCAACTTCAACCGCAGCGAACTTCCCGTACGCGGCAAGCTCCTGGACCTCGGCTGGGAGGACGGCAAGCTCCTCGTCAAGGGCTACGCCTACATCCCCAACGTCCCCTCGGCCACCGGCAAGCGCTCGCTGCGCGTCGCCGTGCTCCGCCGCCAGGGCAGCCGCTCCACCCTCCCGCTGCGGCTGCGCACGGTCCTGGAGCCCCGCGCCACCGCCGAGGCCAAGGGCGCCCTGCACAACTACGACTGGTCCGGCTTCGAGATCGGCATCGACCCGTCCCGGCTGCGCGTACGCGGCCAGTGGCAGCCCGGCACCTGGCGGCTGGGCATCGGCATCCCGCGCCCCGGCGGCATGTCGGTCGGCAGCATCACCAAGAACAACGCGGGCGCGGCCGGCCACAGTGCCACCCGGATCCTCGACGACGGCGTCCGCCTCGTCGCCGGCTTCGACCGCAACCGGCTCAAGCTCTCGGTGGACGTCGTCCCCGCCGAGATCATCGCCCAGGAAGCCGACGGCGACACCCTCACCGTCACCCTGCGCTCCCGCGTCACCACCCCCGCGGGCAAGTACCCCACCGCCCTGCGGATCGACCACGAGCCGAGCGGCTTCGTCACCGACCTCCCGCTCCAGCAGGGCGAGACCGGCGCCGACGGCTGGCTCCGCCACACCGCCCGCCTGGACTTCGCGGACCTGCCCGTCGACGGCGTACGGCCCGGCAAGGCCGTCAAGTACCGCGCCCTGATCGTCTTCGCCGACGGCACCACCCGCCGAGCCACCAACGGAGCCGAGCCCGTCACCGGCGTCCACCCGCTGCCCGAGGGACGCGAGTTCGCGATCCTCACCGACGGCGCGGGCAACTTCACCCCGCAGGTGCGCACGGTCCAGCCGCTCGTCGACAGCGTCGAGTGGAGCGCCGACGGCGAGCTGGTCCTCTCCGGCGTCTACACCGGCCCCGCCGAGCAGATGAAGATGGTCCTGCGCCACACCGGCCGCAACGAGGACCGCCCGCTGCCCGTCGAGTTCGCCGACGGCCGCTTCACCGCCCGGCTGCGCCCGGACACCATGCCCACCTACGAGGGCACCGTGCCGCTGCGCGCCGGCCGCTGGATGCCGCGCCTGCGGCTGCGCACCGAGTGGGACCACACCCGCGACCTGCCCGTCACGATCCGCCCCGACCTCGTCGGCACGCTGCCGCTGGCCCACCGGGGCGAGCACCGCACGTACACCGTCGAGCGGCTCGACTTCGACCGGATCTTCGTGGAGTCCGGCCCGGTCCTGGACCCGGAGCTGCGCGGCGCCTACCGCCAGCGCCTGATGCGCGACGTCTACACCCCCGAGCAGCGCAAGCTGCCGCTGCGCGAGGCCGTGCTCTACAACAGCTTCGGCGGCAAGCAGTTCTCCGACTCGCCCCGCGCGGTCTACGAGGAGCTCAAGCGCCGCGGCACCGAGGTCGAGCACATCGCGATGGTCCACGACCAGCAGGTCGTGCTGCCGCCCGGCGTCCGCGGCGTCGAGTGGGGCAGCAAGGAGTGGTACGAGGCACTGGCCCGCAGCCGGTACGTCGTCACCAACGGCGGCATCCGCGAGTGGTTCGTCCGCCGCGAGGGCCAGGTCGTCGTCCAGACCTGGCACGGCACCCCGCTCAAGCGCATCGGCGCCGACCTCCTCGGCACCCCCAAGGCGAACCTGGCCTACATCGCGAGCCTCCCGCAGCGCTCGCGCCAGTACAGCCTGTTCATCACGCCGAACGCCTTCACCACCCCGATCATGACCAACTCCTTCCGCCTCCAGTGCGAGGTCCTGGAGGCGGGCTACCCGCGCAATGACGTCTTCCACGCACCCGACCGCGTCAAGCGCGCCGCGGCCGTACGCG
Organism: Streptomyces sp. SID14515; assembly: GCF_010548505.1. Classification (NCBI taxonomy): domain Bacteria; kingdom Bacillati; phylum Actinomycetota; class Actinomycetes; order Kitasatosporales; family Streptomycetaceae; genus Streptomyces; species Streptomyces sp. SID14515. Next base: position 100,883 of record NZ_JAAGMH010000034.1, on the reverse strand, counting down.
AGAAGCTCGGCATCCCCGCGGGCAAGAAGGTCGTGCTGTACGCCCCCACCTGGCGCGACGACCAGCGCTACGGCGGACGCCGCTTCAAGCTGGACAACCAGATCGACGTCGAGGCCGCGAAGCGGGAGCTCGGCGACGACCACGTGCTGCTCTACCGCAAGCACCACAAGGTCCTCGACTCCATCCCCGGCGCCGGACAGGGCTTCGTCTACGACGTCACGTACTACCCGGACATCGCCGACCTCTACCTGATCGCCGACGTGCTGATCACGGACTACTCCTCGGTGCTGTTCGACTTCGCGCACTCCGGGCGTCCGATGCTCTTCTTCACGTACGACCTGGAGCACTACCGCGACACCCTGCGCGGCTTCTACTTCGACTTCACCTCCCGCGCCCCCGGGCCGCTGATCAAGACCTCCGAGGACCTGGTCTCCGCGATCCGGAACATCGACGCGGTCAGCGAGGAGTACAAGGAGAAGTACGCCCAGTTCCGGGTCGACTTCTGCGAGCCCTCCGACGGCCGCGCCGCCGCCCGGGTCGTGGACCGGATGCTCGCCGTCAAGGACGAGCAGCAGAGCTGAGCCCACCGGCCGCCCCCGCCGCTGTCCACCGGCCGAAACCGGTGGGCGCCGGGGGCGGCCGCTCGCGTACTGTGCGTGCCGGGGGCGGCACCGGGGCCGACTGGCTCCAGGGCCCCCGTCGGACACCGGGGCGATCCAGAGCGAGGAAGCACGTGGCAGAGCAGAGGCCGTTGGGCCGCGAGCCGGCAGTGACCGGCGCTCGCAGGGTCGTCGTCAAGGTCGGCTCCTCCTCGCTCACCACGGCCTCCGGCGGCCTCGACGCCGACCGGGTCGACGCCCTCGTCGACGTTCTGGCCAAGGTCAGGGACGGCGGCGAACGCGAGGTCGTCCTCGTATCCAGCGGAGCCATCGCCGCCGGACTCGCCCCGCTCGGCCTCGTCCGCAGGCCCAAGGACCTCGCCCGCCAGCAGGCCGCCGCCAGCGTCGGGCAGGGCCTCCTCGTGGCCCGCTACACCGCCTCGTTCGCGCGCTACGGCGTTCGCGTCGGCCAGGTGCTCCTCACCGCCGACGACACCAGCCGCCGCGGCCACTACCGCAACGCCTACAGCACCCTGGACAAGCTTCTGGAGATGGGCGCCGTCCCCGTCGTCAACGAGAACGACACCGTCGCCACCGACGAGATCCGCTTCGGCGACAACGACCGGCTCGCCGCCCTCGTCGCCCACCTCGTCCACGCCGACCTGCTGGTCCTCCTCTCCGATGTGGACGGCCTCTACGACGGACCGCCCGGCACCCCCGGCGCCTCCCGGATCGCCGAGGTCACCGGCCCCGAGGACCTGGCGGGCGTCACTATCGGCAGCGCCGGCAAGGCGGGCGTGGGCACCGGCGGCATGGTCACCAAGGTCGAGGCCGCCCGCATCGCCACCGCCGCCGGCGTCCCCGTCGTCCTCACCTCCGCCAGCCGGGCCGCCGACGCACTCGCGGGACGCGACACCGGCACGTACTTCCACCGCACCGGACGCCGCTCCGCCGACCGGCTCCTGTGGCTGGCCCACGCCTCCACCCCGCAGGGCTCGCTCACCCTCGACGACGGCGCCGTACGGGCCGTGGTGGAGCGGCGCACCTCGCTGCTGCCCGCCGGAATCTCCGCTGTCGAGGGCGAGTTCAGCGCCGGCGACCCCGTCGAACTGCGCGATCCGCGCGGCACCCCGATCGCCCGCGGACTCGTCAACTTCGACGCGAAGGAGATCCCCCAGCTGCTCGGCCGATCCACCCGGGATCTGGCCCGTGAACTGGGCCCCGCCTACGAACGCGAGGTCGTACACAGGGACGATCTGGTCCTCCTCGCACCGCGCCTCACCTCCTGAATCGGCTGAAAGTCCCGCTCTCCAGCAGGGACCTTCCGCAAAACCACCCCACGCCAGGCTGTGGACTGGTCCACTTTGTAGTGGGGAAACAGGGGTACCGCACAGCAACACACCACAGGAGGCCGCCGGTGAGACGAGCGCGCCCGGGGGCGCCGCCCCGAGGCACGGCCAACCGCGCCCTGACGAGTGTCGGAGCGGGGGCGGATTTCGACCGGAATCCGCTCCCGACGGACACCGTCGGACGGGAGCCGGTCACGACGGCGAAGGAGGAGTCCCCGCAGTCGAAGCTCTGGCACATCACCCTCAGCGTCTCGGGCACCGAGACTCCGCTGGGGGAGGTCAGACGCGGCCTGGAACAGCTCGCCCACGACCATCCCTTCCTGCTGACCAGCCGCTACGCAGGCGACCACGCGGAGATCCGCTACTGGGAAGAGGCCCGCGATCTGCACGACGCGGCCGCGGTGGCGCTGCGGCTGTGGGGCGAGCACCGCTCCAGCGCGCAGCTCCCGCCCTGGGAGATCGTCGGCCTCGAAGTCATCGACCGCGAGACCTACCATCTGCGGATCGCCGAGGGATACGGACCGCCGCCCGCGGCCCCCGTGGGCGTGCACCCCTACTGATCCGGGCCGATCCGGGGTCGATCCCGGGCGATCCGGGCCGATCCGGGGTCGATCCGGGGTCGATCCGGGGCAGTCCGCCCCTCGGGTCGGCCGTCTCGCATCACGGGATACGTGACGGATGCCCGCAGAGCGCGCATTACTCTGCGGGCATGACCACGCTCTCGCCCTACGACAACCTCTCCCCGGTCGCGCAGACCGCCTACCGGGCCCGTGCCGCCGCCGCCGACATCGCGCCACTTCCGCGCGCGGCCAAGGACGACGCGCTGCTGGCCATCGCCGACGCCCTCGAAGTGCGTACGAGCGAGATCGTCGAGGCCAACGCGAAGGACGTCGAGCGCGCCCGCGAGGCCGGGACGAGCGAAGGCATCATCGACCGCCTCACCCTCACCCCGGAACGCATCCGCGCCATCGCCGCCGACGTACGGGACGTGGCCGCGCTGCCCGACCCGGTCGGCGAAGTGGTGCGCGGCTCGACCCTGCCCAACGGCATCGACCTCCGCCAGGTGCGCGTCCCGCTCGGCGTGGTCGGCATCATCTACGAGGCCCGGCCCAATGTCACCGTCGACGCCGCGGCCCTCTGCCTGAAGTCCGGCAACGCGGTCCTGCTGCGCGGCTCCTCCTCCGCCTACGCCTCCAACACCGCCCTCGTCCGGGTCCTGCGCGACGCGGTCGGCGGCTCCGGCCTGCCGGCCGACGCGGTGCAGCTCGTCCCGGGCGAGAGCCGCGACTCCGTGACGGAGCTGATGCGGGCCCGCGGCCTCGTCGACGTCCTCATCCCGCGCGGCGGCGCCTCGCTGATCCGCACGGTCGTCGAGCAGTCCACCGTCCCCGTCATCGAGACGGGCACCGGCAACTGCCACGTCTACGTCGACGCGCAGACCGACCTGGCCATGGCGGTCGACATCCTGATCAACTCCAAGGCCCAGCGCCCCAGCGTCTGCAACGCCGCCGAGACCCTGCTCGTCCACAAGGACGTGGCGGACGACTTCCTGCCGCTCGCCCTGGACGCGCTCGCCGAGGCCGGGGTCACCGTCCACGGCGACGAGCGGGTGCTCGCCCACGCGGACTCCACCAAGGCCACGGTGGTCCCGGCGACGACGGAGGACTGGGAGACCGAATACCTCTCCTACGACATCGCGGCGGCGGTCGTCGACTCCCTGGACGCGGCGGTCGCCCACATCCGGCTCTGGACCTCCGGCCACACCGAGGCGATCGTCACCACCTCGCAGGCCGCCGCCCGCCGGTTCACCCAATTGGTCGATTCGACCACGGTCGCCGTGAACGCCTCCACCCGTTTCACGGACGGCGGGCAGTTCGGCTTCGGCGCCGAGATCGGCATCTCCACGCAGAAGCTGCACGCCCGCGGTCCGATGGGCCTGCCCGAGCTGACCTCGACGAAGTACATCGTCACGGGGGACGGGCACATCCGCTAGACGCCCTCCCGGCCCTTCCGCGCCCCTGAGGTCGGCCCCTCCCGCCGGGAGGGGCCGACCGCGTGTTCGCCCGCGTCGATCCGGGGGAGTTTGCGGGGTCCCTGCCCAAAAGGTCCCGACGGGGCTACGCTGAAACCGTGCCGGACGACGTGGGGGGCAAGCCGTTTTCGGACGGCTGGGAGCCCGACGACGACCGCGGGGGCGCGGACGAGGACTTCGCCTCCGTGGTGTTCGACGAGGACTTCGTCCGGTCGGCGCCCGTCCATGAACCCACCGCCGTGGAGCGGCTGCTCGCCGCCGCCGAGGCCCGCGCCGAGGCGGACGCGGCCCGCGCCCGCCGGAGCCGTCGCGATGACGACGAATACGGCCCCTACGGCCACTCCCGGGGCTACCACGACCCCCAGGACCTCGACTACGACCCGGACCACGGCCACGGGGACGACGACGACCTCGCCCCCGGGCCCTACGGCCGCCACGGCGGCTCCCTGCGCCCCTACCGCAACTCCGCCCGCTGGCACCGGCCGGTCGCCTGGCTGCTGGCGCTGGTGATGGGCGTCGGCATGGTCTCCCTCGCCTTCACCGCGGTCTACCGGGGTGCCTCGAACAACCGCCAGGACCAGGTGCCGCCGCCTGTCACCAGCGGCGTGGACAAGCCGGGCGCCGCCCCGTCGGCCTCCGCGGATTACTCCCGCCCCGCGGTGTCCGCCGAGCCCCGCGTGCCCTGAGCTCGCCTCCTCGTGGGGCCCGCCCCCCCCGGCCCCCTGCCCCCCTGCCCCCTCGCGTCACCCGTTCGCCGACGTTCGGCCCCCGCCTGTCCGGCCGCCCACGCAGTTCCCGGCTGTCTCCGCGTTTACGCGGACCGCAATCGACCTACCCTGAAGATGTGACCCCTCGTTCCCAGGGGGGCTTCTCGCTGCCGGACGCCGCTCGGCCGAAGCAGACCGTTGCGCACCGAAAGAGCCGGTGTGGAGATCGGGAGAGAAGTCATGACAGGCCGCTCAGAACCGCCGGACGGCCCGCCCGAGAACCCCGCGGGCGGCGAGGACGAATACCGCTCGCTCGTCTTCGACGAATCGTTCATCCAGGCTGCCCGGATGCAGGAGTACTCCGCGCAGGAACGGATGGGCGAGCACGCCCGCGCCGTCCGCACCCTGCCCGAAGCACAGGTCACCGTCCGCAGCGGCGGCGGCTCCCGGGCCGCCATAGCCCTGGTCGTCCTCATCGCCCTGGCCTTCGCCGTGGCCGTCTACATCGGCTTCCGCAGCCCGTACCCCCAACCGGCCACCCGCCGCGCCGAACCCCTGCGGACCACCGTCGTCCCGCTGGCCCCCCGGGGCGCCGTCCCGGGCGGATCACCCGAGCGGCTGTACCGGGCCGAGCCGGTCTCCGGACACCGCACCGGCGCGGCAGGGATCAACTTCCCCTCGGTGGAGCGCACCCAGAACTTCTCCGACAGCCAGATCACCGCCGCCCTCGCCACCGTCAAGGACTACCTGGTGGAGTCGTCCCTGAACCCCGACGTCCTCACCGGCTCCGTACGCCGGCCCGTCGAGCACCTCCTCGACCCGGACCAGCGCGCCCAGTTCGAACAGAGCATGAGCGACCCGGCGGACGACGGGAGCCACGCCGCCACCGGCTGGCTGGTGCGCTTCGACCCGGAGCGAGTGGAGCTCGCGGACCCGCAGATCCGGGTCCGGGGCACCCTCCGCTACGAGGAGGAGGCGGCGGGCGTCCTCGGCGTCGTCTCGGACCACACCTTCACCTACGCCCTGCGCCCGGCGGACGGGCCCCACCGGGAGGACGGCGCGTCGCTGTTCACCGTGCGGCGCGAGCTGCACTTCCGCTTCGACCGCGAGGACCTGCGCCTGCACCGCCTGGAGGTGCGCACCGCCTATGTCCAGGCAGGGCCGCAGTCCTGCTCGGCCGACGCGACCGGGATGCTCCGCCCGCTCCTGGCCGGGGAGCGGGCGGACGCCCGTGGCCCCGCCGCCACCGACCCGTACGCCACGGGCCGGCCCACGGCGGCGCTGTGCGGGACCCTGTCGGGCGTCAGCTCCCCGACGGCCCCGAGCTCCCCGAGCCCTCCTCCGGGTCCTGAGGCCGACCGGACGTCCCGTCCCCGCCCGTAGCGGAACCGCCGGACGGGTCCTGCGGCCCGCCCTTCGCGCCGCCGGCTCCGGAACCGGTGAACTTGTCGCGCAGCTTGCCGCCCAGGTCTCCCGCGCCGCCGGCGATGTCGCCCACGAGCTTCATCAGCGGGTCCTTGCTGGTGCGCACCGTGTCCGCGTAGTGCGAGGCGGACTCCCGGAAGGAGTCGGTCACCGAGGTGTCCTTGTCCTCGTCGCGCCGCGGGTAGTGGCCGTCCATGATCCGCTGGAAGTCGCGGGTCTCCGACCACTTCTTCAGCTCGGCGGCCCGCACCGTGGTGAACGGGTGGGTCCGGGGCAGCACATTGAGGATCTTGAGGACGGAGTCGCGGAGGTCGCCGCCCTTCTCGTACTCGTCGGCCTGGGCGAGGAAGGCGTCCACGTTCATCTCGTGGAGGTGATTGCCGCCCGCGATCTTCATCAGACCGCGCATCGAGGCCGTGATGTCCTGGCCGACCAGCAGCCCGGCCCGGTCCGCGGACAGCTCCGACTTGCGGAACCACTCGCGCAGCGCCGTCACTATCGCCATGATCGCCACATTGCCCAGCGGGATCCAGGCGACCTTCACGGCGAGGTTGGTGAGGAAGAGCAGTATCGTCCGGTACACCGAGTGGCCGGAGAGCGCGTGGCCCACCTCGTGGCCCACCACCGCCCGCATCTCCTCCTCGTCGAGCAGCTCGACCAGGCCCGTGGTGACCACGATGATCGGCTCGTCCAGTCCGATGCACATGGCGTTGGGCTGCGGGTCCTGCTTCACGTACATCGGCGGGACCTTCTCCAGGTCCAGGATGTAACACGCGTCCCGCAGCATGTCGTTGAGGTGGGCGAACTGCGCGTCGCTCACCCGGACGGAGTCGGAGAGGAAGAGCAGCCGCAGGCTGCGCTCCGGGAGCAGCCCGCTGAGCGCCTTGAACACCGTGTCGAACCCGGTCAGCTTGCGCAGGGCCACCAAGGCCGAGCGGTCGGCGGGGTGCTCGTAGGCCCGGGAGGAGATCCCGGGGAATCGCCGGCGCTGCCTGCTCGGCACGTTCTCGTGACTGCTGTCGGTCATGGATGGCCCCCTGTTCGTACGAGACGTTGCTCGTCCCCCGGACAAAACCCAGCGTATGCGCTGGCGCTACGGTGTGCGGGGGGCTGTGGATAACTTTGAGGAGCGCCCGAATGCCGCACACCGCCGTACTGCTCGCCGCCGCGTCCGAGGAGCAGGGACCGGGCGACACCCTCCGGATCGTGCTGCTCGTCTCGATCCTCGGAGCGGTGCTGCTCGCCTGGTTCCTGCTGCGTGGATACCGCAACGACGACAACAACGACTGAGTCGCCGTGAGCGTGCCCGAGGGTCCCGCATACGATGTGCCTGACGTCTTCCTTCCGCCTCACGATCGATAGGTCCTGCCGAAGATGAGCCTCACGAGCACCGCACACGAGCTGGCCACCCTCGCCTCCGGAGGGGAGGGCGGCGGCAACCACGAAAGCCTCAACCCCTACCTCGTCGGCGGCCTGGCCTTCCTCGCGCTGATGTTCCTGCTGTGGGTCACCACCCGCTTCAACCGCGATCGCTGAGTCGAGGCGTACAGCTGTGCCAGTAGGCTCTGCACGCATGGGAGAGCAGGAAGTGCCTACCGGCCCCGGCAAGCGCCGTATCGGCGTGATGGGCGGGACATTCGACCCGATCCACCATGGACACCTGGTGGCGGCCAGTGAAGTGGCCGCCCAGTTCCATCTCGACGAGGTCGTCTTCGTCCCGACCGGGCAGCCGTGGCAGAAAAGCCACAAAAAGGTCTCCCCGGCCGAGGACCGCTATCTGATGACGGTCATCGCCACCGCGTCCAACCCGCAGTTCTCCGTCAGCCGCAGTGACATCGACCGTGGCGGACCGACGTACACCATCGATACCCTGCGGGATCTGCGCGAGGTCCACGGCGAGGCGGACCTCTTCTTCATCACCGGCGCCGACGCGTTGTCTCAGATCCTCACCTGGCGCGACGCGGAGGAGCTGTTCTCGCTCTCCCACTTCATCGGTGTGACCCGCCCGGGTCACGTGCTCACGGACGACGGGCTGCCCGAGGGCGGCGTCTCCCTCGTGGAGGTGCCCGCGCTGGCGATCTCGTCCACGGACTGTCGTGAGAGGGTCGCGCAGGGGGAGCCGGTCTGGTACCTGGTGCCGGACGGCGTGGTCCGCTACATCGACAAGCGCCAGCTGTACCGCGGCGAATGAGCCACGGAGAGGGGCACCGGTGAACGACCGACAGAACCCGTACGACCCGTACTACCAAGAGCCGCAGATCATCGGCTACGACGCGTACGGGCAGCCGGTCTACCAGCAGCAGGGTCAGCAGCAGTACGACCCGCAGGGTCAGCAGGGGCAGCAGGGGCAGGGCTACGACCCCTACGCCGCCCAGCAGGGCCAGGAGCACCAGGCCCAGGACGCCGGTTACGGCTACGACGCGTACGGCAACCCCCAGCAGCAGCACCAGAGTTACGACCCCTACGCCGGTCAGCACCAGGGCCAGGCGCCCCAGGCCCCCCCGACGCAGCACGGCCAGGGCGCCGACCAGGGGTACGGCTACGGCTCCTACACCGACTACGGCTACGGCACCGGGCAGCAGCCCGCCGCGGTCGACACCGGGCAGCACTGGACCATCCCGCAGCAGGGCGCCGCCCCCGCACCGGAACAGGCCCCGCAGCAGGCTCCCGTACCGCAGTCGCCGCAGTCGCCGCAGTCGCCGCAGGCAGCGGAGGCGGAGGCGGAGCCCGCGCTTCCGGGGCAGCGCAAGCCCGCCCCCGACTACCGCACCGAGCAGTTCTCGTTCATCGAGGAGCCCGACGAGGACTCCGAAGACGTCATCGACTGGCTGAAGTTCACCGAGAGCCGCAGCGAGCGGCGCGAGGAGGCGCGGCGCAAGGGCCGCAACCGGATGGTCGCCCTGATCGTCGTCGCCGTCCTCGTCGTCGTCGGCGGGGTCGGCTATCTGTGGTCCGCCGACATGATCCCGGGCCTTTCCGGCTCGGACGAGAAGAAGGCCGTGGCCGCAGGCGCCCAGCAGCGCGACATGATCGTGGTGCACCTGCACGACACGAAGAAGGGCGGCACCTCGACGGCGCTGCTCGTCGACAACGCCACCACCAAGCAGGGCACCACCGTCCTGCTGCCCAACTCCCTCGCCGTCGCGGGCGACGACGGAACCACCACCACGCTCGGCAAGTCCGTCGAGGACGACGGCAGGACCGGCACCCGGGAGTCGATCGACACCCTCCTGGGCACCCGGATCACCGGAACCTGGCGGCTGGACACCCCGTACCTGGAGAACCTCGTCGAGCTGGTCGGCAACATCGAGGTCGACACCGACACCGAGGTGCCCGGCGCGAAGAAGGGCGAATCGCCCCTGGTGAACAAGGGTGAGGGCCAGACGCTCAGCGGTCCGATGGCCGTCGCGTACGCCACGTACCGCGCACCGGGCGAGCCCGAGGCCAAGCAGCTGACGCGGTTCGGCGAGGTCATGCGGGCCACCCTGCGCAAGATCTCCGAGGACCCCAAGGCCGCCACCGTCACCATCGAGACGCTGCTCCAGGTGCTCGACCCGTCACTGCCCGAGAAGGACCTCGGCGCTTCGCTCGCCAAGCTGGCCTCGCGGGCCAAGGTCGGCGACTACAAGACGGCCCTGCTGCCGGTCCAGGAGGACGGCACCCTCACCGAGGCGGACACCCGCGGCGTCGTCAAGGACATCCTCGGCGGCACGGTGAAGGCCCCCGAGGCGGGCGCACCGCTCCGGGTCGCCGTACGCAACGCCACCGGCGACCAGAAGGCCGCGGAGGCCGCCCGGGTCCAGCTGGTCAACGGCGGTTACGCCTTCGTGGACAGCGGCAAGGCCGAGGCCGAGGCGTCGTCCGTGGTGCTCTACCGGTCCGCCGAGGACAAGGTGAAGGCCGTCGAGGTGGCCAAGACCCTGGGTCTCTCCGCGGGCGATGTGAAGAAGGGCGAGCCGGCCGCCAACGCCGATGTGTCCGCGGTCCTCGGCCAGGACTACAAGGTCCAGTAGCCGGTCCTGGGTCACCGGCCGACGCTCCGATGTCGGCCGGTGACCGCCGCGAAGGCGGCCGGCGAAACGCAGTAAGGCGCTGTCGGCGGTCCGTGAGACCCTAGAGGTTGCATCCGACCGCCGACGAAAGCCTGCATGTGACCGCCACGGACCGCTCCATCGAGCTCATCAACGCCGCCGCTCAGGCGGCCGCCGACCGGCTCGCGCACGACATCATCGCCTACGACGTCAGCGACGTGCTGTCGATCACCGACGCCTTCCTGCTGGCCTCGGCCCCCAACGACCGCCAGGTCAAGTCGATCGTCGACGAGATCGAGGAGCGGCTCCAGAAGGAGCTCGGCGCCAAGCCGGTGCGCCGTGAGGGCGACCGCGACGCCCGCTGGATCCTCCTCGACTACGTCGACATCGTCATCCACGTCCAGCACAGCGAGGAGCGCGTCTTCTACGCGCTGGAGCGTCTGTGGAAGGACTGCCCGGAGATCGCCCTCCCCGAGGACGCGGTCAAGACCCGTGGCAAGGCCGAGGAGCACGCACAGCTCAACGGCGGCACGGAAGGTGACCAGAGCTGAACGGCAGCAGCAGCGGCAGGGGCCGCAGGATCGTCCTCTGGCGGCACGGCCAGACGGCATGGAACCTGGAGCGCCGCTTCCAGGGCTCCACGGACATCGAGCTCACCGAGGTGGGCGTCGGGCAGGCCCGCCGCGCCGCCCGGCTGCTCGCCTCGCTGAAGCCGGACGCCATCGTGGCCTCCGATCTGCGGCGGGCGGCGGCCACGGCTGCCGAGCTGTCCGCCGTCAGCGGCCTCACCGTCGCCCATGACGCCGCGCTCCGTGAGACGTACGCGGGCGCCTGGCAGGGTCTGACCCACCAGGAGATCGTCGAACGCTTCGGTGAGCAGTACGCGGCTTGGAAGCGCGGAGAGCCCGTGCGCCGGGGCGGCGGCGAGCTGGAGACCGAGGTCGCCGACCGGGCGGCCCCGGTCGTCCTGGAGCACGCCGAGAAGCTTCCGGACAACGGCACGCTCGTCGTGGTCAGCCACGGCGGCACGATCAGGACGACGATCGGCCGCCTGCTGGGCCTGGAGGCGCACCACTGGGAAGGGCTCGGCGGACTGTCCAACTGCTGCTGGTCCGTCCTCGGGGAGGGTGCGCGCGGCTGGCGTCTGCTGGAACACAACGCCGGCACGCTCCCGGAGCCGGTGCTCGGCGACGACGACTAGTCGGCGCGGGCCGGGCCGGCCGCCCGCCGCCGGGAGGCCGTTGAGAGGCCGTTCGCGGGCCGTCTTCGGGCGGCCCGGGCCGGATTTCACTTTCCGGCAGGTCACAGGCTAAAGTTCTTCTTGTTCGCAGCGCGGAAACGCAGGGAAACACAGCGGACAGCGGGGCTATAGCTCAGTTGGTAGAGCGCCTGCATGGCATGCAGGAGGTCAGGAGTTCAATTCTCCTTAGCTCCACTCAAGACAGGAAAGCCGGGCACATCGTGCCCGGCTTTCCTCGTTCTCCGCCCAGTTCAGGCGGGTCGCCCAGGGGCTGCGTAGCGCGCCCGCATCTGCTCGCCCGCCGCAGGGCCGGAACGGAACGCGAATCGCGGGTCCGACACCGACAGGCCCGTGACGGGGTCGACCGTCACCGGCTCCACCTCGCGGCCGGTGTCGGTGTCGACGAGCACCATCGCGCGCTCGGACGGCGCCAACTGCTCGTTCCGCCACGCGGCCATCGCCACCAGGATCGGCCGCAGTGAGCGGCCGAAGTCGGTGAGCACGTACTCGTGCCGGACCGGTCGTTCCTGGTAGACGCGCTTGCTCAGGATGCCGTTCTCGACCAGCGTCTTGAGCCGCGTGGTGAGCATGCTGGAGGACAGCCCGATGTTGGCCTGGAACTGGTCGAAGCGGGTGTATCCGTCGAAGCAGTCGTGCAGGAGCAGGATCGTCCACCACTCCCCGACGTACGACATCGCCGTCGACAGCGGGCACTCCCGGTCCTCGACCCGGATGCGTGCGGGCACTCGAAATCCTCCTCGGATCGGTCGACCGGTCGGATTGTCGGCCGGTCGGACTGTCGGCGTTCGACGCCCCAGCCCCTCACTGCTAATCTAGCAGCCATGATGACTGCGAAAATAGAAGTGACTACCTCCGACGTGGAGCGCGCCCCGTCGGCGCCCCGGGCGATGGTCACGGGCGGAACCCGGGGCACCGGTGCGGCGGTGGTCCGCCACCTGCGGGAAGCGGGCATGGACGTCACCGTGGTGGCACGTACGCAGGGCGGCGGTGACGGTGATGGTGATGTGCGTTTCGTGCCTGCCGATCTGACCGACCCCGTAGCGGCCGGGGAGGCGGCGCGGCTGGTCCTCGCCGAGGGCGTGCCGGACGTGGTCGTCCACGTCGCGGGCGGGTCGCAGTCACCGTCCGGCGGCTTCGGCGTCCTGGGTGAGGCGGAATGGGCGCAGGAGCTGAACCTGAACCTGCTGTCCGCGGTGCGCCTGGACCGCGCACTGGTCCCGGCGATGATCGAGAGGGGCCGGGGCGCGATCATCCACGTGACGTCGATCCAGGCGCGCATGCCGTTGTGGGACGGCACCTTGGCGTACGCGGCGGCCAAGGCGGCTCTGCGCACCTACAGCAAGGGCCTGGCCGGCCAGCTCGCCCCGCACGGCATCCGCGTCAACACCGTCTCCCCGGGCGGCATTCGGACCGAGGGCGCGGACCACCTCGTCGACCGGCTCACCGAGAGCTTCGACGGCGACCGCGATGCCGCCTGGAATTCGCTCGTCGCCTCCTTGGGCGGCGTGCCGCTGGGCCGCTTCGCCACCCCGGACGAAGTCGCCGGCGTCATCGCGTTCCTGGCGTCGGATGCCGCGGCCAGCGTTCTCGGGGCCGAGGTCGTCGTCGACGGCGGCACCATCCGCACGATCTGACCGCCCGCACCGTCCGACCCCATCGAAACGGAGATTCCGATGAACGACTCCTTCACCGCCTACGACCCCGCGACCCTGCCCGCGCCGGTGGTCGCCTACCTCGACGCGCGGGACGAGAACCGCTACGCCGACGTCGCGGCCGTGTTCGCGGCGGACGCGACCGTCCTCGACGACGGGAAGACCTATGAGGGCATCGAGGAGATCCGTGCCTGGATCGAGAAGTCCTCGACCGAGTTCACCTACACCAGCACCCGCATCGGCCAGCGGATCGCCGACGACGGCCATGTGGTCGTGCGGGTGAGGCTGGACGGGAACTTCCCCGGTGGCACGGTCACCCTCCGCTACCGGTTCGCGCTCGATGCCGGGCTCATCGACGACCTGGCGATCGAGGTCTGAACACCTTGTCCGTGCGGCCCCAGGGGCTGTCCGGACAGGCCTTGGCCCCAGAACCGGTCCTCGGTGGCCTGGTCCTCGCGCCCTGAGCGCGAACCTTCCGCGGTCGATACCCGGACAGGTGGCGGTGAGCGGGCTGACCCCCTTGCGGGGTCATGGCAGAATCGGAACGCCGGAGGGGGCGACGTACCGATCGGGAGGGAGCGCGATGCCTGCGAGTCGCGAACACGTCCCCGACCAGCCCCTTGTCGCCGCCCCGCTCCCCGGTTCCGTACCGTCCGAAGATCGACCCCGTCTCGGCTGTCCGTCCTGCGGTTCGTCCCATGTGGCCCAGGTTCTGGGTGACAACGGAGGGGTCTCCTACGTGTGCACGGCCTGCGGCCACAGCTGGAGCTGACTGATGGGTGCACACAGGCGTAAGTGCGACTGGTGCGGCAGCGGTACGCCCATCGTCAGGGACATGGACCCGGTCAACGCGGAGTACCAGTATTGGTGCGAGGAATGCGCACGGGCGCTGATCATAAAAGGCGACCCCATCGAGACCTATCGGGAGCTGGAGGGGGAGCCGATCTACGGGCGGCTTCTGGAGGAGCACTGCACGCTCAAGCGCTTCTACTCCTTCGCAACCGCCTGACCTGCGGCTGACGGTCAATTGTCCGGGACGATTCGGGCATAACGGTGCGGACCGGAAACGATTTGGTGAAGCACCAGGGGGACCGTGTAATGTTCTCGATGTCGCCAAGGGAAACCGGGCGGCACACAGCGAGGGGCTATAGCTCAGTTGGTAGAGCGCCTGCATGGCATGCAGGAGGTCAGGAGTTCAATTCTCCTTAGCTCCACAGGATCGACAGTGAAGAAGCGGGCCACCCGGATCGGGTGGCCCGCTTCTTTTGTCCGCACCGGCTCCGACCTGATCGGTCGGAGCCGGTCGAAGGTCAGGCGCGGCCGCTGCCCAGTGCGCGCCGGCCCGTGGGCGGCAGGGCGGGTCGCTGTTCGGCCGGCGGTTGCTCGATACGGAGCGCCAGGGCGGGGCAGCGCCGTACGGCCCGCTGGGCGCGCCCGCGCAGATGCATCGGAACGGCGGCGTCCGCCAGCGTCGGATAGCCGTCCGGGCCCAGCCGGATGAGCTCGGGGACGATGTCCGCGCACAGGCCGTGGCCCTGGCAGAGCGTCCAGTCGACCGCGAGCTTCTCGCCGCTCGGAATCGACTCCTCCAGGTCCTGGTAGCCGGGTGCGGGCAGCGGCAGCACCCCGACCGTCTCCCGGCCGCAGCCGCCGTCCAGGACGTGTGCGGCGAGGTCGTCCGTGAACGCCGACAGGGTCGAGAGCAGGAACCGCGCGGAACCGTCCGGGTGTTTGCACGCCCCGCGGCCCTTCACGGCCTGGGTGACCTCGCGCAGGGCCTCCAGGGCGGCGGGCCCGCCGCCGTTCAGTACGTCGGAGAGCCCGCCCGCCGCGGCGGGGAGTCCCAGCTTGCACGGACCGCACTGCCCGGCGGTCTCGGCGGCCAGCCAGTTGGCTATCCGGAGGGACTCGCCGAGCGGGCAGGTGTCCGGCCCGATCGGCAGGATGGCCCCCGCGCCGAGCGCTCCTCCCACGGTGGCCAGGGACTCGCGGGAGACGACGGCGTTGTGCGAGGAGACCGCGTCGATCCAGTTGCCGTGGTAGCCGCCGGTCAGCACTCCCTGGGGGAGCGGCGGGGCCCCGGCCAGTTGCAGGACGTACCGCAGCGGCACCCCGGTCGGCACCTCGATGACCATCGGCCGGGCCACGGCGCCGGAGACGGTGAGCAGGACGGTGCCCGGTTCGCCCGGCAGGCCGGTGTGCCCGTAGCGGCGGGGTCCTATCCGGGCGGCGACGGCGAGCTGGGCGTACGTCTCCGCGTTCGACAGCAGAGTCGGGGCGCCGCCGACCCCGGTCTCCGCCGCCCGCTCGCGCCGGCCCGGTGGCAGGGCCGGTCCGCCGTTCGCCGCCCGGATCACCGAGGACGCCTCGCCCGAGACCATGCGCTCCGGGGTGCGGACCACACGGGCGCGCAACTGCTGGCCGCGCCGGTCGGAGAGGCCGCGTTCGGCGAGGGCGGCCCGTACGGAGATCTCCGTGGAGTTTCGGGTGACGGCGACGACCAAGGTGCGCGCGCCCAGGGCCTCGGCGGCCAGCAGTGCACCGTCCAGGATCAGGTGCGGGGCGCGGTTGAGCAGGACGGTGTCCTTGCGGCAGGCGGGTTCGCCCTCGCTGCCGTTGATCACCACGACCGGCCGCACCCCGCGCCGGATGGACGCTTTCGCCACCGCCCGCAGCTTCTTGCCGAACGGGAAACCGGCGCCGCCCCTTCCGCGCAGGGAGATCGCTTCGGCCAGTTCGGCCAGCCGCTCGCCGGTCATCGGCTCCAGCGGCCCGTGCACCTTGAGGTGCATGGCGAGGTCGAGCCGCTCCACCAGGTCGAACCCGGTGGTCAGTTGCGGCAGTCCGACGACGCGGACCTCGGGCACATCGGGGAGGGGGACGTTCACGGTCGGTCTCCTGCGGGTGCGTGCCAGGGTTCGCCGGCCGGGGGCGCGGTGAACGGCCCGGCCTCCGGCTCGGCGCGGGGCGCGGCGAAGGGGGACGGGGAGGGTGTGGGAGCGGGGGAGGTGAAGGGAGCGGTGGTGGTGCTGTCCGGCCCGGCGGCGGACGCCGTTTCGTGGGAGGCCCCGGAGGAGGGCGGTGGCGGGGCGGGCTGGGTGTACGCGGCCGGGGCGCTGCCGTACTCCGACGTGCTGCCGCGCTCCGGAGCCCCGTACGTCGGTGTTCCGTACTCCGAAGCCTCGTACTTCGGTGTCCCGTGCTCCGGAGTGCCGTATTCGGGCGTGCCGTATTCCGGTGTGCCGTAAGAAGGCGTCGCGTACGTGTGTTCCTGCGGGGTGTACGTGGGTGGCTCCTGCGGGGGCGGGCCGTGGTGCGCCTGCGCGGGGGGCGCGGGGGACGGTGAGGGCCAGCGGCTCTCCGGGGGGAGCGAGGGGCCGCCGCCGAGCGAGACGGCGCGGTATCCGGCCGCTATGCCCGGACCCGGGCCCGGCCCCCGTCCTTGCCCCGGCGTCTTCCTCCGCCCTCGGCCCGACGGGGCTGCCGGGCCCGGCAGGTCCGACAGGTCCGACAGGGTCGGCAGGTCTTCGGGGTCGTCCGGAGGACCGAAGGCGATGCGGTCGGCGCTGCGGGGCGGAGGCTCGTACAGCGGCGACCGCGACCCGTACAGCGTCTCCGTCGGCGCCTCGTGCAGCCCGCCGGGGATCGCCGTAGGAGGAGGCGAGGCCGGGGGTATCGGCGCCGACAGGGTGCGCGGGCGCACCGGCGTACCCCGTACGTCCCGGTCCGGTTCGCTCCAGGCGGCCGGGTCGGACCAGGGCTCCGCGCCGGCCGGTGAGGACTCCCGCAGGACCGGATCCGGGGCGGTCGGCGGGCCTTGGCCCAGCAGTTCGGAGATCCGGTCGGCGATCCGCCGCTTCGTCGGGCGTGGCAGCAGCCGCAGACACAGTGCGCCGGCGACTCCGGCGAGGCAGAGGCCGTACATCACGACGACCCAGGTGGCGGGCGCACGGCCCGCGTACAGGCCGTGGATCAGCGCGGCGCACCAGGCCGGATAGGCCAGCGCGTGCAGGGCGCGCCACCGGCCCGCGATTCCGCCCGTGTCCCGGGGCGAGGCCAGCGACTGCCCGAGCCGGGCGGCCTTGGGGGAGGGTTGGGCGAAGGCGCTGCGCAGGGCGCCGGTCGCGGCCGTGACGACCATCAGCAGCCCGGCCAGCGAGCCGAAGCCGATCAGCCCCGCCGTGCCGGTGACGCCGAGGCCGAAGGGTATGAGGGCGCCGATCAGGGCCACATGCCCGAGGGCCACCTTCACGGTTCCGTGCAGCAGCAGGAAGCCGAGCGAGGCCACGGCGGTGGCCCGGTGGATGCCCTGGCAGACGATCCGCTGGCGGGTGGAGAGGAACAGCCGGTCGGTGGCCAACAGGCCCCAGGCGACGGCCGCGCTGAGCGACACCAGCGACAGGACGCCGGTGGTGAAATCCAAGGTGGCGCGCAGCTCGTCGCTCCCTGCGACGGCAAGAAGAGGGACGAAAACCAAGGCGGTGACGGTCAGGCCGCCCTGTACCGGCCGACTCATTGCGGGGTTCATGCCGGTGGATACGCGGATCTTGCGATGAGGGTTCATGGGGGCGACTCCGAATAGTTCGGCAAAGCGGTCCCGTTGCCGCATGCTAGGACGCCCCATACCAACCAGTACGGGCTTTGCTCGGTTGCCCCGATAGAGGTCGGTACGCGGAGTAACCCCGCTTCCCGGGCGTTCCCGTCGTCCCGTCCGTCGCCCCAGGGCTTCGCGGAAACCTCATCGGAGGTCCGCCGAAAGCACATCGCTCACCCACAGAAACATCATGTTTCAGCTACGGAGAGCGACGAATAGGCGATGAGATTCCGGCCCGCGCGCGCGATGACCGCACTCCGGTTACTCCCCGCTGCCTTCCGGGCTCGTGCGGTACCCTGACGCCATGCGTGCCGTACGCCTTCTGCTTAGCGAGCCGCGCTGAACAACACCGACCGGTGAGAACGCCTGGTCGGAGTCAGCGCGGCGTCCCCTCCTGTGCGAGGGGATTTTTCGTTTCCCGGCAGATGACGATCGATGGAGCTTTGAGGATCATGAGCGAGACGAATTCCGCAGCCGAGACGGCCGCGCCGCACCGCTACACGGCGGCGATGGCCGCCGACATCGAGGCACGCTGGCAGGACTTCTGGGACGCGGAGGGGACGTACGAGGCGCCGAACCCCACCGGTGATCTGGCGGGCGACCCGGAGCTGGCCGCCAAGCCGAAGAAGTTCATCATGGACATGTTCCCGTACCCCTCGGGTTCGGGCCTGCACGTCGGACACCCGCTGGGCTACATCGCCACCGATGTCTACGCCCGCCACCAGCGGATGACCGGCCACAACGTGCTGCACACCCTGGGCTTCGACGCGTTCGGCCTGCCCGCCGAGCAGTACGCCGTCCAGACCGGCACACACCCCCGGGTCTCCACCGAGGCCAACATGGAGAACATGAAGGTCCAGCTGCGCCGGCTGGGTCTGGGCCACGACAACCGCCGCTCCTTCGCGACGATCGAGGCCGAGTACTACAAGTGGACGCAGTGGATCTTCCTGCAGATCTTCAACTCCTGGTACGACACCGAGGCCGACCGGGCCCGCCCGATCGCCGAGCTGGTCGAGCAGTTCGAGAGCGGCACGCGCGCGACCCCCGACGGCCGTGAGTGGAGCGCGCTGAGCGCCACCGAGCGCGCCGACCTGCTGAGCCAGTACCGCCTGGCGTACGCCTCCGACGCACCCGTCAACTGGTCGCCGGGTCTGGGCACCGTCCTGGCCAACGAGGAGGTCACCGCCGACGGCCGTTCCGAGCGCGGCAACTTCCCCGTCTTCAAGGCCAAGCTGCGCCAGTGGAACATGCGCATCACCGCCTACGCCGACCGGCTGCTGAACGACCTGGACGCGCTGGACTGGCCCGAGGCCATCAAGCTGCAGCAGCGCAACTGGATCGGCCGCTCCGAGGGCGCCCGGGTCGAGTTCCCGGTGGACACCGCGGGCGGCATCACCGTCTTCACCACCCGCCAGGACACCCTGTTCGGCGCGACCTACATGGTGCTGGCGCCCGAGCACGACATGGTCGAGCGGATCATTCCGGCCGCCTGGCCCGAGGGCACCCACCCGGTGTGGACCGGCGGCCACGCGAGCCCGGCCGAGGCCGTCACCGCGTACCGCAAGCAGGCCGCCGCCAAGTCCGATGTCGAGCGGCAGGCCGAGGCCAAGGACAAGACCGGTGTCTTCACCGGCGCGTACGCGACCAACCCGGTCAGCGGCGAGAAGGTCCCCGTCTTCATCGCCGACTACGTCCTGATGGGCTACGGCACCGGCGCGATCATGGCCGTACCGGCGCACGACGCACGCGACTTCGCCTTCGCGCGCGCCTTCGAGCTGCCGATGCGCTGTGTCGTCCAGCCGTCCGACGACCGTGGCACCGACCCCGCCACGTGGGACGACGCCTTCGGCTCGTACGACGCGAAGCTGGTCAACTCCGCGAACGAGGAGATCTCGCTGGACGGCCTGGGCGTCGTCGAGGCCAAGGCCAGGATCACCGACTGGCTGCAGGAGCACGGCGTCGGCGAGGGCACCGTCAACTTCCGGCTGCGCGACTGGCTGTTCAGCCGGCAGCGCTACTGGGGCGAGCCCTTCCCGATCGTGTACGACGAGGAGGGCATCGCCCACCCGCTGCCCGAGTCGATGCTGCCGCTGGAGCTGCCCGAGGTCGAGGACTACTCCCCGCGCACCTTCGACCCGGAGGACGCGACCGCCCAGCCCGAGACCCCGCTGTCGCGCAACGCCGACTGGGTCAACGTCACGCTGGACCTGGGCGACGGTGCTGGTCCGCGGAATTACCGTCGCGAGACCAACACCATGCCCAACTGGGCCGGTTCCTGCTGGTACGAGCTGCGCTACCTGGACCCGACCAACGACCGTCAGCTGGTCGACCCGGAGATCGAGCAGTACTGGATGGGCCCGCGCGAGGGCCAGCCCACCGGCGGTGTCGACCTGTACGTCGGCGGCGCGGAGCACGCCGTTCTGCACCTGCTGTACGCGCGTTTCTGGTCCAAGGTGCTGCACGACCTGGGGCACATCTCCTCCGCCGAGCCGTTCCACAAGCTGTACAACCAGGGCATGATCCAGGCCTTCGTCTACTACGACAGCCGGGCCATCCCCGTTCCCGCCGCCGAGGTGGAGGAGCGCGACGGCGCGTTCTACTACGAGGGCGAAAAGGTCAGCCGCGTCCTGGGCAAGATGGGCAAGTCCCTGAAGAACGCGATCACGCCGGACAAGATCTGCGCGGAGTACGGCGCGGACACCCTGCGCCTGTACGAGATGGCGATGGGCCCTCTGGACGTGTCGCGCCCCTGGGACACCCGGGCCGTGGTCGGCCAGTACCGGCTGCTGCAGCGCCTGTGGCGCAACGTGGTCGACGAGGAGACCGGCGAGGTCACGGTCGTCGACACGGAGCCCGGCGAGGACACGCTGCGCGCCCTGCACAAGGCCATCGACGGGGTCGGCCGGGACCTGGAGGGGATGCGGTTCAACACCGCCATCGCCAAGATCACCGAGCTGAACAACCACCTGACGAAGGCCGGCGGCCCGCTGTCGCGCTCGGT
Source organism: Streptomyces sp. SID14515 (assembly GCF_010548505.1). NCBI lineage: Bacteria > Bacillati > Actinomycetota > Actinomycetes > Kitasatosporales > Streptomycetaceae > Streptomyces > Streptomyces sp. SID14515. Next base: position 80,232 of record NZ_JAAGMH010000034.1, on the reverse strand, counting down.
CGCGGAGCGGCTGGTCCTGCTGATCGCCCCGCTGGCCCCGCACATCGCGGAGGAGCTGTGGCGGCGGCTGGGCCACACCGAGTCGGTCGTCCACCAGGACTTCCCGGTGGCGGACCCGGCGTACGTCGTGGACGAGACCGTCACCTGCGTCGTCCAGATCAAGGGCAAGGTCCGGGCCCGCCTGGAGATCTCGCCGTCCATCACGGACGAGGAGCTGGAGAAGCTGGCCCTGGCCGACGAGGCGGTCGTCGCGGCGCTGGGCGGGGCCGGGATCCGCAAGGTGATCGTGCGCGCGCCGAAGCTGGTGAACATCGTCCCCGCGTGACCCCTCTCGTACGCGGTTAGGGCCATCCCCTACGGGCAGGTTGGGGGTTCCGAAGGAACCCTCGGCCTGCCCGCTCCGTTTACGGTGGAGGGGGCGACCGGTACCGGCAGCCGCATCGAGACACCGAGGGGCACTCATGACAGCCGCGATCACGATCCTGGCGCTGCTCTTCGTCGCGTTCGTCGCGTTGGGCGTCTTCGTGACGGTGAAGGCCGTCGGCGCCGCCAAGCGAGGCGTGGACCGCACGATCACCCAGGCCCGTCGCACCGTGGAGGACACCACGCTGCGGGCGAAGAGCTTCGGTCAGCCGGGTGTCGCGGGCGAGCTCGCACAGCTCCGGCTCGCTCTGCGCACCTCGATGCGGGCCACCCAGGACGCCCTGCACGCCGGTGTCGCCGAGGACGCTTCCCTGGCGGAGTCGGTGGGCCTCTTCCGGCGGCTCAGCGCGCACGGCCTCGAGCTGGACGACGAGCTGAAGAGGCTGGAGCGCGAGCCGGACCGGGCGACGGTCGCCGGCCTGCTGCCCAAGCTGAGGGAGCGCACGCAGCGGATCACGCACTCGGCCGACTCGCTGCGCTGGGCGGCCCGCGACCGGGCGCGGCAGTTCGCCGACGACGACCTGGACGCGCTGAACGCGCAGATCGACATCGAGGCCGGCGCGCTGCGGCACTGGACCGTGGACGAGCCGTCGCAGGCGTCCGGCACGGGGACGCCCGGTGCCGGGGCCTCCCGCACCGGGGCCGACGGCACGACGTCGGGCCATGGCCCCGGCGGGACGGACTGGCCCGAGCCGGCCGCCTCGGCGGGCCCCTCGGCCGGGAACAGCAGCACGGCGGACGAGGCCTGGGCCGGACCGGCCCGCGAGGAGAGCCCGCAGGCCATCACCGCACCGGACCCCCGGTCGCGCACGACCTACCCCTGGCAGAAGTCGACCCGGCCCGAAACGACGAACTGAGCACCTTCGCCGACTCCCGGCACACGTACGACCGTACGAACCGGCCGGATACGTTCCGAAGCGGCCATGAACGATCAGAGGACCGGGGCCGGGCTGCCGCACTCCCACCACGCCAGGTAACCTCCGGCTCATGTCCCGCCATGTCGCTATCGTCACCGATTCAACGGCCTACCTGCCGCGCCCGACGATGGAACGGCACGGCATCACCGCAGTGCCGCTGACCGTCGTCCTGGGCGATCAGGCGCTGGAGGAGGGCACGGAGATCTCGGCCCGCTCGCTCGCCCTGGCTCTGCAGAAACGCCACTCCGTGACCACGTCCCGCCCCAGCCCCGAGGTCTTCGCCGAGGCCTACCGGGCGGCTGCCGCGGGCGGGGCCGACGCGGTGGTTTCGCTGCACCTGTCGTCGGAGTTCTCCGGCACGTACGACGCCGCGCTGCTCGCGGCGAAGGACGCCCCCGTCCCGGTGCGCGTGGTGGACACCGGCATGGTCGCCATGGCCCTGGGATTCTGTGCTCTCGCCGCGGCGGAGACCGCCGAGGCGGGCGGCGGCCTGGACGAAGCGGTGACGGCCGCGGAGAAGCGGGCCGCGGGTACCTCGGCGTATTTCTATGTCGACACGCTCGACTATCTCCGCCGGGGCGGTCGCATCGGCACGGCACAGGCCCTCCTGGGGTCCGCGCTGGCGGTGAAGCCGATCCTGGAGCTCGACGGAGGGCGGATCGAGATGCTGGAGAAGGTACGGACGGCCTCCAAGGCCATCGCCCGGCTGGAGGAGATCGTCGCCGATCGGGCGGGCACGGCCGCGGTGGACATCGCCGTCCACCACCTCGCCGCCCCGGAGCGCGCGGAGCGCCTGGCCGAGCGGCTGCGCGAACGCGTGCCCGGTCTGGTCGACCTCCATGTCAGCGAGGTCGGCGCGGTGATCGGGGCGCACACGGGGCCGGGGCTGCTCGGCGCGGTGATCTCGCTGCGGTGAGCTCGCGCGCTGAGCTCCTGTGCTGCCGATCTTCACTCCGTGGAGTGGCCGAGTTGTCCACAACTGCCGGGCTGTCCACAGGAATCGGTGCTGCTCAGCGGGTTCGGGCGGATGTGCCTAACGTCGTGAGGCATGGCCCTCCGATCTCCTCGGGCATCGGCTCCCGATGTCCTCTCCGCCACTGTCCTGTCGTCCGACTCATCGACTTCGTCCACGCCTACATCCACGCCCACGTCTGCGCCTACGGTCCCGTCTCCGCCTGACCCGTTGTCGGGGCGGAGGCCCCTGCGGGTGCGGCGCGGTGCCGGTACGCGCCCGAGCGGACGGGCGGGTGCCGGTCCTGGTGCTCGTTCCGGTGCGCCACGCCACGGTGGGCGGCCGTCCGCGCGGGGGCGTTCCGCGCTTGCCGCGGCGGCCGCGCGTCGTCGGGCGGATGCGCTGATGGCGGGCGCCTCCGCGCTGGGGAGCGATGCCGCATCCGCGCCACCGGTACGTGAGCCCGCACCCGTATCCGTGCCCACGCCCGCACCCGAGATCGTGGGGGAGGTGTCCGGTGGTGCGTCGAGGGTGCGCCGTGCCGTCTCGGGTGTCCGGGAGCGGTTGCCGCTGTGGGTGCGGCTCCGGTGCGGGATGGCACCGCGTACGCCGGTGGTGCTCGGCCTGGTGCTGCTCGCCGCCGTGACCCTCGCCGCGTTCCACTTCTGGTCCGCGCGCCCTCAGGCCGTGCGTGCGCCGGAACCGGTCGCGGACGAGGCGGCGGCCCCCGCGTCGCCACCGGATCCGTTACGGTCCGGCGTCCCCGATCCGGTCCCACGTCCGGCCGCCGGGGCGTCGCCCGTCGCGGGCGAGGGTGCGCAGATCGTCGTCGATGTGAGCGGCAAGGTGCGCCGGCCGGGCGTCCGTCGGCTTCCGGCGGGCTCGCGGGTGGCGGACGCGCTCGAGGCGGCGGGCGGTGTGCGGGCCGGCACGGATATGACCGGACTCAATCGGGCGCGGGTCCTGATGGACGGTGAGCAGGTCGTCGTGGGGCTGCCACCCGGCCCGTCGGCCTTCGGGGCGGCCGGTGGTGGAGGCACCGGAGGAGCCGGGGCCGATGGGCCGGCCGGTGCGCCGGGCGGGCCCGGGCCCTCGGCGCCGCTGAGCCTGAACACGGCGACCGCGGAGCAGCTCGAAACCCTGCCGGGGGTCGGGCCGGTGCTGGCCCAGCACATGATCGACTACCGCACGGAGAACGGCGGCTTCCGGTCCGTCGACGAACTCCGGCAGGTCAACGGGATCGGCGACCGCCGCTTCGCCGACCTTCAGCCACTCGTACGGCCATGAGCGGCCCCGAGGCCCGGCTCGCCACCCGGGGCGCGGGGGCGGTGGACATGGGCGTCGCCGGAGGCGATGTCGGCTCGCGTCGGGAGGGGCCCACGGATCTGCGGCTCGTCCCGCCCGCCCTGGCGGTCTGGGCTGCGGCCGCGGTGACCTTGGGGCTGCCGGGGCGGTGGGCGGCCGCCGTGACCGTCGCCTGTGCGGTTCCGGCGCTCGTCCTGCTGGTGGCGGCCGCGCGCACCTCCCGGGAGGCGAGGGCCGCCGGACGACCCCGGGGTGTTGCCGCCGCCGGGCGGGCCGGGAGTGTCGCCGCTGCTGGGCGGCCCCAGGGCGTTGCCGCTGCCGGACGGGCCCGGGTTGTCGCCGCCGTGGGAGCCGTGCTGCTGTGCGCGGCTGCGGGCGCGGCGGTGGCCGGGCTTCATGGGGCCGATGTGCGGCGCGGTCCCGTTCCCGGGCTGGCTCGGGAGTACGCGCGGATCGACGCCGATGTACGGGTGACCTCGGATCCCCGGACGACCCGCCCGGCGGTACGCGGCAACCACAGCACTCCGGCTCTGCTCCTGATCGACGCCGAAGTCATGGAAGTCAGGGGAGTGCGGACGTCGGACGGCCCGGGCACCCGGGTCCGTACGCCGGTGCTGCTCATGGTCGCGGCGGGCGATCACCGGGCGGAGTGGCAGAAGTTGCTGCCGTCCACCCGGCTCCGGCTCAGTGGCAGGCTCTCACCTCCGGCGCACGAGGGCGAGCGCATCGCGGCGGTCCTGCGGGTGGACGACAAGGGGGCGCCCCGGATCACAGGGCCCCCGACGTGGATCCAGCGCACGGCAGGGGAGCTGCGCGCCGGGTTGCGGGAGGCGACGGGCGGTCTGCACGCGGATGCTCGGGCGCTGTTGCCGGGGCTGGTGGTCGGTGACACCTCCAGGGTCCCGTCCGAGCTCCACGACGCTTTCAAGGCGACTGACCTGACGCACTTGTTGAGCGTTTCCGGTGCCAATCTGTCGGTGATTCTCTTCCTGCTCGTCGGGCCTCCGGGGGCGGCGCTGAGCGCCGAACGACGCGGCCTGGCACCCATGTTGGGGCTTTCCCTGCGGGGGACCGCGGTGATCGGCGGTGCGCTGACGCTCGCCTTCGTCGTCGTGTGCCGTCCGGATCCGAGCGTGCTCCGCGCGGCGGCCTGCGGTCTCATCACGCTCCTCGCCATCGGGACGGGCCGCCGGAGATCCCTGATCCCCGCCCTGGCGGCGGCGGTCGTCCTCCTGGTGCTCTACGACCCCTGGCTCGCCCGGAGTTACGGCTTCGTGCTGTCGGTCCTGGCCACCGGTGCGCTGCTGACGCTCGCGCCGCGCTGGAGTCTCGCTCTGCGGGCGCGGCGGGTGCCGGGCAGGCTCGCCGAGGTGCTGGCCGCGGCGGCGGCCGCGCAGGCCGTGTGCGCACCCGTGGTGGTGGTCCTGGCCTCGCGGGTCAGCCTGGTGGCGGTGCCGTGCAATCTGCTGGCGGAGTTCGCGGTGGCGCCGGCGACGGTGCTCGGGTTCGCGGCCCTCGCCGTCGCCCCGATCGCCCCGCCGGTGGCCGGCCTGCTGGCCTGGATCGCGAGCTGGCCGGTCCGGTGGATCGCCGCGGTCGCCCGCACGGGGGCGGGCCTTCCCGGGGCGGAGGCGCAGTGGCCCGGAGGGTGGACCGGTGCGGCGCTGCTGGCCTGTCTCACGGTGGCGTGCGTGCTTCTCGCCCCGAGGCTGGCCCGACGCCCCTGGATCTGCGCGGCCACCGGGCTGCTCCTCGTGCTGGCGGTGCTGCGGCCGGTTCCGCTGACCCGGATCATGACCGGATGGCCGCCGCCGGACTGGGCGTTCGCGCTCTGCGATGTGGGGCAGGGCGATGCGATGGTGCTCGCGGCGGGGGAGGGCACGGGCGTGGTCGTCGATGCCGGGCCCGACCCTCGCGCCGTCGACCGGTGCCTGCGCGATCTCGCGGTGACCCGGGTCCCGCTCGTCGTCCTCAGCCACTTCCACGCCGACCATGTGCGCGGGCTGCCGGGCGTGCTCCGGGGCAGGGCGGTGGGGGCGATCCAGACGACGAGCCTTCAAGAGCCCCCGGAGCAGGCCGCGTTCGTGCGGCGGACGGCGGCCGCGGCGCGGGTTCCGACCGTGCGGGCCGTGGCCGGTGAACACCGCCGGGCGGGCCCGGTCGACTGGCAGGTCCTCTGGCCGCGCGACGGGCCCGGGGGAGCGGGGGCGGCGGCGGTGCGCGAGCCGAACGACTCCAGCGTCACCCTGCGCGTACGGGCGGCCGGAGGGCTGACGCTGCTGCTCCTCGGGGACCTCGAACCCCCGGCCCAGCGGGAGTTGCTGCGCGGTCGGGAGGGGTTGGGTCCGGTGGACGTCCTCAAGGTGGCCCACCACGGCTCGGCCTTCCAGGACGCCGCGTTGCTCCACAGCGTACGGCCGAGGCTGGCGCTCATCTCCTGCGGCGCGGACAACCCGTACGGCCACCCCTCGGCCCGCACGGTGGGCGCCCTCAGGGCGGCCGGGGCCCGGGTCCTGCGCACCGACACCGACGGCCCGATCGCGGTGACGGGCACCGGGAAGGAGCTGCGGGCGGTGGGTCGGTCATGACACCGCCGAAATCCGCCCCGCTCGCCGCCCTGCCCGCCACCCCGTCCGCGCCCTGCCGGCCGCCTTGCCCGGCGGCGGCCGGATCGCGCGGGTCAGGCCAGCCACTCCCCGGCGAGCATCAGGTCGCGGCCGGCGATCTCGTTCGACTCGCGCCAGGCGCGCACGGTGTGGGGGGTGATGCGCATGAACACCCAGGTGGGGGCGGGCGGGTTCCATCCGAACTTCGCGACGAAGGCGTCTCTCGTCGCGGTGGGCAGGTCCGTTTCCTCCAGGATCCTCGCGTCGCCCTCGATCAGCACCACATCGCGGGTGGGGCCGAGGGTGATCCGGATCGGTCCGGAGGGAGTCACGTTGACGGCCGTCGGATTGGTCCGCCGGGTGCACATCAGCAGAGTGCCGATGTCGTCCTCCCAGAGGAACGACAGCGGCACCAGGGTGGGCAGGCCGTCCCGGGACGCCGTGGCCACCCATGCGTCCTCGTCCTGTCGCAGGTGGTCCATGGCGTCCTGCTTGCGCTGTTCGCGGCTGCGCGGGGGATCGTAGTCGGTCATGCCCGACACGCTAGAGGGCGATCACCGCACAGTGCCTCGGGCAAGGGGCCTCGGGCAGGAGTCCTAGGACCTGCGGTCCTCGCGCCCGGAGCGGGCGCAGACTTGGGCCATGACCTCGCAGACACCCACGACGCCCGGTGCCTCCGTCCCGGAACCCGGCAGGGGCGACGGCGGCATCACCGCCGCCGTCGACGCCTATCTCACCCGGATCGGCGCGCACCGGCCGGTGCGCGCCGACGGCGAAGCGCTGCGCGAACTCCAGCACCGGCATCTGCTCGCCGTTCCCTTCGAGAACCTCTCGGTCCATCGGGGCGAGGACGTCGTCCTGGAGGAACGGGCGCTCATGGACAAGGTGACCGGCGGGCGCGGCGGCTTCTGCTACGAACTGAACGGCGCGTTCGGGGCGTTGCTGCGCGCGCTCGGCTTCCGGGTGGACCTGCTCCAGGCCCGGGTCTTCGGCGACGGCGGCCGGCTGGGCATTCCGTTCGACCACATGGCGCTGCGGGTGGAGACCGAGGACAGCACGGGTCCGTGGCTGGCGGATGTCGGATTCGGCGACAACGCGCTGCGGCCGCTGGCACTCGACGTCCGGACGGAGCAGGAGGATCCCCGGGGTGTGTTCCGGCTCCGCGAGGCGCCGCAGGGGGACCTGGATCTGCTGCGCGGGGGCTCGCGGCAGTTCCGGCTCGACCTGAGGGCGCGGACGCTGCCGGAGTTCCGGGGCGGGGCCTGGTACCACCGCACGTCGCCGGACTCGTCGTTCACCCGGTCCCTGGTGTGCTCCCGGTACACCGAGACCGGGCGGGTGACGCTGAGCGGACGGGCCCTGGTCACCACGGTCGGCGGAGAGCACCACCGTACGGAACTGGCCACGGACGAGGAGGTGCTCGCCGCCTACCGGGACCACTTCGGGATACGGCTCTCGCGGGTTCCCGAGGTCCGGAAGGCGGTCGGCGTGCCGGGGAGCGCCGCACCCGCCGGTGCCGACGCGAACGTCCCGGACGAGTGATCCGTACCACCGGAACAGGTAATTCGGACCTTCGGTAACACCTGTGCACAGCTCGTCACACCTCCGTACAAGACCCTCCCAGGCCCTCCGTTTGCCTCGAACGCCGCAACAGTGATCGAATGCATGCTCGTCGGCGGGCCGCTGATCCGACGAAGACGTCCATCTGTCAGGGCCCCGAAGTGCGAAGCGCCCCTGGGGGTACGTAAGAGATGTTCGGCCGTTGGCTGGGAAGCAGAGGCCAGGCGGGTGGGCGCGGTGGGGCCCTCGCCGGATTCCAGGTACCCCGTACCGCGGGCGTGCTCAGCTGCCGGGTGCTGGACCCGGTCAACGAACCGGTCCAGCAGGCCGAGTTCGTCGTGACCGACAGCGCGGGCCGCAGGGTGACGGGCGGCGAGACGGACCCCTTCGGCGGCGTTCTCGCCACGGTCCCGGCCGGTGACTACCGGCTGGCGATCACGGCCGAGGGCTTCACCCCGTTCCACGGGGCGGCGACGGTGGCCGAGGGGGCGCACGCCACCCTGGGCGACGTGACACTCCAGGTGGCGCAGCCCCCGCAGCTGCCCGACCCCGGCGACTGGGACATCGAACCGAACCACTCGCAGATCGGCTTCACCGCCCGGCACATCGGGCTGGCCCGGATCCACGGCAGGTTCAACACCTTCGCCGGGGCGGTCCGGATCGCCGACCGCATGGAGGACTCCGCCATGCACGTGGTCATCGACGCGGCGTCGATCGACACCAATGTGCAGATGCGCGACGACCATCTGCGCTCCGGCGACTTCCTCGACGTCGGCCGCTACCCGACGATGGAGTTCTACAGCGAGCGCTTCGTCCACCGGGGCGGCAGCCGCTGGGGCGTCACCGGAGCGCTGACCCTGCACGGCGTCAGCCGTACCGTGACGCTGGACACCCAGTACCTCGGGATCGGCAGCGGCCTGGAGGGCGAGACGCGCGCCGCCTGCCGGGCCACCACCGAACTGCACCGCGAGGACTTCACCCTCACCTGGCAGACGATGCTGGCGCGCGGGATCGCGGTGGTGGGGCCCAGCATCGTCATCGACCTGGACATCCAGATCGTTCCCAAGGGCTGAGCAGACCCGGTCGTCGCCGGGAGCCGGGCCGCCGGATCGTTCCCTTGGCGCCAGGTCGGCCGGGCGCTACGGTTTCTCCAGCCAGCCTTCGTACTCGGCCGCGAACGCGTCGAGCGCGACCGGGTCCAGGCGTCCGGTCCCGTCCTCCACGACCACCAGCCACTGGGCGTCCTCGGCGTCGTCCTCGCCGGCCAGCGCGTCCCGTACGAGCTGGGGCTCCTCGGCGACCCCGAAGCGGTCCGCCAGCTCCTCGGCCACCTCCTCCGCGGAGTCGCGGTCGGGCAGCACCAGTACATGTCTCACATCGCTCACCCGGACATTCTCCGGTACGGGGGTCCGTGGCCCGCGCCCTGGGCCGTGCGGGCTGTCAGTGGGGCGTGGGATGCTGGATCGCGATGGCCACCAGGAAGAATTCCACCGACGATCCGCTCGCCCCCCTCACCCTCGCCGTGGGCCAGGAGGACCTCCTCCTGGACCGTGCGGTGCAGCAGGTGGTGGCGGCCGCTCGTGCTGCCGACGCCGACACGGACGTACGTGATCTGGCGTCCGACCAGTTGCAGCCCGGCACGCTCGCCGAGCTCACCAGCCCCTCGCTCTTCGCCGAGCGCAAGGTCGTGATCGTGCGCAACGCGCAGGATCTCTCGGCCGACACGGTCAAGGACGTCAAGGCGTATCTCGGCGCGCCGGTCGAGGAGATCACACTCGTCCTGCTGCACGCGGGCGGGGCCAAGGGCAAGGGGCTGCTGGACGCGGCGCGCAAGGCCGGGGCGCGGGAGGTCGCCTGCCCGAAGACCACCAAGCCGGCCGAGCGGCTCTCCTTCGTACGGTCGGAGTTCCGGACCCACGGGCGGTCCGCGACGCCGGAGGCCTGCCAGGCGCTGGTCGACTCCATCGGCAGCGATCTGCGGGAGCTGGCCAGTGCGGTGTCCCAGCTGATCGCGGACGTCGAGGGCACGATCGACGAGGCGGTCGTCGGGCGCTATTACACCGGGCGGGCCGAAGCCTCGTCGTTCACCGTCGCCGACCGGGCGGTCGAGGGGCGTGCGGCGGAGGCGCTGGAGGCGCTGCGGTGGTCGTTGTCGACCGGGGTCGCGCCCGTCCTGATCACCAGTGCGCTGGCGCAGGGCGTGCGGGCGATCGGGAAGCTGTCCTCCGCGCGGGGCGGGCGGCCGGCCGATCTGGCGCGGGAGCTGGGGATGCCGCCGTGGAAGATCGACCGGGTGCGGCAGCAGATGCGGGGGTGGACGCCGGACGGGGTCGCGGTGGCCCTGCGGGCCGTGGCTGCGGCGGATGCGGGGGTGAAGGGCGGGGGGGACGATCCTGAGTACGCCTTGGAGAAGGCCGTCGTCGTTGTTGCGCGGGCCGCGCGGGCTGGGCGGTAGGCGGTTTCCGGGGCGCCTTGGCCCGTTGCCCGTTGCCCGCCGCTCGCCGCTGGTGCGGGGGCCTGTGGTCGCCGGTTCCGTCCTCAAGCGCCGGACGGGCTGGGTGTGCGCGGGGGCGGGCTTGCCAGGGTGTGCGGGCCCTCGTGATCACCGGTTCCGTCCTCAAACGCCGGACGGGCTGGAGTGGGCCTCGTGCGCCCGGATGGGCTGGAGCGGGTCCGTACGTGCGGAAGCCCCGGGCTCGATCTGGGGAGATCGGGTGACCGGGGCTTTCGCGTCATGCTTGGGTGCGCCGCACCCGCGTGGCGAACGCAGGTTCGGTGTGCGGCGCGGGGTGCCGGGCAGGGGCGGGAGAGAGGGCCCGCTGGTCCGTTCCGGCGATCACATCAGTGAGCTTCGGGAAGAAGCTCAGGCCTGCAGGGCGGCAACCTTGGACGCCAGCGCCGACTTCTTGTTGGCGGCGGCGTTCTTGTGGATGACACCCTTCGAGACAGCCTTGTCGAGCTGACGGGAGGCGTCGCGGACGGCCGTGGTGGCCTTCTCGACGTCACCGGCAGCGGCGGCCTCGCGGGCCTTGCGGATCGCGGTCTTGAGCGACGACTTGACGGCCTTGTTGCGCAGGCGCGCCTTCTCGTTGGTCTTGTTCCGCTTGATCTGGGACTTGATGTTCGCCACGAAAGAGCCTTTTCAGGTTCGTTGGATCTTCTAGGTGAGCCACGCCGCTCGTGAGAGCCACGAGGCACAGCTGTCCACGGTAGCAGTCACCCTCCGACCGGCCCAAACCGGTCGCTGCCCCGCAGGCGTGGGACGATGGAGCCTACGTATCGATCCGACCGACGATCCGACCGACCCGACATCGACCCGAGACACGGCGTTCGGCGTCTCAAGAATCAGGACCCTGCGTGCCCGCGACTCCTTCCAACGTGCCCGAGCCGAGCCGTACCGACCCGGCGCTGATCCGCAATTTCTGCATCATCGCGCACATCGACCACGGCAAGTCGACCCTCGCCGACCGGATGCTTCAGCTGACCGGAGTGGTCGACCAGCGGCAGATGCGTGCTCAGTACCTCGACCGGATGGACATCGAGCGCGAGCGCGGCATCACCATCAAGTCCCAGGCGGTCCGACTGCCCTGGGCGCCCAACACGGGCGAGGACACGGGCACCACCCATGTCCTCAACATGATCGACACCCCGGGCCACGTGGACTTCACCTACGAGGTCTCCCGTTCGCTCGCCGCCTGCGAGGGCACGATCCTGCTGGTCGACGCCGCGCAGGGCATCGAGGCCCAGACGCTGGCCAACCTCTATCTCGCGATGGAGAACGACCTCACCATCGTCCCGGTGCTCAACAAGATCGACCTCCCGGCCGCCCAGCCGGAGAAGTTCTCCGAGGAGCTGGCCAACCTCATCGGCTGCCAGCCCGAGGACGTGCTCAAGGTCTCCGCCAAGACCGGCGTCGGCGTGGACGCGCTGCTCGACCGGGTCGTGCGGGACGTGCCGGCCCCGGTCGGCGTCGCGGACGCCCCCGCCCGCGCGATGATCTTCGACTCGGTCTACGACTCGTACCGCGGTGTCGTCACCTACGTCCGTGTCGTCGACGGTCAGCTCAACAAGCGCGAGCGCATCCGCATGATGTCCACCGGCGCCACCCACGAGCTGCTGGAGATCGGGGTGTCCTCCCCGGAGATGACCCCGGCCGACGGCATCGGCGTGGGCGAGGTCGGCTACATCATCACCGGGGTGAAGGACGTCCGGCAGTCCAAGGTCGGTGACACGATCACCTCCCTGCAGAACGGGGCGACCGAGGCGCTCGGCGGCTACAAGGACCCGAAGCCGATGGTGTTCTCGGGGCTGTATCCGCTGGACGGCTCCGACTACCCGGACCTGCGCGAGGCGCTGGACAAGCTCCAGCTCAACGACGCCGCCCTGGTCTACGAGCCGGAGACCTCCGCCGCGCTCGGCTTCGGCTTCCGCGTCGGCTTCCTCGGCCTGCTCCACCTGGACGTGGTCCGCGAGCGGCTGGAGCGCGAGTTCGGCCTCGACCTGATCGCCACCGCCCCCAACGTGGTCTACCGCGTCGAGATGGAGGACGGCACCGAGCACACCGTCACCAACCCGAGCGAGTTCCCCGAGGGCAAGATCGACAAGGTGCACGAGCCCGTGGTGCGCGCCACGGTGCTGGCCCCGAGCGAGTTCATCGGCGCGATCATGGAGCTCTGCCAGAACCGGCGCGGCACCCTGCTCGGCATGGACTACCTCTCCGAGGACCGGGTCGAGATCCGCTACACCCTGCCGCTCGCGGAGATCGTCTTCGACTTCTTCGACCAGCTGAAGTCCAAGACCCGGGGTTACGCCTCCCTCGACTACGAGCCCACCGGCGAGCAGTCCGCCCAGCTCGTCAAGGTCGACATCCTGCTGCACGGCGACAAGGTGGACGCGTTCTCCGCGGTCACCCACAAGGACAAGGCGTACGCGTACGGCGTCCGGCTCGTCGCCAAACTCCAGAAGCTCATCCCCCGGCAGAACTTCGAGGTGCCGATCCAGGCGGCCATCGGCGCCCGGGTCATCGCCCGTGAGACCGTCCGCGCCATCCGCAAGGACGTCCTCGCCAAGTGCTACGGCGGTGACATCTCCCGTAAGCGGAAGCTGCTGGAGAAGCAGAAGGAGGGCAAGAAGCGGATGAAGATGGTCGGCAATGTGGAGGTTCCGCAGGACGCCTTCATCTCCGTCCTGTCGACCGACGAGTCCGCGGGCGAGAGCAAGGGCAAGAAGTAGCCCCACGCCGCCGCCTGTCGATGAGCAGTCCGGAGGGCCCCCGTGCCGCAGCATCGGCATGGGGGCCCTTTCGTTATGAAAGCGGCGGCCCGTTGCCTCTTACGTGGCGGACAAGTGCGCTCTACTCTGATCACGACTCGATGGTTACTGGCCAGTTAAACAAGCCGAACAAGCAGGTTGCAGAGCAGGACGTACAGAGCAAGTCGCCGTATCAAAGAAGCCGGTCGTAGCAATGCCGCAGGCCCGGAGGACGTCGTGAGCGACACACAGACCTTGATCGATAACCGGCCGCCGTCCGTGGCGGCCCTCTTCATCGACCGCGTGGCGGCGACCCCGGACGGGGAGGCCTACCGCTATCCGGTGCCCTCCGCCTCGGGCGAGGGGCCCGACGACTGGAAGTCGCTGAGCTGGGGCCAGGCCGCCGAGCGGGTCTACGCGATCGCCGCCGGGCTGATCGCGCTCGGCGTACGGCCGGAGGAGCGGGTCGCCCTCTCCTCGGCCACCCGGGTGGAGTGGATCCTCATCGACCTCGGGGTGATGTGCGCGGGCGCCGCGACCACCACGATCTACCCCTCCACGAACGCCGAGGAATCCGCGTTCATCCTGGCCGACTCCGAGAGCCGGATCCTCATCGCGGAGGACGCCGAGCAGCTGGCCAAGGCCCGGGAGACCCGCGCCGACCTGCCGGATCTCGCCCATGTCGTCGTCATCGACCCGGCCGGCGTCGAGCCCGCCGAGGGCGACCCGGAGGGCTGGATCATCACCCTCGCGGAGCTGGAGGCCCAGGGCGCCGAGCTCCTCGCCAAGACCCCGGACGCGGTCACCGAGCGGGTCGCCGCGATCACCGCCGACCAGCTCGCCACCCTCATCTACACCTCGGGCACCACCGGCCGCCCCAAGGGCGTACGGCTGCCGCACGACAACTGGTCGTACATGGCCAAGGCCACCGTCGCGACCGGCCTGATCACATCGGAGGACGTGCAGTACCTCTGGCTGCCGCTCGCCCATGTCTTCGGCAAGGTCCTCACCTCCGGGCAGATCGAGGTCGGCCACGTCACCGCGGTCGACGGCCGCATCGACAAGATCATCGAGAACCTGCCGGTCGTCCAGCCGACCTATATGGCCGCCGTGCCCCGGATCTTCGAGAAGGTCTACAACGGGGTCGCCTCCAAGGCCCGCGCGGGCGGCGGCGCCAAATACAAGATCTTCCAGTGGGCGGCCGGGGTGGCCCGCGAGTACGCCAAGGTCTCCCAGGACAACTTCCGCCGTACCGGCAAGGCCTCCGTGCCCTTCGCGCTCGGCGCCAAGCACAAGGTCGCCGACACCCTCGTCTACTCCAAGATCCGCGACGCCTTCGGCGGCCGGCTGCGCGCCTGCATCTCCGGCTCCGCCGCCCTCGCCCCGGACATCGGCTACTTCTTCGCGGGCGCCGGCGTCCACATCCTGGAGGGCTACGGCCTCACCGAGACCAGCGCCGCTTCCTTCGTGAACCCGGGCGAGGCCTACCGCACCGGCACCGTCGGCAAGCCGCTCCCCGGCACCGAGGTGCGCATCGCGGACGACGGCGAGATCCTGCTGCGCGGCCCCGGCGTCATGGACGGCTACCACAAGCTGCCCGACAAGACCGCGGAGGTCCTGGAGTCGGACGGCTGGATCCACACCGGGGACATCGGCGAGCTGTCGGTCGACGGCTACCTGCGCATCACCGACCGCAAGAAGGACCTGATCAAGACGTCCGGCGGCAAGTACGTCGCCCCGGCGGAGGTCGAGGGCCAGTTCAAGGCGGTCTGCCCGTTCGTCTCCAACATCCTGGTGCACGGCGCGGACCGTAACTTCTGCACCGCGCTCATCGCCCTCGACGAGCCCACCATCCTCGGCTGGGCCGCCGAGAACGGCCTGGAGGGCAAGTCGTACGCGGAGGTCGTGGCCGCCCCGCAGACCGTCGAGCTGATCGACGGATACGTCAAGCGCCTCAACGAGGGCCTCCAGCGCTGGCAGACCATCAAGAAGTTCCGCCTCCTGCCGCGCGACCTGGACGTCGAGCACGGCGAGCTGACCCCGAGCCTCAAGCTGAAGCGGCCGGTCGTCGAGCGGGAGTACCAGGGCCTGATCGACGAGATGTACGCGGGCTCGCGCGAGGCGTAAGCCTTCGCGCGCCGACCGCGGCACCGGGGCTCGCTCCGGGACGCCACGGTCGCCTTCCGGGGGCTCGGCCCCGGAACGGCACGGCGGGGCGGTCGGACACCCAGGTGCCCGGCCGCCCCGTTCGCCGTGCGGAGCCTGCCGTGACCGGGCCCCGATCGGCAGGGCGGCCGCTAGCTTCCGGCGCCGCGATCGGGCGCGCTCATGTCGCCCGTCGCGGGGGTGCCCTCGGCGAGCCCGTAGCGCAGATACACGGTGCCCTTCGGGCCGGCTGCCGGGGGTGCGAGGAGCGTGAGGTTGGCGGGCACCGCGCCGCCGTCGAACACCTTCTTCCCGACACCGAGCACGATCGGATGCAGCCAGAGGTCGAGCCGGTCGAAGAGCCTCTCGCGCAGGAGGGTCTGCACGAGGTTCAGGCTCCCGACGACCTTCACGTGTTCGTGCCGGTCACGGATCTCGCGCACCGAGGCGGCGAGGTCCGGGCCCAGCCGCGTGGACCCGGCCCACGAGAGGTCGGGCCGGCCGCGGGAGGCCACGTACTTCGGGACGCCGTTGAAGAGCGTGGCGATCTCGCCGTCCTCGCCGCCCTGCTGGTGGGGCCAGTACGCGGCGAAGATGTCGTATGTCCGCCTGCCGAGCAGGAGGGCGTCCGTACCCTCGTACGCCTGGCCGACCTGCGCCCCGGCGACCTGGTCCAGCAGCGGCGCCTGCCAGCCGCCGAACGGGAACCCCACCGGGTCCTCGTCGGGGCCGCCGGGCGCCTGCCCGACGAGGTCGAGGGTCGCGAACAGCTCGATGTGGATGAGGCCCATGGCGTGCTCCCGGTGAGTCGGTCGTCTCTCAAGGGGTAGACCCGCGGACGCCCGCGGGCTCATCGCTGCGACGGAGGGTTCCTGTCGCGCCCGGCCGCACCGGTTCCGATTTTCCGAAGCGTCAAGTTTCCCGAAGCCTTGCGTTCGAATCTGCTCGATTTTCTGCTCACTTCGGTAACTCGGTGCTTATGGATGCGGTCGGTCTGTCACTCTGTCGGTGTCGTCGGACCGTAGGAGCCGCACCGTGGCGCCCATTCCCTTGCAGCGGGACACCGTGCAGCGTCCTGGCACCACCCGTGCCGGGTACGCGCACGGCCCGCGCCTGGCCAGCCGCACCAGCCTGCCCGGCATACCCCTCGCCCCGTCCGCCGCCCGCCGCTTCGTGCGCGCCGCGCTCGCCGAGTGGACCGGGCTCGGGGTGCCCGCCGCCGTGGGCTTCAGCGACCGGCTGGCCGATGACGCCGTGACCGTCACCAACGAGCTGGTCACCAACGCCGTGGTGCACGCCGGGACCACGGTCGACCTGGTCCTCAGGCTGGAGGAGGAGGGCGGCGACGACGAGCCGACGGCCGCCCTCGTCCTGGAGGTCACCGACCACCACCCGGCCCGCCCGGTCAGCGGCGACGAGCCGGGCCCGGGCGCCGAGCCGGCCGGCGCGGTCGCGGGGGAGCTGCCCGACCCCGCCGAGTACGGCCGGGGCCTCCAGCTCGTCGCCACCCTCGCCGACTCCTGGGGCATCACCTACCGCACCGGCCTCAAGACCGTCTGGGCCCGCCTCCCCGTCGACGACTGGAGCGCCCCGCCCTCCCCGCCCGACGGAGAGGCCCTCCGGCGCGGTCTGCGCGCCGCCGAGATCCTCGCCCCCGCCGCCCGGCGCACCGAGCGCGACGACGCGGTCTGGGACAGCCGGGGCGCCCCGGCCTTCCTCGCCGAGGCCTCCGACCTGCTCGCCGGGCAGCTCGACGAGGACCTGGTGGCCGCCATAGCGGGCCAGCTGCTGGTGCCCCGGCTGGCGGACTGGTGCGCGATCTGGCTGGAGACCGAGGGCGGCGGTCCGGCCGCGGAACCCCGGCTCGCCCGGGTCTGGCACAGCGACGAGACCGGCACCGAGCCGCTGCGCACCGCCCTGGAGAAGGCCCCCCTCAAGCTCCCCGCCGGGGCGGGCTCCGGCCCGGTGCCCGTCCCCGTGCCCTGGCCCGCCCAGCAGGGCCAGGAGGACCCGCACCCCGGCACCCCGGGCCCGCACCCCGGCACCCCGGGCCCGGCCTCCGGCACCGCGGACCCGCACCCCGGCACCCCGGAAGCCGACGGGAACCCCGCACCGCCCCCGCCTCCGCACCCCGGCGGCCGGGACGGGGCCGCGCTCGCGTTCCGGATCACCGCGGGCGGCCGGGCCCTCGGGACCGTGCTCGTCGGCCGTGAGGGCGTCGCCCAGGTGCCGGAGGCCGTCGCCTCGCTGATCGAGGACTTCGTCCGCCGCCTCGGGCTCGCCGTCGGCGCCGCCCGCGCCTACACCCGGCAGGCCACCATCAGCCGGATCCTCCAGCGCGGCCTGCTCCCCAGCAAGGTCGCCGAGATCCCCGGCGTCACCAGCGCCCTCGTCTACGAACCGAGCGACGACGGAGTGGTCGGCGGTGACTTCTACGACATCTTCCCGTGCCCCGGCGACCGCTGGTGCTTCGTCCTCGGCGACGTCCAGGGCTCGGGCCCCGAGGCCGCCGTCGTCACCGGCCTCGCCCGCCCCTGGCTGCGGCTGCTCTCCCGCGAGGGCTTCGGCGTCGGAGAGGTCCTGGACCGGCTGAACCGGCTGCTCCTCGACGACGCCATGGAGGCCGCCGAGGCCGCCGCCCTGATGGTCGCCGCCGCCGGGGGCCAGCAGCTCCACGACGGCACCCAGTCGCGCTTCCTCTCTCTGCTGTACGGGGAGGTCGTGCCGCTCCCGGACGGCGGGGTCCGCTGCACGGTGGCCAGCGCCGGACACCCGCTGCCGCTGCTGCTGCGCCCCGACGGCTCCGTACGCCCGGCCGCCGAGCCCCAGGTGCTGCTCGGGGTCGTCGAGGACGTGGCGTACGAGAGCCAGACCTTCGACCTCGCGCCCGGGGACACCCTGCTCTGCGTCACCGACGGGGTGACCGAGCGGCGGTCGGGCCCGCTGATGTTCGACGACGGGGACGGGCTGGCCCGGGTGCTGGCCGGGTGCGCCGCTCTGCCCGCCGAGGCCACCGCCGAGCGGATCCGGCGGGCGGTCCACGAGTTCGCCGAGCAGCCGCCGGACGACGACGTGGCCCTGCTGGTGCTGCACGCGGAGTGAGCGGAGCAATACGCTTCCGCGGCGAGCGACAATGGTCGGTATGCCTTCCGTACTGCCCGATGGTGAGCCCGTGCCCGACGACGGGGCGCTGCCCCGCCACGCCCTGGAAGGCGCAGCCGACCGCCCGCTCGGCTTCTATCTGCACGTGCCGTACTGCGCCACCCGCTGCGGCTACTGCGACTTCAACACCTACACCGCCACCGAGCTGCGCGGCTCCGGCGGAGCGCTGGCCTCCCGCGACAACTACGCCGCCCACCTGATCGAGGAGGTCCGCCAGGCCCGCAAGGTCCTCGGCGACGACCCGCGCCCGGTCCGCACCGTCTTCGTCGGCGGCGGCACGCCCACCCTGCTGCCCGCCGCCGATCTCGTACGGATGCTGGCGTCGATCCGGGAGGAGTTCGGGCTCGCGGAGGATGCCGAGATCACCACCGAGGCCAATCCGGAGTCCGTCGATCCGGCCTACCTCGCGGCCCTGCGCGAGGGCGGCTTCAACCGGGTCTCCTTCGGCATGCAGAGCGCCAAGCAGCACGTCCTGAAGATCCTGGACCGCACCCACACCCCCGGCCGCCCCGAGGCCTGTGTCGCCGAGGCGCGCGCGGCGGGCTTCGACCACGTCAACCTCGACCTGATCTACGGCACCCCCGGCGAGTCCGACGACGACTGGCGGGCCACCCTGGACGCCGCGATCGGCGCGGGCCCCGACCATGTCTCCGCGTACGCCCTGATCGTCGAGGAGGGCACCCAGCTCGCCCGCCGCATCCGGCGCGGCGAGATCCCGATGACCGACGACGACGCGCACGCCGACCGCTATCTCATCGCGGACGAGGCCTTCGCCGCCGCCGGTTTCGACTGGTACGAGGTCTCCAACTGGGCCACCACCGAGGCCGGCCGCTGCCTGCACAACGAGCTCTACTGGCGCGGCGCCGACTGGTGGGGCGCGGGCCCCGGCGCCCACAGCCACGTCGGCGGCGTGCGCTGGTGGAACGTGAAGCACCCCGGCGCGTACGCCCAGGCGCTCTCCGAGGGCCGCTCGCCCGGCGCGGGCCGCGAGGTGCTGAGCGACGAGGACCGCCGGGTCGAGCGGATCCTGCTGGAGCTGCGGCTGCGCGACGGCTGCCCGCTGGACCTCCTCAAACCCGACGGCCTCGCCGCCTCCCGCCGCGCCCTGACCGACGGGCTGCTGGACCCGGAACCGTACGACGAGGGCCGCGCGGTCCTCACCCTGCGCGGGCGGCTCCTGGCCGACGCCGTCGTCCGCGACCTGGTCGACTGACCCGGACGGGCCGCCTCACGGCTTGCAGTCCTTCGCCGTCAGCGGTGGTGTGACCCCGGCCGGCTTGCCGCACACCAGGGTCCGCTCGGCGCTCGGCCCCGGCCGGACCACCTTGACGATGTTGAGACCGTGCACATTGTCCGAGACCGAGGACTTCGCCCGGCTGAACGAGATCGTCCCGGTGGGCATGTTGTTGAGGTCCACCGTGTGCAGCGTGGCCCAGGTCTCCGCCGCGCTCCGGCGCTTGTCGCCGCGCGCCGCGGCGTCGTACAGCGCGGCCGTCGCGCTGTAGGAGATGACGGTCTGCCCGCTGGCGAACAGCTCGTCCTCGTACGCGGGACGCCCCGAGACCAGCGCGGTGACCTCCCCTTCCGGGTGCAGGGCCCGCAGGGTGCGGTACGCGTCGCCGTAGAAGCCGAGGTTCTTTCCCCGGTCCAGCGGGGCGAGGGAGCTGTGGTAGAGCGTGACGTTGGCCGCGATCGACGTGCTGTCGTCGAAGGTGCCCTTCGTCAGATCGTCCCCCGTGAACACCGTCATCCGACGGTCCGAGCACCCGGTGGTGCCCGACAGGCCCGCCATCAGCGTCGGCACGTCCTCGACCCGCCCCGCGAAATACAGCGCGTCCGGCACCCGCTCGGCCTGGCAGATGGTGGTCAGCGGGGCGTTCAGACTCGCCCCGCCCGCGAGGTCGTAAGCCACGTCCCGGCCCAGCGAGAAGCCC
Organism: Streptomyces sp. SID14515; assembly: GCF_010548505.1. Taxonomy (NCBI): domain Bacteria; kingdom Bacillati; phylum Actinomycetota; class Actinomycetes; order Kitasatosporales; family Streptomycetaceae; genus Streptomyces; species Streptomyces sp. SID14515. The sequence goes on along the minus strand of NZ_JAAGMH010000034.1, from coordinate 59,978 downwards.
GACGACCGCAGCATCTCCTTGCCCGCGGCCCGCTGCTCGGCGGTGTACCGGTCCAGGTCCCCGTTGCGGTCCCCGCGCGACAGCACGATCGCGTGCGGGCGGTCCAGCCCCTTCGCGACCTGCCGGGCGACCAGCCCGAGCGCGTACGTCTGCTCCGCGTCCGTCGCCGCCAGGCCGAAGTAGTTGGGGAACCGGCGGGGCAGCTCGCCGCTGGAGTTCGTCGTGTTCACCAGCGGCAGCCCGGCGTCGCGCAGCAGCCGCGTCGCGTCGTCGCTCTCGTACGTGTTGCGCCCGAGACCGACCACCCCGACCACCGACGGGTCCCGCCGGGCCACCTCGATGATCTTCCGTACGGCGGTGAGCTGCCGCAGCATGTCCTCGCCGCCGTTGGCGGTCAGCACCCGCAGCTTCACCGACCGGCCCACGGTCTTGTTCACCGCCCGCTGCTGGAGGTAGACGCCGGTCAGCTCCTCCAGGCCCTTGCGGGTCGCCTCCCGGTCCTTGCCCGTGGCGGTCAGCGGACCGGCGTACACGACCGTCACATAGGCGTCACCCGGCGCGATGTCGGCGTTCTCGGCGCGGATCTCCTGCTCGATCCGCTCGAAGGTGATGCCCTTGCCGGCCCCGTTCAGCTCCAGGTCGTTGCCCCGCGCGAAGAGCACCTCGGGCGCGGTCGCCACCCCCACGCACTCCCGGTCGTCCCCCTCCCCGGCCCAGATCGCGTCCGTGTTGCGGTCGGTCAGCGGGCCGTGGCAGTACGTATCGCGCCAGTGCCCGGCCCACAGGAACGCCCCCAGCAGCGAGCCCACGACGACCACGGCGACGCTCGCCCGCGACATCACCCACCACGCCCAGGTCCGCCGCACCCGGTGGGTGACGAGCTGCGCGTACGCGTGCTCATGCGTCAGCTTCTCCGTCGACAGCGGCAGCAGCAGCACCCACGCCAGGGTCGCCGCCGCCACCGGCGACTGGCCCAGACTCAGATCGTCGACCCAGCGTTCGTAGCGGGCCCGCGCCCCGGAGGAACCGGCCGACGCCCCCGGACCCGGCCGCTCCGGGGGCAGCGGCGGGGTGTGCCGCATGATCTCGGAGGCCGGCAGCGAGGCGAGCAGCAGCAGCGGATCGACCTCGCTGCGCCGCGACCGTACGTTGTTGATCGCGTTGATCAGCAGGATGCCGCCGTTGTCCTGGGTGGCCCGGGGCAGGAACACCACCGGCGGGACCGTGCGCTTGCTGCGCCGCCAGTCCAGGGAGTGCGGGCGGTAGTTGTGCCGCAGGTCCTCCAGCAGCGCCTGCACCCGCAGCTCCAGATGGAACTGGCGCGCGTGCTCGTCGCCCGCCCCCGCGTCCGCCACCCGCTCCGCGACCGCCGCCGCCCGCGCCCGGATCACCCGCCAGGAACCGCTCGGCGAGAACCACGACCAGCCGTCCGACGGATAGCCGGTGCTGGAGGCGGCAAGGGACGAGGTGGTGGCGAACCAGCGGCTGGCCCGGCGCAGCCACAGCAGCGGCGGCGCGGCCCGGCTCGCCAGGCCCACCACGGCGAGCCCGAGCAGCGCGACGGCCGCCACCAGGGCCGTCAGCAGCCAGTCGATCTCGCCGAGCAGCACGCTGAGCAGGGCGATGAAGAGCGCGCCGACGAACGTCTCGGGCCGCACCGACTCCCGCAGCGACTCCCACCAGCTGCCCCGGCGCGGCCGGCCGGACCGCCAGCGCAGCCGGCTCAGCTGCTCCAGAATCCTTTCCTCGCGCACCTCGGAGGTGTTGCCGTGCGACTGCTCGACCACCGCCGCGGTGGCCTGCTCGATCGCCCCGAGCAACCGGGAGCGGGGAAAGGAGAAGGTCTTGTACTGGGTGTTCTCGCGGGTCTCCCACGGCTTCTCGGAGAGCGTGCGCACCATGTCGAGCGCCGCCTCGTACGGCGTCGCCCCCTCGCCGTCCAGCAGCCGCACCGGCACCCGTCGTAACTCGTTGGCCCGGTGCACCTGGTGGACGACCCGCTCCACCCGGGCGTCGATCTCCGGCCCGGCCCCGGCGTCCGCCGCCTGGGCCACCACGAGCGGCATCACCGGCCGGTTGACCCGGTAGCGGTCGATCAGCTGCTGCATCAGGTGGAAGACGGCCGAGGCCGCCTCGTTGTCCGCACTGTCCCGCCAGACCTCGCGCCCCATCGCCCCGCGTCCTTCCCCCGTGGACCCTTCGGCTCCCTCGAACCTTCGGCCCGTGAACCGCCTGCCCGTTCTCCCCCCTCAATAACCGATGGTGCGTGTGGGGCGCAGACATTCACAGGGATCGGCACATGATCATCCGGGATGGGCCGGCCTCAGCCCGGGGACATCAGTCCGGAAGGGTGACGAAGTCGATCAATTCCTCCACCCGGCCCAGCAGTTGGGGTTCAAGGTCCTTGTAGCTGCGGACCTTCGACAGGATGTGCTGCCAGGCCGCCCCGGTGTTCTCCGGCCACCCCAGCGCCCGGCACACGCCGGTCTTCCAGTCCTGCCCCCTCGGCACCACCGGCCAGGCGTCGATCCCCACCGAGGACGGCTTCACCGCCTCCCACACGTCGATGTACGGATGCCCCACCACCAGCACATGGTCACCGGTCACCCGCTCGGCGATCCGGGACTCCTTGGAACCGGGCACCAGATGGTCCACCAGCACCCCCAGCCGGGCGTCGGGCCCCGGCGCGAACTCCCCGACGATCGCCGGAAGGTCGTCCACCCCTTCCAGGTACTCCACGACCACGCCCTCGATCCGCAGGTCGTCGCCCCACACCCGCTCCACCAGCTCCGCGTCGTGCCGGCCCTCCACATAGATCCGCCCGGCCCGCGCCACCCGGGCCCGCGCCCCGGGCACCGCCACCGAACCCGAAGCCGTACGGGTGGGGCGCACGGGACCGCCGGGGCCCGGGCGCACCAGCGTGACGACCTTGCCCTCCAGCAGGAAGCCGCGCGGCTCCATCGGGAACACCCGGTGCTTGCCGAACCGGTCCTCCAGGGTCACCGTCGGACCCTGGGCCGTCTTCTCGCAGCGGATCACCGCCCCGCAGAAGCCGGTGGCGACCTCCTCCACGACCAGATCGGGTTCGGCGGGCACCTCGGGCACGGGGGCGGACCTCTTCCACGGCGGGGTCAGGTCCGGCTGGTAGCTGCGCATGGCACGACGATATTCGCCGTACCCGCGCCGGCGGGCGTCACCCGTCACGGGTGTCACACCCGCAGGTGTCGCACCCGCAGGCGTCACGCCACCGCGAACCGCTCTTCCAGCGACGCCCGCTGCGCCCGGACGAAGGCCGCGTCCACCACGGCCCCGTGCCCCGGCACGTACAGCGCGTCCTCGCCGCCCAGCGCCAGCAGCCGCTCCAGCGCGGCCGGCCAGCGCGAGGTGATCGCGTCCGAGCCGGCCTGCGGCTCGCCCGACTCCTCCACCAGATCACCGCAGAACACCACCGGAGGCCCGCCGTCCGAACCCGGCACCAGCACCGCGAGGTCATGGCCGCTGTGCCCAGGACCCACGTTCGCCAGCAGCACCTGACGGCCGCCGCCCAGATCGAGCGTCCAGTCGCCGCACACCTCGTGGTGCGGGGCCACCAGCGTGTCCGCCGACCGGGCCGCCTCGTCCTCCGTGACCCCGTGGCGCACCGCCGAGGCGCACAGCTGCTCCGCCCCGTCCCGCAGCAGCGCCCCGACGCCCACCGCCCCGTACACCTGCGCCCCGGCGAACGCGGCGGTGCCCAGCACATGATCGAAGTGCGGGTGGCTCAGTGCGATATGCGTCACCCTCCGCCCGAGCAGTGCCTCCGCCTGCCGGCGCAGCTCCACGCCCTCGCGCAGGGTCGCGCCCGTGTCGTACAGCAGCACCCCGTCCGGCCCGGCGACCAGCCCGGCGGTGGCGTCCCAGCCCGGGAGCCGCCGCCTGCCGATACCGTTGCCCAACCGCTCCCAGCCGAAGTCTTCCCAAGCGACGTCCATACCACGACGCTATCGGCAACGACCTGCGCGGTCTCGTGGGAGCGTGGCCGGTCGCCCTTGCCCCGGCCCCACCCCACCCCCGTACACTGACGACGGGATTGCTGGCACTCGAACGCACCGAGTGCCAGCCGGACACCGGAGAGATCCGGAGAGACACAGCTGGAGGTGTGCGCGATGCTGAGCGAACGCAGACTCGAAGTGCTGCGCGCCATCGTCCAGGACTATGTCGGCACCGAGGAGCCCGTCGGCTCCAAGGCGCTGACCGAGCGGCACCGGCTGGGGGTCTCTCCGGCCACCGTCCGCAACGACATGGCGGTGCTGGAGGACGAGGGCTTCATCGCCCAGCCGCACACGAGCGCGGGGCGCATCCCCACCGACAAGGGGTATCGCCTCTTCGTCGACAAGCTCGCGGGCGTCAAGCCGCTGTCCTCGCCCGAGCGCCGGGCCATCCAGAACTTCCTCGACGGCGCGGTCGACCTCGACGACGTGGTCGGCCGGACCGTGCGGCTGCTCGCGCAGCTGACCCGGCAGGTCGCCGTCGTGCAGTACCCCTCGCTGACCCGCTCGACGGTGCGGCACGTGGAGCTGCTGGCGCTCGCCCCCGCCCGGCTGATGCTCGTCCTGATCACGGACACCGGCCGGGTCGAACAGCGTATGATCGACTGCCCTGCGCCGTTCGGCGAGGCATCGCTCGCGGATCTGCGGGCCCGGCTCAACAGCCGGGTCGTCGGACGCCGCTTCGCGGATGTCCCGCGGTTGGTGCAGGAGCTGCCGGAATCCTTCGACAGCGAGGACAGGGGGACGGTCTCCACCGTCCTTTCCACCCTCCTCGAAACCCTGGTCGAGGAGACGGAGGAGCGGCTGATGATCGGCGGCACCTCCAACCTCACCCGCTTCGGACACGACTTCCCGGTGATGATCCGGCCGGTGCTGGAAGCACTGGAGGAACAGGTCGTCCTGCTGAAGCTGCTCGGTGAGGCGACGGACTCGGGCATGACCGTACGGATCGGGCACGAGAACGCCCACGAGGGGCTCAACTCCACGTCCGTCGTCGCGGTCGGCTACGGTTCGGGCGACGAGGCAGTCGCCAAACTCGGCGTGGTCGGACCGACCCGCATGGACTACCCCGGAACGATGGGAGCGGTACGCGCAGTGGCACGTTACGTCGGACAGATCCTGGCGGAGTCGTAAGTGGCCACGGACTACTACGCCGTACTCGGCGTGCGCCGCGACGCATCTCAGGACGAGATCAAGAAGGCATTCCGTCGGCTCGCCCGCGAGCTGCACCCGGATGTCAACCCGGACCCGAAGACCCAGGAGCGGTTCAAGGAGATCAACGCCGCTTACGAGGTGCTCTCGGACCCGCAGAAGAAGCAGGTCTACGACCTCGGCGGCGACCCGCTCTCCGCGAACGGCGGAGGCGGCGGCGGTGCGGGCGGTTTCGGAGCCGGCGGCTTCGGCAACTTCTCCGACATCATGGACGCGTTCTTCGGCAACGCCGCGCAGCGCGGGCCCCGTTCGCGGACCCGGCGCGGCCAGGACGCCATGATCCGGCTGGAGATCGACCTCAACGAGGCGGCCTTCGGCACCACCAAGGACATCCAGGTCGACACGGCCGTCGTCTGCAACACCTGCAGCGGCGAGGGCGCGGCCCCCGGCACCTCCGCCCAGACCTGTGACATGTGCCGCGGCCGCGGCGAGGTCTCGCAGGTCACCCGGTCCTTCCTGGGCCAGGTCATGACCTCGCGGCCCTGCCCGCAGTGCCAGGGCTTCGGCACGGTCGTGCCCACCCCCTGCCCGGAGTGCGCCGGCGACGGCCGCATCCGCTCGCGGCGCACGCTCACGGTCAAGATCCCGGCGGGCGTCGACAACGGCACCCGTATCCAGCTCGCCGGAGAGGGCGAGGTCGGCCCCGGTGGCGGCCCGCCCGGCGACCTGTACGTGGAGATCCACGAGCTGCCGCACGCCGTCTTCCAGCGGCGCGGCGACGACCTGCACTGCACGGTCACCATCCCCATGACGGCCGCGGCCCTGGGCACCAAGTGCCCGCTGGAGACGCTGGACGGCCTGGAGGAGATCGACATCCGGCCCGGCACCCAGTCCGGCCAGTCCGTGCCCCTGCACGGGCGCGGGATCACGCATCTGCGCGGCGGCGGCCGGGGCGACCTGATCGTGCACGTCGAGGTGATGACCCCCTCCAAGCTCGACCCCGAGCAGGAGCGGCTGCTGCGGGAGCTGTCCAAGCTCCGCGGCGAGGAACGGCCCTTGGGTCAATTCCAGCCAGGTCAGCAGGGCCTCTTCTCCCGTCTGAAGGACGCGTTCAACGGCCGCTGAACCCCTTTCGGCCTTTCACCGCACCGCCCGCCGGTTCCGTACCGGCGGGCGGTGCGGCGTATGGCGGGAGAACCGGTCAGGCCGTCGGCTGGCTGATTCGGCCCCGTGCACGGGCACGTGGCACGATGCGGTCATGTCCTCCGAGTTGACCGATCTCTGCCGGTATCCGATCGTGCAGGCCCCCATGGCGGGCGGCGCGTCCGGACCCCAGCTCGCCGCCGCCGTCGCGGAAGCCGGCGGGCTCGGATTCCTGGCCGCCGGGTACAAAACGGCGGACGGCATGTACAACGAGATCAAACAGCTGCGTCGGCTCACCGGCGGGCCGTTCGGCGTCAACCTCTTCATGCCGCAGCCCGCGCTCGCCGACCCCAGCGCCGTCGAGGTCTACCGCCACCAGCTCGCCGGCGAGGCCGCCTGGTACGAGACCCCGCTCGGCGACCCGGACAGCAGCGGCGACGACGGCTACGAGGCGAAGGTCGCGATCCTGCTCGAGGACCCGGTCCCGGCGGTCTCCTTCACCTTCGGCTGCCCCACCCGCGACACCCTCGACGCCTTCGCCAGGGCCGGGACGCACACCATCGTCACGGTCACCTCGGCCGAGGAGGCCCAGAGCGCCCAGTGGGCCGGCGCCGACACCGTCTGCGTCCAGGGCGTCGAGGCGGGCGGCCACCAGTCCACCCACCGCGACGACCCGCAGGCCGACCAGACCGGCATCGGACTGCTCTCCCTCATCACCCAGGTCCGCGAGACCGTGCAGATCCCGATCGTCGCCACCGGCGGCCTGATGCGCGGCGCCCAGATCGCCGCCGTCCTCGCGGCGGGCGCGGACGCCGCCCAGCTCGGCACCGCCTTCCTGATCTGCCCCGAGTCCGGCGCGCACCTGCTGCACAAGCAGGCCCTGACCAATCCGCTGTTCGTCCGCACCGAGCTGACCCGCGCCTTCTCCGGGCGGCCCGCCCGCGGCCTGGTCAACCGCTTCGTCCGCGAACACGGCCCGTACGCCCCCGCCGCCTACCCCCAGGTCCACTACGTCACCAGCGGGCTGCGCCAGGCCGCCGCCAAGGCCGGGGACGCCCAGGGCATGGCCCTGTGGGCCGGGCAGGGCCACCGGATGGCCCGCGAACTGCCCGCCGGCGAGCTGATCGAGCTGCTCGCCGCCGAACTGGAGGCCGCCCGGTCGGCCCTGAGCATGAGGAGCCCCCGGTGACCGCACCGGTCTTCGTCGTCGAACGGATGCCCACCGGGCCGGAGTTCGTCCTGGACGGGCCCGAAGGACGGCACGCCGTCTCCGTCAAGCGGCTCCAGCCCGGCGAGGACGTCGTCCTCACCGACGGCCTCGGCCAGTGGGCGGAGGGCGTCGTCCACGCCGCCGAGGGCAAGGACCGGCTCACGGTCACCCTCCGCGCGGCCGTCCAGGAGGAGCCGGAGCCCGAACCCCGGATCACCGTCGTCCAGGCCCTCCCCAAGGGCGACCGGGGCGAGCTGGCCGTCGAGACGATGACCGAGACCGGCGTCGACGCGATCGTGCCCTGGCAGGCGGCCCGCTGCATCACCCAGTGGAAGGGCGACCGGGGCGCCAAGGCGCTGACGAAGTGGCGCAGCACGGCGCGCGAGGCGGGCAAGCAGTCCCGCCGGGTGCGCTTCCCGGAGGTGGCCGACGCCATGACGACCAAGCAGGTCGCCGCCCTGCTCGCCGCCGCCGATTTCGCCGGGGTCCTCCACGAGGACCGCGACCACGACAGCACCCCTCTGGCCACCGCCGAACTCCCCGCCACCGGCACGATCATGCTCGTCGTCGGCCCCGAGGGCGGCGTATCGCCGCAGGAGCTGGCCGCCTTCGCCGAGGCGGGCGCCCGCCCGTACCGCCTGGGCCGCAGCGTGCTGCGCACCTCCACCGCCGGGACCGCCGCGACCGCGCTGCTGCTGGGACGCACGGGGCGCTGGGGCTGAAACGCGGGCGGCACCCCGTGCCGGGCGGCGGCCCGGCGATAGCATGCCCGTGTACTGATCTTCGGAGTACTTCTCTTCGGAGAGGCGAACCGACCACCAGCGACGAGGAGGCCCGGCCATGGCGGGAGAGCCGCAGACCGACTGCCTGTTCTGCAAGATCGTTTCGGGAGACATCCCGGCGACCATCGTCCGCGAGAGCGAGACCACCGTCGCCTTCCGCGACATCAATCCGCAGGCCCCGACCCACGTCCTGGTCATCCCCAAGGTCCACTACCCGGACGCGGCCTCCCTCGCCGCCGCCGAACCGCGGATCGCCGCGGACGTGCTGACCGAGGCCGGAGCGGTCGCCGCCGACGAAAAGATCGACTCCACCGGCTACCGGATCATCCTCAACACGGGCTCCGGCGCCGGCCAGACGGTCTTCCACGCGCACGCCCACGTCCTGGGAGGCCGCGGCCTCCAGTGGCCGCCCGGATAGCGCCCGCCCGTCAGGAGCCTCTCCCCATGTCCGTACGCGAGTTGGTGGTGCTCGGCACCGCCAGCCAGGTCCCCACCCGGCACCGCAACCACAACGGCTATCTGCTGCGCTGGGACGGCGAGGGCATTCTCTTCGACCCCGGCGAGGGCACCCAGCGCCAGATGCTGCGGGCCGGGGTCGCCGCGCACGACATCGACCGGATCTGCGTCACCCACTTCCACGGCGACCACTCCCTCGGGCTCGCCGGGGTGATCCAGCGGATCAACCTCGACCAGGTGCCGCACCCGGTGACCGCGCACTACCCGGCGAGCGGGCAGCACTTCTTCGACCGGCTGCGGTACGCCACCGCCTACCGCGAGACCGTAGAGCTGACCCAGGTCCCGGTCTCCGGAGCCGGCGCGGTCCTCGCCACCACGGCCTCGTACACCCTGGACAGCCACAAGCTCTCGCACCCCGTCGAGTCGTACGGCTACCGCCTCACCGAGCCCGACACCCGGCGCATGCTGCCCGCCCTGCTCAAGGAGCACGGCATCACCGGACCGGACGTCGGCCGCCTCCAGCGCGAAGGCGCCCTCGACGGCGTCACCCTGGACCAGGTCTCCGAACACCGGCGCGGACAGCGGTTCGCGTTCGTCATGGACACCCGGCTCTGCGACGGGGTGTACGCGCTCGCCGAGGGCTGCGACATGCTCGTCATCGAGTCGACCTTCCTCGACGGGGACGAGAAGCTGGCCGTCGACCACGGGCACCTGACCGCCGGCCAGGCCGCCCGGGTGGCGCAGGAGTCGGGCGTGCGCCACCTCGTGCTGACCCACTTCTCCCAGCGCTACAGCGACCCGGAGCTCTTCGAGACCCAGGCCCGCGCCGCCGGGTTCGACGGCGAACTCACCGTCGCCCAGGACCTGATCCGGGTACCGGTCCCCACCCGGCACCACCACTGAACCCACCAGCACCACCGTTTGCGAGACACCGTGCACCTCCCCAAGGCAGAACTCCACCTCCACATCGAAGGCACCCTCGAACCCGAACTGGCCTTCGCCCTCGCGGAGCGCAACGGGGTGACCCTGCCGTACGCCACCACCGACGAGCTGCGCGCCGCCTATGAGTTCGAGGACCTCCAGTCCTTCCTGGACCTCTACTACGCGCTGATGGCCGTGCTGCGCACCGAGGAGGACTTCGCCGAACTCGTCGACGCCTATCTCGCCCGTGCCGCCGCCCAGGGCGTGCGGCACGCCGAGGTCTTCTTCGACCCGCAGGCCCACACCGCCCGGGGCGTCCCGATCGGCACGGTCATCGAAGGGATCGGGCGGGCGCTGGAGCGCAGTGAGGAGACCCACGGCGTCTCCACCCAGCTGATCATGTGCTTCCTGCGCGACCTGTCCGCCGAATCGGCCCTCGGCACCCTGGACGCGGCCAAGCCCTATCTGCACCGGATCAGCGCGATCGGCCTGGACTCCGCCGAGGTCGGCCACCCGCCCGCCAAGTTCCGCGCGGTGTACGAGGAGGCCACCGCCCTCGGCCTGCGCAAGGTGGCCCACGCGGGGGAGGAGGGCCCGCCGGAGTACATCCGGGAGGCTCTGGACATCCTCGGCGTCGAGCGCGTCGACCACGGGCTGCGCTGCCTGGAGGACCCGGAGCTGGTGGCACGGCTGGTCGCCGACCGGGTGCCGCTCACGCTCTGCCCGCTCTCCAACGTACGGCTGCGCACGGTCGACACGCTGAAGGATCATCCGCTGCCGCGGATGATGGCGGCGGGCCTGCTCTGCACGGTCAACTCCGACGACCCCGCCTACTTCGGCGGGTACGCGGGCGACAACTTCGACGCCGTACGGGACGCGCTCGCCCTGGAACCGGAGCAGCTGCGCACCCTGGCCCGCAACTCCTTCGAGGCGGCCTTCCTCGACCACGACGAGGAGCGCAGGGCGCGCTACCTGTCCGAGGTCGAGGCGTACGCGTTCGACTGACCGGAACCGCCGTCCGGACCGGCCGTCCGGATCGCGCTGCGCACCAGCCGCCTGCGCCGCAGGGCCGGTACGCGCAGCTCCGTGACGGCCTGCTCCGGGGAACCGAGCTTCGGCACCGCGCCGGACAGGCTGCCGGTGGTGGTGGCGGCGAGCAGGGCGGCCGGGGCGCCACCGCGGCGGCGCACCGAACCGGGCACCAGCGGACGGCCGCCGGTGTGCAGTGCCACGGCGGTCACCGGCGCGGCGACCAGCAGGGTGGCCGCCCCCAGGATCAGCCCCATCACCGGATAGCCGGCCTCCTCGGAGAGCACGCTGCCCAGCAGCGGACCGCAGGCTACCCCCACGGAGGAGGCGGAGCCCGCCAGCACCGCCCAACGGCCGCGTACGTCCAGGGAGGCGGCCAGACCGATGAGGTAGGAGAGGACCACCGGGTAGACGGTGTTCCACAGCACCTCGCCGGTCGCGAACGAGCCGAGGTCCCGGGCCGAGGAGCTGAGCACGATGCTCGCCGCGATGACCACGGTCCCCAGCCCGATCGGCACCGCCCGGCCGAGCCGGGCGCCGAGCAGACCGGCCCCCATGACACCCAGCAGACCCGCGCCGAGGGCGGCGGCGAAGACGGCGCCGACGGTGACCTCGGTCAGTCCCGCCTGCGTGATGCCGATGCGGCTGCTCACGCCCCACAGCGCGTTCTGCGCCATGGACCAGACGAGCATGCCGCCCGCCAGGACGAGCCCGGAACGGCGGTGCGGGAGCCGCCCGGTGATCGGCGATGCGGTCTCCTCCGCCGCCGTCGCGCCGCCGAGCCGGGCGGTCGCGGGCCAGACGAGCAGGGCGACCAGGGCGATCGCGGCGAACGGAAGCCGGTGTCCGCCGCCGAGGTGGGGGATCGTCAGATAGAGGACGCCCGCCGTGGCGGACACGGTGAGCAGCCCGAGCGAGGACGTCCGGTGCGGGTCGCGCCGGGCGGCGATCCCGGCCGCGGCGACCGCCGTCGCGGTGCCCGAGCCGAAGCCGCCGACCACCACGCCGAGCACCACCAGGGGTACGGACCCGGCGAGCGCGGCGCAGCCGTAACCGACGGCGGCCAGCAGCAGCCCGGCGCGGGCGGGGGTGCGCGCCCCGTACCGCTCGACCCGGCCCGCCAGGGTGAAGCCGGCACCGGCCGAACTGAGGAGCAGAGCACTGCCGACCAGGCCCGCCTGGGCGGGACTCAGCCCGAGATGGGCGCTGAGCCGGCCGACGACGGTGGGGAGGAGGTAGGAGGCGAGGTAGCCGGCGGTGAAGACGGCAACCAGGGGCCACGCGGCACCGGGGCGCGAGGACATGGGCGTTCCTGAAGACATGCCTGAGCAGGCAGGGGGGAGGGGGAGAGAAGACGCGGGGAGGAGAGAAGAGCGGGGAGGGGTACTGCGGGAAGGCATGGGGGTGCTGCGGGAGGACATGCGGGTACTGCGGAGGTAAGGCGATATGCCAGGAGATTGCGGCTCTCGTCGGACAACGTGCCCGAAGGTGCTCGCGGGGCAATTTGTATCAAGCGCTCCCGGCTCCTCGAAAGCCGCCCCGATGTGATCTGGGTCACTTATGCGTTTATGCAGGTGAGGTCCGGGTATTAGCGCATGTTTATGCAGGTCAGGCGTGCTGCGAACACTTGGGCGCGGACACTGCGTTCCCCTGTGCCGATCGGGCAGACTGGCCGCATCTCACACGGTCCGGATCCGGCCGAGATCCGCCGCACGACCCCGGGAGCGCACGGTGAGCACAGAGACTCCGGGCATCGACCCGCTGCTGGCGCTGCGCGCCCCTCGCGACCCCGCCTGCGACGTCTTCCTGACGGGCACGGTCTTCCTCGACATCATCTTCACCGGCCTGGACAGCGCGCCCGTGCGCGGTACCGAGTCCTGGGCCCGGGGGATGGGATCCAGCCCGGGCGGCGTCGCCAACATGGCCACCGCCCTCGCCCGCCTGGGCCTGCGCACCTCGCTCGCCGCCGCGTTCGGCGACGACCACTACGGGGAGTACTGCTGGGACGCCCTCGAACAGGGTGAGGGCATCGACCTGTCGATGTCGCACACCGTCCCCGGCTGGCACTCGCCGGTCACCGTCTCGATGGCGTACGAGGGCGAGCGCACGATGGTCTCCCACGGCCACGAGGCCCCGGCGCCCAGCGGGGTTCCTGCCGCTAACGGGGCCGCTGGGCCTGCGAAAGGCCCAGCCCCCACCGAACCCGCCGAACGCCCCGCGCCCGCCCCGGCCTTCCCGCACTGCCCGCCGCGTGCCCGTGCCGCGATCGCCTCGCTCGCCCCGGGCCGGGCCGAGCCCTGGGTGGCCACCGCCGCCCGGGACGGCGCGCTGATCTTCGCCGACGTCGGCTGGGACGAGACCGGCCGCTGGGACCTGGACGCCCTGCCCGACCTGGCGCACTGCGAGGCGTTCCTGCCCAACGCGGAGGAGGCGATGCGCTACACCCGTACCGACTGCCCGCGCGCCGCCGCCCACGCGCTCGCCGAACGCGTCCCGCTCGCCGTGGTCACCCTGGGCGCCGAGGGCGCGTACGCCGTCGACGGGCGCACCGGCGCCGCCGCGGCGGTGCCCGCCATCGAGGTGGAGGCCCTCGACCCGACCGGCGCCGGGGACGTGTTCGTCGCCGGCTTCGTGACCGGCACCCTCGCCGACTGGCCGCTCGCCGACCGGCTCGCCTTCGCCGGGCTCACCGCAGCCCTCTCGGTCCAGGAGTTCGGCGGCTCGCTCTCCGCCCCCGGCTGGGCCGAGGTGGCCGCCTGGTGGCAGCGGATCCGCACCTGCGAGGGCCAGGACCCCGCCGCCCTGGAGCGCTACGCCTTCCTGGACGACCTCCTGCCCACCACGGCCCGCGCCTGGCCGCTGCGGCGCGCGGTGCCTACGATCGGCTTCCGCCAGTGAGCGGGCGCCGGCCGAGCCGTACACCGTGGCGGCCCGGGTCGCACACACGGGCGGTAAAAGCACTCTGCGTTGTCAGCGCCAGGTCGTAGGCTTGGTAATCCAGAGGTTGTCGAGCAGCGAGAACCCTGCAACGGGAGGTATGCGCAGGCCCGAGGGCCGGCCCATGACTCAGACACCCACACAGCCGCAGGCGCGTGCCCAGATCAGGATTCCGGCCGCACACCCCATGGTGATGCTCCTGGGATCGGGTGACTCGCTGTTGCGCGTGATCGAAGAGGCTTTCCCGGCGGCCGACATCCATGTCCGGGGCAACGAGATCAGTGCCACGGGCGAGGCCGCCGACGTCGCTCTCATCCAACGCCTGTTCGACGAGATGATGCTCGTGCTCCGCACCGGAGCGCCGATGACGGAGGACGCAGTGGAACGGTCGATCGCCATGCTCAGGGCGGCCGGCAACGGACAGGGAGAGCCGCAGGGCGAGACGCCCGCCGAGGTGCTCACGCAGAACATCCTCTCCAACCGCGGCCGCACCATCCGCCCCAAGACGCTCAATCAGAAGCGGTACGTGGACGCGATCGACGAGCACACGATCGTGTTCGGCATCGGTCCCGCCGGTACGGGCAAGACCTATCTCGCCATGGCCAAGGCGGTCCAGGCGCTCCAGTCCAAGCAGGTCAGCCGGATCATCCTGACCCGGCCCGCGGTCGAGGCGGGGGAGCGGCTCGGCTTCCTGCCGGGCACCCTGTTCGACAAGATCGACCCGTATCTGCGTCCGCTCTACGACGCCCTGCACGACATGCTCGACCCCGACTCGATCCCGCGGCTGATGGCGGCGGGCACGATCGAGGTCGCGCCACTGGCGTACATGCGCGGCCGTACGCTCAACGACGCGTTCATCATCCTCGACGAGGCGCAGAACACCAGCGCCGAGCAGATGAAGATGTTCCTCACCCGCCTCGGCTTCGACTCGAAGATCGTCATCACCGGTGACATCACCCAGGTCGACCTGCCGAGCGGTACGAAGAGCGGGCTGCGGCAGGTCCAGGACATCCTGGAGGGCCTGGACGACGTGCACTTCTCGCGCCTCACCTCCCAGGATGTCGTCCGGCACAAGCTCGTCGGCCGTATCGTCGACGCGTACGAGAAGTACGACAGCCGAAACGGTCAGCGAGACGGTCAGGCGGAAGGCCGCGAAGACGGCCGACGCGACCGCCGTAAAGGGAAGTAGTCGCAGCGCACCATGTCGATCGACGTCAACAACGAGTCCGGAACCGAGGTCGACGAGCAGGCGATCCTCGACATCGCCCGCTACGCACTGGCCCGGATGCGGATCCACCCGCTGTCCGAGCTCTCGGTGATCGTGGTGGACACCGACGCCATGGAGCAGCTGCACATCCAGTGGATGGACCTTCCCGGTCCGACCGATGTCATGTCCTTCCCGATGGACGAGCTGCGTCCGCCGGCCAAGGACGACGAGGAGCCCCCGCAGGGGCTCCTCGGTGACATCGTGCTCTGCCCGGAGGTCGCGAAGAAGCAGGGCGAAGAGGCCCCGACGCAGCACTCCATGGACGAGGAGCTCCAGCTCCTGACCGTCCACGGAGTGCTGCACCTGCTGGGGTACGACCACGAGGAGCCGGACGAGAAGGCCGAGATGTTCGGTCTCCAGGCCGCCATCGTGGACGGCTGGCGCGGGGAGCACGGGCTCACCGGCGCGTCCCCGGCCCCCACCGTCTCGTGAGCGCGCCGCTGATCGTCGGCGCGGTTCTGCTGGTCATGGTCGGCTGGCTGGCCGCCTGCGCGGAGGCCGGCATCGCCCGCACCTCCAGCTTCCGGGCGGACGAGGCGGTCCGGTCCGGGCGGCGCGGCAGCGCGAAGCTCGCGCAGATCGCCGCCGACCCGACCCGCTATCTCAACGTCGCCCTGCTGGTGCGGGTCGCCTGCGAGATGTCGGCCGGAGTCCTCGTCACATACGCCTGTCTCCAGGAGTTTCCCGAGACCTGGGAGGCGCTGGCCGTCGCGATGGGCGTGATGGTCCTCGTCTCCTACGTCGCCATCGGCGTCTCGCCGCGCACCATCGGCCGCCAGCACCCGCTGAACACGGCCACGGCATCGGCGTACGTGCTGCTGCCGCTGGCCAGGATCATGGGCCCGATCCCGCAGCTGCTGATCCTCGTCGGCAACGCGCTGACCCCGGGCAAGGGGTTCCGCAAGGGCCCGTTCGCCAGCGAGGCCGAGCTGCGCGCCATGGTCGACCTCGCCGAGGCGGAGTCGCTCATCGAGGACGACGAGCGCCGCATGGTGCACTCCGTCTTCGAGCTGGGCGACACCCTGGTCCGCGAGGTCATGGTGCCGCGCACCGACCTCGTCTCCATCGAGCGCTACAAGACGATCCGCCAGGCCCTCACCCTCGCGCTGCGCTCCGGCTTCTCCCGGATCCCGGTCACCGGCGAGAACGAGGACGACGTCGTCGGGATCGTCTATCTCAAGGACCTGGTCCGCAAGACGCACATCAACCGCGAGTCCGAGGCCGACCCGGTCTCCACCGCGATGCGCCCCGCCGCCTTCGTCCCCGACACCAAGAACGCCGGTGACCTGCTGCGCGAGATGCAGCAGGACCGCAGCCACGTCGCGGTCGTCATCGACGAGTACGGCGGCACCGCGGGCATCGTCACCATCGAGGACATCCTGGAGGAGATCGTCGGCGAGATCACCGACGAGTACGACCGGGAGCTGCCGCCCGTCCAGGAGCTGGAGAACGGCTGCTACCGGGTCACCGCCCGGCTCGACATCGGGGACCTCGGCGACCTCTTCGACCTCGACGAGTACGACGACGAGGACGTGGAGACCGTCGGCGGTCTGCTCGCCAAGGCGCTCGGCCGGGTCCCGATCGCCGGCGCCTCGGCCACGGTCGAGCTGCCCGACGGCCGCAGGCTCCGCCTCACCGCCGAGTCCCCGGCCGGCCGCCGGAACAAGATCGTCACGGTGCTCGTGGAGCCGGAGCACAAAGAGACCGAGGAGAAGGAAGCGGAATGACGCCGGAGCGGCTGCGGGCCTTCTGCCTGGAGTTCAACGCGAGCGTGGAGGAGTTCCCGTTCGGCCCGGAGACCTCCGTGTTCAAGGTGCTCGGCAAGCTGTTCGCCCTCACCGCGCTGGACGGGCGGCCGCTCACGGTCAACCTCAAGTGCGATCCCGACGAGGCGATCCGGCTGCGCGAGACGCACCCCGCGATCGTGCCCGGCTGGCACATGAACAAGCGCCACTGGAACACGGTCACCGTCTCCGGCGTCCCGGACCGGCTGCTGCGCGAAATGATCGAGGACTCCTACGACCTGGTGGTCGCCGGACTCCCGAAGGCGGAGCGGCTGCGCCTGGACCGGCCGTAGGACGCGTACGCGAACGGGCCCGCTCCTCCTCCGTGGGGAGCGGGCCCGTCCTCGTACCGGCAGGAAGGTCAGCCGCGGCGCAGCCCCGTCGCCACCGCCGCGCCCGCCGCCAGCAGGATCGCCGCGGTGACCGCCACCACCGTCCGTACGCCGTCGAACAGCGTGTCCTGCGTCGTGGCCAGCACCCCCAGCAGCGGGATGCCGACCGTCAGGCCCACCTGCTGGGTCGTGGTGACCAGACCCGTGGCCAGGCCCTGCTGCTCGTTCGGGATGCCGGAGGTCACGGTCAGTCCGTACGCGATGATCGCGCCCAGGTGGCACATGCTCGCCAACGACACCGCCGCCGTGGCCAGCCACACGCCCGACTCCGTGCCCAGGCCCAGCAGCGCGCCGATGAACAGGCCCTGGCCGAGCAGCGACAGCGCCAGGGTCCGGCGTGCGCCGATCCGGCCGATCACCTTCGGCGCGTACATCCCGGCCACCACCGACAGCGCGCCCTGCGCACCGAAGACCAGCCCGGTGGCGAACGGCGAGAGGTCCAGGACCTCCTGGAGGTACAGGGTCAGCACGAAGACGACCGTGCTCATCATCGAGAAGGTCATCAGACCGCCGAGGTTGCCGAACGCCACCGTCCGCCGCCGCAGCATCGGCAGCGACACCAGCGGGGCCGCCGAGCGGGACTCCACCAGGACGAACGCGGCGAGCAGAGCGACCCCGAGGACCAGCGTGACCAGCACGTCCGCGCCGCCGAAGCCGCGCTCCGCCGCCGTGGTCAGGGCGTAGATCAGCGCCAGCAGACCGCCGGTGACGCTCACCGCGCCCGGCACGTCCAGCCGGGGCCGGTCCGCCGTACGCGACTCCTCCAGCACCTTCGGGGCCACCGCCAGCACCACGAGCGAGGCCAGCGCCAGCAGGCCCATCGTGGAGCGCCAGCCCAGCGTGTCCGTCAGGACGCCGCCCGCGACCATGCCCACCGTGAAGCCGAGCGACAGCAGCGTCCCGCTGATCCCGAGCGCCCGGTCACGCAGTGGCCCCTCCGGGAACGTGGTGGTGAGCAGGGACATCCCGGTCGGCACGATGACCGCCGCCCCCAGCCCCTGGAGCGCCCGCCCGGCGAGGAAGGAGGCCGGGTCCCAGGCCAGCGTCGCCAGCAGGGACGAGGCGCCGAAGACGGTGAGCCCGGTGAGGAACAGCCGGCGCCGCCCGTACAGATCGGCGATCCTCCCGAACAGCAGCAGGAAGCCCCCCGACGGCAGCGCGAACGCGGTGATGGCCCATTGGAGGCCCGTGGTGCTCAGCCCCAGGTCCTTGCCGAGCACGGGCAGCGCCACGTTCAGCACGGAGAAGTCGAGGGCCACCATGAACTGGGCGGCGCACAGCACGAAGAGGACCAGCCGGGCCCGGCCGGAGAGCCGGGGCGGCACGGAAGCCGAAGCGGAAGCCACAGAGGAAGAAGCAGCGGGAGAAGCAGTGGTGGAAGGGGATTCGATCGCCATGCGGTCCACCCTGCGGCGGCCGGAATAACCGTGGGGAGCGGGAACTTATCCTGTTGCCCGCACCACCAGGCAGGCGCACGCACGGACACAGGGGGAGTACGTGGCCACACCGGCCCGGCAGGCGACGGACGACACGAAGGCGCACCGCCTCGCCGAACTGCGCGAGTTCCTGATGAGCCGCCGGGCCCGCGTCACCCCGGCCGAAGCGGGCCTGCCGGACGGCGGCGCCCGTCGCCGCACCCCGGGCCTGCGCCGCGAGGAGGTCGCGGTCCTCGCCGGAGTCGGCGTCTCCTGGTACCAGTGGCTGGAGCAGGGCCGCGACATCACCGTCTCCCCGCAGGTGCTGGACTCCGTCGCCCGCGTGCTGCGGCTCAGGAGCGCCGAGCGCCGCCATCTGTACGTACTGGCCGGGCTGAACCCGCCGCCGGCCGAGGTCGATCCGGCCGACGCCGACATGTGCGAGGGGCTGACCCGGCTCATCGACGCCTGGATGCCGTACCCGGCCCACATCATGGACCGGTACTGGAACACCGTCCTGTACAACGACGCGGCCGGCGCGGTCCTCGGCATGCGCCCGGACATCCGGCAGAACTGTCTGATCGCCTTCTTCACCGACCCCGTCTACCGCTCCCGCACCGGGGCGAGTTGGGACGCGCTCGCCCCGCAGGTGGTGGCCCAGTTCCGGGCGGCCTGCTCGGAGTGTCCGGAGGACGACGGGTTCCGGGCGGTCGTCGAGGAGGCCAGGGCGGTCAGCCCGCTCTTCGCAGAACTGTGGGAGCGGCGCGACATCGCCCCCGCCGGGCAGAACCGCAAGGAGGTCGAGCACCCGCTCGTCGGCCGTCTGGTCCTGGAGGCCACCCAGCTGCGGGTGCCGGCCCGGCCGGACCTGGCGATCGTGCTGCACACTCCGCTGCCCGACACCGGCTGCGAGGCCAGGCTCCAGTGGCTCGCCTCGCCCGAGGGCCGACGCGGCTCGATGTATCCGGTGCCGGGGTGACCCGCTCGGCCGGCCCGCCGCCCGCTTCGTATGCTCGTGCCATGACCGACACCACCGACACCACCGGCCTCGACGCCGAGGACCGCAAGATCGTCACTCTGGCGCGCAGCGCCCGCGCCCGCAACGGTGTGCCCGAGGGCGCGGCCGTACGCGACGAGACCGGACGTACGTATGTCGCGGGCACGGTGGCGCTGGAGTCGCTGAAGCTCAGCGCGTTGCAGACCGCCGTCGCCATGGCGGTGGCCAGCGGCGCCACCTCGCTGGAGGCGGCAGCGGTCGTCTCCGCCGCCGAGACACCCTCCGACGACGACCGGGCCGCGGTGCGGGACCTCGGCGGACCGGACACCCCGGTGCTGCTCGCGGCCCCGGACGGCACGCTGCGCGTACGCGTCACGGCCGGCTGAACGACCGCTCCGGCGGCCGTTCCGCCCGGCCCTCCGGCGCGTCCCGGCGTACCGCTGTACGAGAGCGCCGCCGGGATCGGGGAGAATGGTCGCCATGAGCGCTCGACCGAACCAAGAATCCGCTGCCCCGCAAGCGGAGACCACCTCCCCCCACCGGGCAGGCTTCGCCTGCTTCGTGGGCCGCCCCAACGCCGGCAAGTCCACTCTCACGAACGCTCTCGTCGGTCAGAAGGTGGCGATCACCTCCAACCGCCCCCAGACCACCCGGCACACGGTGCGCGGCATCGTGCACCGTGACGACGCGCAGCTGATCCTGGTCGACACCCCCGGCCTCCACAAGCCGCGCACGCTGCTGGGCGAGCGGCTCAACGACGTCGTGCGGACGACCTGGGCCGAGGTCGACGTCATCGGCTTCTGCCTGCCCGCCGACCAGAAGCTCGGCCCCGGCGACAAGTACATCGTCAAGGAGCTCGCGGGGATCAAGAAGACCCCCAAGATCGCCATCATCACCAAGACCGACCTGGTCGAGTCCAAGGCGCTGGCCGAACAGCTCCTCGCCGTCTCCGCGCTCGCCGACGAGCTGGGCTTCGAGTGGGCCGAGATCATTCCGGTCTCGGCGGTCAAGGACCAGCAGGTGGGCCTGCTGGCCGACCTCATCGCCCCGCTCCTCCCGGAGAGCCCGCCGCTCTACCCGGAGGGCGACCTCACCGACGAGCCGGAGATGGTCATGGTCGCGGAGCTGATCCGCGAGGCCGCGCTGGAAGGCGTACGCGACGAGCTGCCGCACTCCATCGCGGTCGTCGTCGAGGAGATGCTGCCCCGCGAGAACCGCCCGGCGGGCAAGCCGCTGCTGGACATCCACGCCAACGTCTACATCGAGCGCCCCAGCCAGAAGGGCATCATCATCGGCCCGAAGGGCCAGCGGCTGAAGGACGTCGGCACGAAGTCCCGCAAGCACATCGAGGCGCTGCTCGGCACGCCGGTCTTCCTGGACCTGCATGTGAAGGTCGCCAAGGACTGGCAGCGCGATCCCAAGCAGCTGCGCAAGCTCGGGTTCTAGCCCTTCACGGACCGGGGGCCGATCTCACGCGCCCTCCTTGAGGACGCGTGAGATCAGCGTGCGCTGCGCCCCGGTCAGATCGGGGTCAGCGCAGTACACGGTGCGGCCGTCGACCGTGATCGTGTACCGGAAGCCGTCCGGCACCCCGGGCGCCGAGGTGTCCCGCGCCGCGCCGAGCGCCTCCTCGGCGAGCGCCTGCCACTCGGCGGCGTCCGCCCGGCCCTCGGTGTCGACCTCATGGCGGCGGGAGATGCCGGCGAAGCCGCCGGTCCGGCTGACCTGAATACGCATGGGGTCCTGTCTATCGGGGGCCGTGACCGCACTCAACCCCGCCTGCCCGAACCGGCCTCCTCGGCGGGCCGGTTCACGCGCGCGTCGGAACGCCCACCTCCGACCAGGCCTTGAGGACCGCCTCCCGCTCGTCGCCCTCGCCGAAGCGGTCGCCCGCCGCCGTGACCGTCAGCCGGGCGAACTCCGCGAAGTCCGCGTTCGCCGTCAGCTCGCCGCCGGTCAGCACGTCGAACCAGATCTGTCCGGCGCGCTCCCAGGAATTGCCGCCCAGGGCGGTGGCCAGGAGGTAGAACGCGCGGTTGGGGATGCCGGAGTTGAGGTGGACCCCGCCGTTGTCCTCCTCCGTCTCGATGTAGTCGTCCATGGAGCCCGGCTGCGGGTCCTTGCCGAGGACGTCGTCGTCGTACGCCGTGCCCGGGGCCTTCATCGAGCGCAGCGCGTCCCCGCTGACCCGGGGCGCCAGCAGCCCGGCCCCGATCAGCCAGTCGGCCTGCTCCGCGCTCTGGCCCAGCGAGTACTGCTTGACCAGCGAGCCGATGACGTCGGACACGGACTCGTTGAGCGCGCCGGACTGGCCCTCGTAGCGCAGGTTGGCGGTGTACTGCGTCAGGCCATGGGCCAGCTCGTGGGCGATCACGTCGACCGCGACGGTGAAGTCGAGGAAGATCTCGCCGTCGCCGTCCCCGAAGACCATCTGCTCGCCGTCGAAGAACGCGTTGTTGTACTCCTCGCCGTAGTGCACGGAGCCGATCAGCGGCAGGCCCTTGCCGTCGATCGAGCTGCGCCCGTACGCCGAGAGCAGCAGCTCGAAGGTGGCGCCGAGGCAGGCGTACGCGCGGTTGACGCTGGCGTCGGACGTGGGCTTGTCGCCCTCGTCGCGGACCTGGCGGCCGGGCAGGGTGGTGCCGTTCTCGCAGTCGTACAGGGTGCGGTGGGGCTTGGTGGGGACCGCGCCCGCGCCCGGGGTGGCCGGGGCGGCGGCGAGCGCCGTCATCCGGCGGCGGTTGCGGCGCAGGCCGTCGGCCTCCAGGGTGCGGCGGGCCGGATCCGCGAGCCGGGCGTCGGCGGACCGGGACAGGTGATCGAGGACGTGGGGCGGAACGATGGTGCAGAAGACGGGGTGGAGCTCGCCGTCGGTTCGAAGGTGCATACACCGACTGTGGCACTCCGTCACCGTTCTGTCACTGGTTGCGACGATGATTGACGAAATGGAGTGATGAGTCACTGTTTACCCGTCATCGATGCCCGGTCCCGCATACTGATACGGACCGACACCACGGGCCACACTCGGTTACGCTCGTCGCATCATGCGTTTCGGGCTGCTTCTCCTTAGCTGCCGCGGCGAGGGCCTGTAGTCGTAGGCCGACCCCCTCCCCGCGGAGTCTGGTGCTGCAGCGACACAGTCGGCCGACACCCGCTGGACCGAGGAGCCCTACGCCATGACCACCGTGAATCCCGCCGGTAACACCGTGAACCCTGCCGGTGATTCTGTCGGCCGCCCCACTCCGATCACCAACGCGACGCAGCTGCAGAAGCCGTCCGGGATGCCGGTCCACAAGTACCGCGGCTACGAGGCCGTCGACATCGCCGACCGCACCTGGCCCGACAACCGGATCACCGTGGCGCCCCGCTGGCTGTCCACCGATCTGCGCGACGGCAACCAGGCCCTGATCGACCCGATGTCCCCGGCCCGCAAGCGCGAGATGTTCGATCTGCTGGTCACGATGGGCTACAAGGAGATCGAGGTCGGCTTCCCGTCCTCCGGCGAGACCGACTTCAACTTCGTCCGCTCCATCATCGAAGAGGGCGCGATCCCCGAGGACGTGACGATCTCCGTCCTGACGCAGGCCCGCGAGGAGCTGATCGAGCGCACCGTGGAGTCGCTGGTCGGCGCGCGCCGGGCCACCGTCCACCTGTACAACGCCACCGCCCCCACCTTCCGCCGCGTCGTCTTCCGCGGCTCGCGCGAGGAGGTCAAGCAGATCGCGGTGGACGGCACCCGGCTGGTCATGGAGTACGCCGAGAAGATCCTGGGCCCGGAGACGGTCTTCGGCTACCAGTACAGCCCGGAGATCTTCACCGACACCGAGCTGGACTTCGCCCTGGAGGTCTGCGAGGCCGTCTGCGACGTGTGGCAGCCGGAGGAGGGCCGCGAGATCATCCTCAACCTGCCCGCCACCGTGGAGCGTTCCACGCCCTCCACCCACGCGGACCGCTTCGAGTGGATGTCCCGCCATCTGACCCGCCGCGAGCACGTCTGCCTGTCGGTCCACCCGCACAACGACCGGGGCACCGCCGTCGCCGCCGCCGAGCTGGCCATCATGGCCGGCGCCGACCGTATCGAGGGCTGCCTGTTCGGCCAGGGCGAGCGCACCGGCAACGTCGACCTGGTCACCCTGGGCATGAACCTGTTCTCCCAGGGCGTCGACCCGCAGATCGACTTCTCGCAGATCGACGAGATCCGCCGCACCAGCGAGTACTGCAACCAGATGGAGATCCACCCGCGCCACCCCTACGCGGGCGATCTGGTCTACACCGCCTTCTCCGGCTCCCACCAGGACGCCATCAAGAAGGGCTTCGACGCGATGGAGAAGGACGCGGCGGCCCAGGGCAAGACCGTCGACGACATCGAGTGGGCCGTGCCGTACCTGCCGATCGACCCGAAGGACGTCGGCCGCTCCTACGAGGCCGTCATCCGCGTCAACTCGCAGTCCGGCAAGGGCGGTATCGCGTACGTCCTGAAGAACGACCACAAGCTGGACCTGCCGCGCCGGATGCAGATCGAGTTCTCCCGGATCATTCAGGCCAAGACCGACGCCGAGGGCGGCGAGGTCACCCCGACGCAGATCTGGACCACCTTCCAGGACGAGTACCTGCCGAACCCGGACAACGCCTGGGGACGCGTACAGCTGCGCTCCGGCCAGACCACCTCCGACACCGACGGCACCGACACCCTGACCGTCGAGGCGGTCGTGGACGGCGTCGACACCGTCCTGACGGGCTCCGGCAACGGCCCGATCTCCGCGTTCTTCGAGGCGCTGCAGGCCATCGGCATCGACGCCCGGCTGCTGGACTACACCGAGCACACGATGAGCGAGGGCGCCTCCGCCCAGGCCGCCTCGTACATCGAGTGCGCGATCGACGGCAAGGTCCTGTGGGGCATCGGCATCGACGCCAACACCACCCGCGCCTCGCTCAAGGCGGTCGTCTCCGCGGTCAACCGCGCGGCCCGCTGACCCGTCCGGGGCCTCCGGGGCCCACACGTCCGCCTCTTCGTACGGATGTCCGGTTCGCCCCCGTACCACCGCATTGACGGACCCCGACCACCCGCTCCGGGTGGTCGGGGTTCGGCCATATCCGAGGGTTGTGACGTCCCAGAGGCTGACGTCACATCACGCATGTGGCTAACATCACGTCCAACACACGGCAATGTTGCCGGAGCGTTACGGAGGTGTGCGACGTGCGGTCAGCCAAAGGACAACGCGCTCTGAGGCCGGTCCTCTGCGGCGTACGCACCGTCTGGAACGCCGTCGGCGACGGCTCCTTCTTCTGCCCCGGCTGCGGGGGCGACCGCAACTACCGCCGGCTCACCGGCCGCCGCCGCCTCACCGTCCTCGGCGTCCCACTGGTCCGCCGGGGCGAGGCCGAGCCCGTCGTCGAGTGCGCCGCCTGCCTCGCCCACTACGCCCCTGAGGCCCTGGACCATCCCACCACCACCCGGTTCTCCGCGATGCTCCGCGAGGCCGTCCACACCGTCACGCTGGCCGTTCTCGCCGCCGGGGGCACCACCTCCCGCACGGTCCTGGAGGCCGCCGTCGCCACCGTCCGCGACGCCGGGCTCGACGACTGCACCCAGGAGCAGCTGTTCACCGTCGTCGAGGTGCTGGCCGCCGACACCGGACGCGGCTCCGGCACCGACCCGGCCGCCGAGGCCTGCGGTCCGACCCTCGCCATCGAGCTGCACGAGGTGCTGGCCCCGCTCGCCCCGCACCTGGCCACCGCCGGCCGCGAATCCGTCCTTCTCCAGGGCGCCCGCATCGCCCTCGCGGACGGCCCCTACTGCGCCGCCGAGCGCCAGGTGCTGACCACCGTCGGCAGCGCCCTCCAGCTGCCCGCCGACGACACCGCCCGCCTGCTGGCGGCGGCCGCCCGCACACCCTCGTAGCGCCTTCTCCGCAGCCGCCCCCGTGCGGGCGCCCCGGTGGGCGACAATGGGCCCATGAGCTTGTTCCGGGACGACGGCATCGTGCTGCGTACGCAGAAACTGGGCGAGGCCGACCGGATCATCACGATCCTGACCCGCGGCCACGGCCGGGTGCGCGCCGTCGCCCGCGGGGTGCGCCGCACCAAGTCCAAGTTCGGCGCCCGCCTGGAGCCCTTCTCCCACGTCGACGTGCAGTTCTTCGCGCGCGGCAGCGAGCTGGTCGGCCGCGGGCTGCCGCTCTGCACCCAGAGCGAGACGATCGCCCCGTACGGCGGTGGCATCGTCGCCGACTACGCCCGCTACACCGCGGGCACCGCGATGCTGGAGACCGCCGAGCGGTTCACCGACCACGAGGGCGAACCGGCCGTCCAGCAGTATCTGCTGCTCGTCGGCGGCCTGCGCACCCTCGCCCGGGGCGAGCACGCCCCCCATCTGATCCTGGACGCGTTCCTGCTGCGCTCGCTCGCGGTCAACGGGTACGCGCCCAGCTTCGAGGACTGCGCCAAGTGCGGAATGCCCGGTCCGAACCGGTTCTTCTCCGTCGCGGCGGGGGGCGTCATATGCGGTGACTGCCGGGTCCCGGGCAGCGTCGTACCCTCGGCACAGGCCCTGGCCCTGCTGAGCGCGCTGCTCAGCGGCGACTGGGCGACGGCGGACGCGTGCGAGGCGCGCCATGTCAGGGAGGGGAGCGGGCTGGTGTCCGCCTATCTGCACTGGCATCTGGAGCGCGGCCTGCGCTCGCTGCGGTACGTGGAGAAGTGACGCGGTGCGCCGGACGGACGGCGCGGTGCGTGGAGAAGTGACACAGGGAGACTGAGAAGCTCATGGCAGTACGCGGGATCCTCGGCGGCCGTAACCGGCGCACGTACAAGACCCCCGAGCCGCACCCCTCGGGCGCGACGCCTCCGAAGATCCCCGGCGAGCTGGTGCCCCAGCACGTCGCCGTCGTGATGGACGGCAACGGCCGCTGGGCCAAGGAGCGGGGTCTGCCCCGCACCGAGGGCCACAAGGTCGGTGAGGGCGTCGTCATGGACGTTCTCAAGGGCTGTATCGAGATGGGCGTGAAGAACCTCTCGCTGTACGCCTTCTCCACGGAGAACTGGAAGCGCTCGCCGGACGAGGTGAAGTTCCTGATGAACTTCAACCGCGACGTGATCCGCCGCCGCCGTGACGAGATGGACGAGCTCGGCATCCGTATCCGCTGGGTGGGCCGCATGCCCAAGCTGTGGAAGTCCGTCGTCCAGGAGCTCCAGGTCGCCCAGGAGCAGACGAAGGACAACGACAAGATGACGCTGTATTTCTGCGTCAACTACGGCGGCCGCGCCGAGATCGCCGACGCCGCGCAGCGCATCGCCCAGGACGTGGCCGCCGGGAAACTGGACCCGTCCAAGGTGAACGAGAAGACCTTCGCGAAGTACACCTACTACCCGGACATGCCGGACGTGGACCTCTTCGTGCGCCCCAGCGGCGAGCAGCGCACCTCGAACTACCTGATCTGGCAGAGCGCGTACGCCGAGATGGTCTTCCAGGACGTTCTCTGGCCGGATTTCGACCGTCGTGACCTGTGGCGGGCCTGCCTGGAGTACGCCCAGCGCGACCGCCGCTTCGGCGGGGCGCAGGAGGCGGAAGCCGCCAAGTGAGTACGGAGAAGGGGCGGGCCCGGTGCGTCACGCACCGGGCCCGCCCCTTCTCCGTATGTCCGTTACGCCTTCTTCGCGGCGCACTCCGCGCAGGTGCCGAAGATCTCGACGGTGTGCGCGACGTTCACATAGCCGTGCTGGGCGGCGATCGTCTCGGCCCACTGCTCGACGGCCGGCCCCTCGACCTCCACCGCCGCGCCGCAGAGCCGGCAGACCAGGTGGTGGTGATGATCACCGGTCGAGCACCGCCGGTAGACGGCCTCGCCCTCGGTGGTGCGCAGAACGTCGACCTCGCCCGCGTCGGCGAGGGACTGCAGGGTCCGGTAGACCGTCGTGAGGCCCACGGAGTCGCCGCGGTGTTTGAGGACGTCGTGCAGTTCCTGGGCGCTGCGGAACTCGTCGACCTCGTCGAGCGCCGCCGCCACCGCCGCCCGCTGCCGGGTGGACCGGCCGCGTACCGGCGCTGCGTTCGTGCCACTGATCGGCGCCGTGGCCACAGGTGCCTCCTCGTGTCGCCCGTACATGTGTCGGGCCATTGTGCCAGCCCGGCAGGGCGCCCCCGGCGAACACGTACGGTGCGACTCCGTCACACGTACCGCTGTCACGGCTGTTGTGGCCGTCACACCCATACGTCGTCCCGGTCCCGGCGGGCTGCCGGTACTTCCAGGGTGCACTCGGCACCCTTCGTCTCGCTCGCCCGCGCCCGCCGTCGTGCGAGCGGAGCGGCGAGCGCGGTCAGCGCGACGAACACCGCGATGGCCAGCAGCACGATCGTCGCGCCGGGCGGAACGTCCTGGTAGTACGAGGTCACGGTGCCGGTGAGGGTCACGGCCGTGCCGATCACCACGGCCAGCACGAAGGTGACCTTGAAGGACTTGGTGATCTGCTGGGCGGCCGCCACCGGCACCACCATCAGCGCGCTGACCAGCAGCAGGCCGACGACCCGCATCGCGACGGTCACGGTCACGGCGGCGGTCACCGCGATCAGCAGGTTCAGCACCCGCACCGGAAGACCGGACACCCGGGCGAATTCCTCGTCCTGGCTGACCGCGAACAGCTGCCGCCGCAGCCCCACCGTGACCAGCACCACGAAGGCCGCCAGGACGCAGATCGCGACGACGTCCGACTCGGAGACGGTGGCGAGCGAGCCGAAGAGGTACGAGGTCAGATTGGCGTTGGAGCCGGTGTCGGACAGGTTGATCAGCATGACGCCGCCCGCCATGCCGCCGTAGAACAGCATCGCCAGGGCGAGGTCGCCGCGGGTGTGTCCGTACCAGCGGATCAGCTCCATCACGACCGCGCCGGCCACCGCGACGGCGGTCGCCATCCACACGGGGCTGGTGGAGAGCAGGAAGCCCAGGCCGACGCCGGTCATCGCGATGTGCCCGATGCCGTCGCCCATCAGGGCCTGTCGGCGCTGCACCAGGTAGATGCCGATGGCGGGCGCGGTGATGCCGACCAGCACGGCCGCGATGAGCGCCCGCTGCATGAAGGGAGGGTTCAGGAATTCGAACAGCATCAGGTCAGCAGTCCCGTCCGGACGGGCTCGGCGGCCGCGTGGGGGTGTACGTGGTCGTGGCCGGGCAGGGCGTGCTGGCCGAGCGCCTCGGGCGGCGGCCCGTCGTGCGTCACACAGCCGTCGCGCAGGACGACGGCCCGGTCGATCAGCGGCTCCAGCGGGCCCAGCTCGTGCAGCACCAGCAGCACGGAGGTGCCCAGCGCCACCTGCTCGCGCAGGGTCGAGGCGAGGATCTCCTGGCTGGCCAGGTCCACCCCGGCCATCGGCTCGTCCATGATCAGCAGCTCCGGCTCGGCGGCCAGGGCGCGGGCGATCAGGACCCGCTGGTGCTGGCCGCCCGACAGCGCGCTCACGGAGTCCTTGGCACGGTCGGCCAGGCCCACCAGCGCGATGGCCCGGTCCACGGCGGCCCGGTCCGCCTTCCCGGGCCATCGCAGCCCCGTACGGGACAGCCGGCCGGAGGCGACGACCTCGCGGATCGTGGCGGGCACGCCGCCCGCGGCCGTGGTGCGCTGCGGGACGTAGCCGATCCGGCCCCAGCGGCGGAAGCGGCGCAGCTCGGTGCCGAACAGCTCGACGCTGCCGCCGGTCAGCGGGACCTGCCCGATGACCGACCGTACGGCGGTGGACTTGCCGGAACCGTTGGCGCCGAGCAGCGCGACGACCTCGCCGCGGTGCACGGTCAGGTCCACGCCGCGCAGCACGGGGCGCGCGCCGAGGGTGGCCGTGGCGCCGCGCAGGGCTATGACGGCCTCCTGGTCGGGCCGGCGGGCGGCCTCGCGGGGGGTGCTCTCACGCTCCGGCACGAGCGCCTCCGATCCGAACGTCACAAGTGGTGCGGGTGGTGCGGGCGGTGCGGGTCACTTCGCGCCGAGCGCCTTCTGCAGTGCGGCGAGGTTGGACTTCATGACCTCGATGTAGTCAGCGCCCTGGGACTTCTCCGTGATTCCCTCCAGCGGGTCCAGAACGCCGGTCTTCAGTCCGGTGTCCTTCGCGAGGGTCTTCGCGGTCTTGTCACTCGCGAGCGTCTCGAAGAAGACGGTGGTGGCTTTCTCCTTCTCCGCGATGGTGTGGATCTCCTGGATCCGGGCGGGGCTCGGCTCGGCCTCGGGGTCGATGCCCGCGATGCCCTGCTGGGTGAGCCCGTAGCGCTCGGCGAGGTAGCCGAAGGCGGAGTGGGTGGTGATGAAGGTCTTGGTGGCGGTGTTCTTCAGCCCGGTCTCGTACGCCGTGTTCAGCTCGCCCAGCTCGCCGACCAGCGCTTCGGTGTTCTTCTTGTAGTCGGCGGCGTGGTCGGGGTCGGCCTTCTCCAGCGACTTGCCGACGCCCTTGGCGACCTCGGCGTACTTCACCGGGTCCAGCCAGATGTGCGGGTCGGCGCCGCCCTCCTCGCCGTGGTTGTGGCCGTCGCCCTCTTCGTGGGCTTCTTCCTCGTGGGCGTGCTCGTCCGCGTGCTCTTCCTCGCCCTCGCCCTCGCCCTCGTGACCGTGGTCGTGGCCGCT
Source organism: Streptomyces sp. SID14515 (assembly GCF_010548505.1). NCBI lineage: Bacteria > Bacillati > Actinomycetota > Actinomycetes > Kitasatosporales > Streptomycetaceae > Streptomyces > Streptomyces sp. SID14515. The sequence continues at coordinate 29,863 of NZ_JAAGMH010000034.1, read as the reverse complement.
GACCTCGGAGCCGTGGTTCTCCAGCGTGGTGAGGGTCGCGGCGTCGACGGTGTTCTTCACACCGGACTGCAGAATCGCGTCGTCCACGGCGGGCTGGATGCCCTTGAGGTACAGCACGTAGTCGGACTCGCTGATGGAGCCGATCTGGCGGGGGGTGAGCTCCAGGTCGTGCGGCTCGACGCCCGGCTTGGTGAGGCTGGTGACGGCGACGTGCTCGCCGCCGATCTTCTCGGCCAGGAACTGCATCGGGTAGAACGACGCCGTCACCTTCAGCTTGTCGCCGTTGCCCCCGTCCGCCGCGTCGGAGGTGGAGCAGGCGGAGAGAGCGGTCAGGCCGAGGGCGACTGCTCCGGCGACGGCGGTGGTGGGTATCAGGCGGCGTACGTTCATGACAGTCATTTTCAACAAAAGTGGAAACGATTGTCAACAAGGCGGATGAGATGCCCGGAAGATCACGAGGTGGCGGCGCACGGCCTTCTCCGGGCCCCTACCGATTTGATCCAGGGGGTGCACGCGCCGGTAACCTGAGTTATTCGCCGTTCGTCGCCGTCGTAATGAAGAGAGCACCGTGGCCGCCGACAAGATCGACACCATCGTCAGCCTGAGCAAGCGCCGTGGCTTCGTCTACCCCTGCAGTGAGATCTACGGTGGTCAGAAGGCCGCCTGGGACTACGGGCCGCTGGGCGTCGAGATGAAGGAGAACCTGAAGCGTCAGTGGTGGCGCTACATGGTCACCGCGCGCGAGGACGTGGTCGGTCTCGACTCGTCGGTCATCCTGGCGCCCGACGTCTGGGTCGCCTCCGGCCACGTCGCCACCTTCTCGGACCCGCTGACCGAGTGCACCTCCTGTCACAAGCGCTACCGCGCCGACCACCTGGAGGAGGCGTACGAGGAGAAGCACGGCAAGCCGCCGGTCAACGGCCTCGCCGACCTCAACTGCCCCAACTGCGGCAACAAGGGCACCTTCACCGAGCCCAAGCAGTTCTCGGGTCTGCTCTCCACCCACCTCGGCCCGACCCAGGACTCCGGCTCGGTCGCCTACCTGCGCCCCGAGACCGCCCAGGGCATCTTCACCAACTTCGGCCAGGTGCTGCAGACCTCGCGCAAGAAGCCGCCGTTCGGCATCGCGCAGATGGGCAAGTCCTTCCGGAACGAGATCACTCCGGGCAACTTCATCTTCCGGACCCGTGAGTTCGAGCAGATGGAGATGGAGTTCTTCGTCAAGCCGGGCGAGGACGAGGAGTGGCAGCAGTACTGGATGGACCAGCGCTGGAACTGGTACACGGACCTCGGCATGCGCGAGGAGAACATGCGCTGGTTCGAGCACCCGAAGGAGAAGCTCTCCCACTACTCCAAGCGCACCGCCGACATCGAGTACCGCTTCCGCTTCGGCGGCAGCGAGTGGGGCGAGCTGGAGGGTGTGGCCAACCGCACCGACTACGACCTCAAGGCGCACTCCGAGGCCTCGGGCACCGACCTCCAGTACTACGACCAGGAGGCCAACGAGCGCTGGACGCCGTACGTCATCGAGCCCGCGGCCGGTGTCGGCCGCGCGATGCTGGCGTTCCTCCTGGACGCCTACGTCGAGGACGAGGCGCCCAACGCCAAGGGCGTCATGGAGAAGCGCACCGTGATGCGCCTCGACCCGCGCCTGGCGCCGGTCAAGGTCGCGGTGCTGCCGCTCTCGCGCAACCCGCAGCTCTCGCCGAAGGCCAAGGGCCTGGCGACCGACCTGCGCAAGAACTGGAACATCGAGTTCGACGACGCCGGCGCCATCGGCCGCCGCTACCGCCGTCAGGACGAGATCGGCACCCCGTTCTGCGTCACCGTCGACTTCGACACCCTCGACGACAACGCGGTGACCGTGCGCGAGCGCGACACCATGAAGCAGGAGCGCGTCTCCCTGGACCAGATCCAGGCGTACCTCGGCGCCCGTCTGCTCGGCTGCTGACACCCGCGTACGTGCGTGAGGCCCCCGGTTCCGGGTACGGGACCGGGGGCTTCGTCGTACAGTCCACCGGAGCCCCCGCCGCCGTTCCGGGAGGTACACGATGCCGTCGATCACCACCAGCAAGGTCACCAGATGGGACCAGCACGGCCGTGAACACGTCGTGCAGGTAAGGAAGTCGGGCATGACGCGCCAGCTGACCTGCTCCACCTGCGCGTGGCGCCGCTCGGCGCAGTTCCTGCCCTGGCTGAAGGCCGAGGAGCATCTGGCCGAGGCCCATCAGGCGACGGTCGACCCGACGGCCTGAGACCCGACGGCCCGAAAACCTGGTGCGGTGCTCGCGGGGAGCGCGGTACCTTTCCCGTATGTCTTCGTTCTTCCAGATCTACGAGTGAGAGCGCGGCGGGTGCGAACACCCCGCCGCGGCCCGGGACCGGCGCGACCGGACCCGATCACCTTCACCTGACTCACTTCACACTCCACATGGGAGAACGCCATGGCCAAGAGCCGTAACAACCTCCTCGGCGTCGGCGGACAGCGCAAGAAGCTGTCCCGCGCCGAACAGCAGGGCGCGGGTTCCGCGCGAGGCGCCGACCGCAAGGCCGCCGAGGACAAGAAGCAGGAGCTGGTGCGCAAGATGCGCGAGCGCGCCGAGGCCCAGGCGGCCGCGACCGGCGAGCCGACTGCCGAGCAGAACGGCGAGCAGGGCGGCGCGTCGCCCGCGCAGGGCTGAGCTGAGCTGAACTGATACCTGAGCAGTACCCGTACGACGGTGTGGGCCCGGATCATCCGTGATCCGGGCCCACAGCCGTGTTCCTTGAACTCCGTTCCCTGGCCGGTTGGTTGCGAGACAGGATTCAGGCAAGCCCGATACTCTGCGACGTCAAGGCTGCGCGGGCTCACACCCATAGGGGGAGACGTTGCGTCGCAAGGTTGTGATCGTCGCCGCACTGCTGACCCCTGCGGTCGCCTTCTTGACGGCCGTGAGCCTGCCTGGGCGGGAACCACGAGTGCCGGAAGAAGTCAGCACGTTCGAGCTGCACTCGGACCGTGATGGGATGCCCGAGGAATCTCCCCCGAAGTCGGCGGAGGAGCTCAGCAGGTCCGAGACGGCCGACGATGTGCGTGCTCGCCTTGAGCACCTCAAGTCATGGGGTCTGCACGACTGAGGTCGTGCGGGCCGTGTGGGGCCCGCCAGGATCGCCCGGTCCGATCCCTGTGAGGCCGAAATCGCCTGGCGGGCCGACACCCGGGTCGGGCAGGGTGCCGGGTGATGAGCGACAAGAACGAGATGTCATACGCCCACCCCGACTCCACCGAGGGCTTGCTGCAACGCGGACGCGGCCAGGGCGCGGTGCGAGCGCTCCAGGACCCGCGGGGATCTGCGGCGCTCGTGTACGACGGGATCCGCCGCGACTGGCGTTGGGACGGAACCGACGACCGGTCTCTGTATCTGGCGCGGCTGGTACAGGACTTGGAGCTTTCCCTCACGCCGGTCGTGGACATGCTGCTGGGGGACGAGGAGGCCTGCTTGCGGGCCTGTGAGGTGCTGGAGCTGCTGGCTCTCGCCCGTTCGGACGAGGCCAGGGAAGCACTTCGGGAGTACGTGCGGACCGGCGAGCACTGGGTCCTCGTCATGGAGTCGGTATCGTCCGCCTGGCCGCCCGGGTGGTGGGAAGACCTCCGTGACGTCGCACATGCCCGGATCGGTGCGGAGACGGAGCTTCCGTACCACTCCGAGCCGTGGACGCGGTTCGGGATCGAGACGCAGGGCTCTCCCTCCGTTCCGCGACCTTCACTGGCCCGGCTCGGCACGGCGGAGCTCCTTGCCCTGCTCGCCGACGCCGATACGCAACGTGCCACGAAGATCGACGCGCTGCGCGCCCTGAACGGCAGAGAGCCCACCGACGGGCTGATCCCGCTGGTCCCCCTGCTGGGCGCGCCGAACCAACGCCGCCCCCTGCCCCTTCTCACGCGGGCCGTAAGGCGGTTGGGCCCGCTCGCCGTACCGGCGGCGCGCGACTGGGCACGGGACGGCCGTCCCTGGCTGGCTCGGCTGGGAGTGGACGTCCTGGCCGATCATCCTGACCTGGAGGCGCTGCCGGGACTGGTGGAAGAACTCGCCGCACAGTGGACGGCCGGGGCCTGGTGCGGCCCCGACCGAACGGCCCGGCGCCTGGCCGGTCTTGGGCCCGTGGCCGTCGATGCCGTGCCCCACCTGCGCCGCTTCTGGCTGTGTACCCCGCACTCGTACGAACGGGCCGCGTACCTGGAGGCGTTGGCCGCCATCGACCGAGACGGACTGGAGGTTCTCTTCACCGAATCCCTGTGGGACTGCGAGGAGAACACGCGACTGCTGGGCATCGCCTCGGCACCCGCGAGCCCGGAAGCCCTGGGGCGGATCGCCGTGCTGCGCGATGATCCGATGGAGACGTCCGAGGTACGAGCTGCGGCCCGGGCGCGGCTGTTGACTCCCGACACCCCCTAGGAACCCACGGGCCCGCGCACGTCCTGCTTGCCGCTCACCACCACCCCCGCTCGCCACCATTCGCCGAACGCCGTTACGAGGACGGCGGCCTCGCGATACGTCACGCCAACTACCGGAACCAGTGCAGCACTTCCGCCGTGCCGCGCACGTTCGACCCCGGATGCCGCGATCCTTCGTGGTCGACCGCGCCCAGGTCCACGACGGAGGGTTGGGCCGGCGCTGCCGCGACCGCACCCGTGGCCCCGGCCGCGGAGCCGATGAGCATGACGGCGCAGGCCACTGCGGTGGTGAGGCGTCGGCCTTCTTCCCCGTGGGGCATGAGACCGTCTGGTCGTGGCAGAGATGACGAGTGAGTGGGAAGCGGCCTTGGCCGAGGCGTCGTCCTCCTTGTGGACGCGACGTGCTCGTGCCGGGCGTCACCTTGCTGGCTTCGCCGATGTGCCTGAGGCTGCGGAAGGTCTGATGAGACTGCTGCTGGACGCCGAGGACACAGCGGTGACCCGGCAGACGGCGGCGGCCCTGGCTCGGGTGGGGACGGTGGCCGCCGTGAGACTCGTCGCTCTCGCGGTCGCCGAGGCTGACGACGACCGGGCCGACCGGGCCGACTGGCTGGAGACCGGGGTGTGCGACGCGCTCGGGGGACCGGGCGGTGTGCCGGACATCGCGGCGGCCTGCGCGCAGCTCGCCCGGGACCCGGAAGAGGCTGTCCGCCGTGGAGCCGCGGAGATCGCGGTATGGGCGGACGGCCCGGGGTGATCCGGCGCGGACATGCAGCCTGAGCCCTGAGCCCTGACTCCTGGGCCCTGGAGTCAGCTCCCGCCGCCTTCCCCGTGCTCGGGGAACAGGTGCGGGTGCCGCTCCGCGAGGATTCGCGTGATCGCTTCGTCGGTGGGGTCGATGACCTCCCAGCTGTGTCCGGCCGGGTGCCCGCCGAACAGCCCGCACGCGTCGTCCTCGTTACGGGTGTCGAGCGCGGCACACCAGGGGAGCGGGGTCAGCCGGGCACGCTCCGCGTTCCACCGGGCCCAGATGGCGCGTCCGGGCCGCCCGCCCTCGTCCCAGAGCATCGCCGCGTGCTCGGCGCCGTGGTCCTCGCCGAGTTCACAGAGGACGTGTCCGACTTCCGGGCGGTGGCCGGGGACAGACAGGGCGAGTATGTGGTCCGGGGGCGGCAGTAACGCGACGGCGGTGCACTGGTTCATGGGCACGGGGTCACCCTTCGGGGGAGTCGCCTGAGACGAGCCGCTCCGCGATCAGGTCGCCGAGCGGGTCGGTCACGTCCCAGGAGTGGGGCGCGGTGTGGTGGTCGAAGAGCGCGCACCGCCGTACGAGGCCGGAGTCGAGCCGGCGGAGGACGGCGGGGCACCAGGGGGTGGACTCGGCCCGGTGGGTGCGTTCGGGCCCGCTGCCGGTCCAGAAGAACCACAGGGCGGGGGAGTCGGGCGTTCGGCCCGGCCGGAGGTAGGCGGCGTGTTCGGTGTGCGGGCCGTCGTCGTGCGTGCCGAGTTCGCACAGGACGTACGGTTCGGGATCCTCGGGGCCGTCGGTCTCGGGGGCGCTGAGCCGCGACACGGCATCGGGCGGAAGCAACGTGACGGCGGTGCACTGGAGCACGACGTTCAACTCCGGTTCGTGGCAGGGGACTACTGGTCAGCGGGGCGGCCGCGCCACCCGGCGAGCGTCAGGCTCAGCCCGACGGCGGGATCGAGAACGGTGAACAGCGCGGGGAACCCGGCCTCCAGGTCCCGTATCGCGTGGTCCTGGCACGGTCCGTGGGTGGCCCAGCGGCGCAACTCCCGCGGGGCGTGCGATCCGTGGAAGCGGACCGGTCGTACGTCGCCGGTCGGCAGCCGTACGGGCTCGGGCGCGAGGGGAAGCCCGTGACCGTTGGCCAGACGGAGGGCCTGCCGCCGGAGCCAGAGGAGGACGAGCCGCCGGTTCCGTACGGCGACCCCGCCGAGGGTGGCGAACCGCTGCCCGTCGGAGACGGTGACCTCGGCGGCGTACCCCGTTGCGCGTCGCATGCGGACGAGTTCGGCGAGGGGATGCGGGTACGGATGCGGGTACGTATTCACAGGACCTCGCCCCGGCTACGGGCGTTGAGCCGCGCGGTACGGGCGCGAAGCTGCTCTATCAGGAGTGCCGGGCGTACGTGGCGGGGCTCGGCCTCCCACTCCGCGCCGCCCCCGACGGGCCGGAGCGACCAGTAGGGGCCGGCGACGCCTCGGAATTCGCCCACGCGGTCGGCGCGGCTGGTGTCGACCATGAGGGTTCCGGGGGCGGGGAGGTCAGGGGGCTCCTGGATATTCGGGCGTAAGTTCTCGCCGTACATCGATCGCTCCTCTCCGTAGCCGTTTGGCTACCGGGGCGATTCAGACTGACCTAGGGTCGAACTGTCTTCAACCTGCGAGCTCCGTTCGGATAGTTAGGGCTTCAACATGGTGAATCGCAAGCAACTCGACCCCGACGATCCGGACACTTCCTTCGGCTTGCAGTTGAGGCAGGCCAGAGACGCGCGTGGCTGGACACAGGACGAGTTAGCCAGCCGCATGGGGTGCTCGGGGACGCACATTTCGGCCGTGGAAACTGGTCGCCGCCCTCCAACTCCTCGTTTCGCGCGGAGTGTTGACCGGGCGCTGGGGACCGGTGACAAGTTCAGCCGCATGGTTCAGGCGATGAAGGAAACGGCGCTGCTGGAGGGCTTTCCTGAGTTCGTGCGGCAGGAGATCCGGGCTGCGGAGATCAGGCTTTTCGAGCTTGGGATCATCCCGGGGCTGCTTCAGACTGCCGAGTACGCTGAAGCCATCTGTAACGGTGCGGTGCGACGGGGAGCAATCACGGAGCAGCAGGCTGAGGAACGGCTCGCGCTGCTTGCTGAGAGGCAGGCATCCCTTTCCAGGACGCCGCCACCGATGATCTACGCGGTGCTGGATGAGAGCTGCATCCATCAGTCAGTCGGCGGGGCCACTGTCATGAAGGCGCAGCTGGACAGGCTCATCGCCTTCGCTGAATCACCCTCCACGGTTCTGCAGATCGCACCGTTCGACCTCGGAGAACGGCGCACGTTCGACCAGCCGGTGACCCTGTTGACCCTCCCTGACCGGACACAGTTGGCCTACTCCGAGTCCGCACAGCAGGGCAGGCTGGAGCGCGATATGCACTTCGTTCAACCCTTCCTGACGGCCTACCATCAGATGCAGGCCGAAGCCGCCTCGCAGGCTGAGTCCGTGGCCAAGATCAGCAAGTTACGAAAGGGTGCCTTGTGACGACCGAATCCCCCCGTTGGTTCAAGTCCTCGTACAGCAGCAACGGCGGCCAGTGCGTCGAGGTCGCCGCCAACCTCGCCGCGTCGCGTGGCATCGTCCCGGTCCGTGACTCCAAGGTCGGGAACGGTCCCGTGGTCGCCGTCCCCGTCACCGCGTTCGCGGCGTTCGTCGCGGGCGTTCAGGGTGGGACGTTCGACACCGTCTGACGGACAGAGCAGCAGGATGCCCCGCCGTGCCGCGCATGGTGGGGCATTCTGCTGTCCGGAGAGAAGGGGCACTCTTTGATGACCACCACCGACACCAGCGGGCGCGAGCCCGAACCTCGGCCGCTCAGGCGTCGGGGTATTCAGCGGTTGGCGCACGAACAGTGGGGAACTGGGCGCTCCGTCTGGGAGGCGGACCTCGCAGGCCGGGACCTGGTGGTGGACGACGTAGAGGTGCGTGAGGGGGCTGCCTCGGAGAACGCGGCGCGCGTGCTCGGCCTGGAAGCGGGCGAGCGTGTCTGGATCAGGAGCCGCCGGTTCGTGCTGGACGGTGAGCCGGTCCTCCTGTCGACCTCGTACCTCCCGGCATCTCTGGTCGAGGGACCAGCGATCACCCAGCCGGACACAGGGCCCGGCGGGATCTACGCCCGGCTCGCCGAACTGGGCCATGGCCCGGTCCACTTCCGGGAAGAGATCCGCTCGCGCATGCCGTTGCCCGAAGAAGCGGCGAGGCTCAGCCTTCCGGCCGGGACGCCCGTCATGCTCATCTGCCGGACGGCCTTCGCTGAGGAGGGGCGTGTCGTGGAGGTCAACGAGATGGTGCTCGACGCCGCCGCGTACGTCCTGGAGTACGACTTCGACGCGTAACGCCGTCCGGGGAGAGGCCCTCTGGTGCCCGCTCGGTCGTGTCGTGCATGGTGGGGCTTCCTAACGGCGAAGGGACACCTGTGATGCCCGAATCCCCGTGCTGGTTCACGTCCTCGTACAGCAACAACGGCGGTGCATGCATCGAGGTCGCCGCCAACCTCGCCGCGTCGCGTGGCGTCGTCCCGGTCCGTGACTCCAAGGTCGTGGGCGGGCCCGTGATCGAGGTCCCCGCCACCGCCTTCTCCGCGTTTGTCGCGGGCGTTCAGGGCGGGACGTTCGACATCGTCTGAGGAACCGAGCAGCAGGATGCCCCGCCGTGCGCGCATGGTGGGGCATCCCGCTGATCAGACAAGGTCGTGCCGCCAGCGGAGCGCGGTGTGGCCGTCGATCCAGTAGGTGTGGGCCTCCTTCGTGACCCGGAGCCGTACCTCGGTGATGTCGGGGCGGTCCGCGTCCTGCCAGGCGATGAGAGCCCGCTCGATCGCGTCCCACAGGGCCACGGGGCCGCCCTGGCGGACTGTCCAGGTGCCGTCGTTCACCGTGAACGAGGCGAAGGACTCGCGCTCCAAGTCGAAGAGGTGCAGCAGCCGGTCGCCCTCCGGCGAGGTGGCGCGGGTGAAGCGCGCCCCAGGAGCCGCGAGCTGGGCGAGGAACGCGGGCATCCACTCTGCCAGCAGGAGCGGGGACACCTCGGTCTCGCGCTCACTGTCGGCGTAGGCCGTGCGGGCCGACAGGTCACCGCCGATGGGCGCTTCCGCCTGGGACCGGGCTTGCATGAACGAGCTACGGCCGATGATCGCGCCCTCGGCGCTACCGTCCTCTGCCACGGTGACCTTCGCCAGGCCGGTGCCGTAGTGCCAGGAGCCGCCGACCGTGGTGAGGACGATGCCGCCCGGCTTGGTCTGCCTGATCCAGGCGTAGGGGATGCGGCGCACCGCGCAGGTGGCGATGGTGCGGTCGTACGGGCCCGGCGGGGATGGCCGAGGAGTCCGTCGCCTGTGACGGTCCAGGTCGAGTAGCCGGCGGTTTCCAGGGCGTCGTCCGCCCGGGCCGAGACGGCGGGGTCCACTTCGACCGTGGTGACGGCGTCCTCCCCGAGGCGGAAGCACATGAGGGCTGAGGAATAGCCGGTTCCTGTGCCGATCTCCAGGACCTGCTGGCCGTTCTCCACCTCCAGTTTCTCCAGCATGTCCACGACGGTGACCGGGGTGGTGGACGAGGAGGTCGGGGAGCCGGTCACGGGGCCGCTGACCTGGTCGGCGGTGAGGTGTCCGTCGAGCTGGGTGGTCAGGGACTCGTCGCGGTAGGCAATCCGTACCCACTCGGCCGGGTCGCTCCCGGCAGCGGTGACCGGCTGCCACCGGCCGTCTTCCGCGGGCAGGAACACGCCAGGGTTCAGGAACAGCTCGCGGGGAACAGCCTCCACCGCGGCCCGCCAAGGGGAGCTGATGAGAACGCCCGCCTGCTCCAGGCGTCCGGCGAGTGCACGCCGCTCCTGAGCGGTGTCGGTCATGGGGCAACTCCTTGCGTCAGCAGTTCAGCGAATGCGGCGGACATCGCGAGGCCGGTGGACTCCTCCAGCCATCCCCACTGCCCGTTCGGGTTCAGCTCCAGCCACCAGAGGCCATCGGCCTCGTCGACGGCGAAGTCGAAGCTTCCCGAGGCCAGACCGAAGTGGGCCAGGTACGCCAGGAGCGCCTCCTCCACGTGGTCGGGCAGGTCCACCACGCGGTAGGACAGGGCTGAGTAATCCTTACGCCAGTCCAGCATCCCGGACGCGATCCGTACGGCGAACACCTCGTGGCCGACCACCAGCACGCGAAGGTCGGCCACCTTGTTCACCACGGCCTGGAAGAGATGCGGCACCACAGCCACGCGCTCGTCGATCTCTGTCGCCGTGACCAGGTCGGCCCACCCGGTGACAGGAACACCACCTCGCTGGTAAGGCGTCCACCGGAGCGTCTTGAAGATCACCTGTTCGTGGTCGCCGACGAAGGACCGCGCCTCGTCCGGGTCGTTCGTGACCAGCTCGGAGAACGCTGCGCGTGCTCGCTCTCGAAGAAGGTGAGCGTGTCCGGATCAGGAGCCGCCGGTTCGTGCTGGACGGCAAGCCGGTCCTCCTGCCGACGTCGTAGCTCAGGCTTCCGGCCGGGACGCCCGTCATGCTCATCTGCCGGACGGCCTTCGCGGAGGAGGGGCGTGTCGTGGAGGTCAACGAGATGGTGCTCGATGCCGCCGCGTGCGTTCTGGAGTACGACTTCGACGCGTAACGCCGCCCAGGGAGAGGCCCTCTGGTGCCCGCTCGGCCGTGTCGTGCATGGTGGGGCATCCTGCTGTTCGAGGGACCGGTCGCTCGGGTCCGAATGGTCAGGGCTCGTGGACGAGGAGTGGTTGGCTGCCGGCAGGCGGAGGGGCTTGAGTCTCCAGTAGGGGGAGACGCAAAGGTGGGGGCATGAACGGCGACACGCTCTACTCGATCGGCGAGCTGGCCCGGCGGACGGGGCTCACGGTCAAGACCATTCGGTTCTACTCCGATCGCGGAATCGTGGCGCCGACGGACCGCAGCCCGGCCGGCTACCGCCTCTACAACATCGATGCTGCCGCACGCCTGGACCTCGTACGGACCCTGCGCGAGCTGGGACTGGACCTTCCCACGATCCGCAAGGTCGTGGACCGCGAGCTCTCGCTTCCCGAGGTCGCCGCGGCGCACGCCGAAGCACTGGCGGTGCAGATCCGGGTCCTGCGCATGCGGCGCGCGGTGCTGACGGCGGTGGCCGAGCGCGGGTCCACACCGGAGGAGACGGAACTGATGCACCGGCTGGCCCAGCTTTCCCAGGACGAACGCCGACGTCTGATCGGCGATTTCCTCGACGCCGTCTTCGGCGGTCTTGACGCCACCCCCGCCGCCCCCGCATTCGCGGCTGCCATGCGCTCGATGACCCCCGAGCTGCCCGACAACCCGGACGCGGAACAGGTCCAGGCGTGGGTGGAGTTGGCTGAACTGGCGATGGACCCGGATTTCCGCGCCATGGTGCGGCGGATGGTCGAGGACACGGCAGTCGAGCAGGCCCGAAGCGACACGACGGTCCCACGCCGCGACATCGCCGCCGCCGTCCGCGACGAGGCCGGCCCGGCCTTGACCACCGGCATTGACCCGGCCTCGCCCCAGGCCGATCCGATCGTCGCGGCGTTCACGGCGCACTACGCGCGCCTCCTCGGCCGCCCCGACGACGTCGAGCTTCGCCGCCTGCTGGCGACTCGGCTGGAGAGCGTGAACGACCCCCGCAGGGAGCGGTACCTCCGGCTGCTCGCGGTGGTCAACGGCTGGCCGGCCCCGGAGAGTCTGGCTCCCGTGCTCGACTGGTCCGTCCAGGCTCTGCGCGTCCGGACACCGCGATGACAGTGCGGTCGCAAGGCGACAAGGGCCGGACGTGGTCGGTGTCGGCTGAAAGCACTGCCGCACATGATGAGTTCATGAATGCCCCCGTCGTACTTCAGGTGGCCGCGACGTCGGCCTCTCCCGCTCTCGTTCTTCGCCCCTGGCGCATGGCGGACGTTGCCGCACTGGTCGAGGTGAGCCAGGATCCCGCGTTGCGCCAGTGGGCGGCCTCTGCCGTGGACGACGATGCTGACGGGGCACGGTGGGCGCAGGCCCAGCAGCGGGGCTGGGCAGTGGGGGACAGGTTCGGCTTCGCCGTCCTTGAGGCACAACCCGCTGCAGGGCGCGAACAGTTGGTGGGCAATGTGGTCCTCAAGGATGTCGCCCACGGCAAACCGGCGGCCGAGGTGGGCTACTGGACCGCGGCGCACGCTCGCGGGCTGGGAGTGGCCCCCCGCGCTCTGGAGGCACTCACCAGCTGGGCCTTCGACGCCTTCGGAGCCGACGGGCTGGAGCGTCTTGAACTCCTGCACCAGGTGGACAACTTGGCGTCGTGCCGGGTTGCGCAGAAGAGCCGATACGACTTCGACAGCGTCCTGCCCGCGACGCCGCCTTCCTTCCCCCTCGATGGCCACCTGCACATACGGCGCTTGAGTGCCTGAGCCCCTCCCGGTTCCTGTGGACCGGCTGCGGCTGCTCACACCACCGGCGTCTTCGGGCGTCCGGGCCGGGGAGCCGCCTGCCTCTACGACGCCGCGCCTTCAACCTCGGTCGGCAACGCGGTCCCAGCCCAATCTTCCACTGTCATCGACGGTGCGCCTGAAGCCACTGAAAGGATCGCCCGTTTCCAGCGCATCTGCTGCTGCCTGCAGGAAGCTGGAGAGGCTTCCCCACGCATGATCTGGAGGAAAAGAAATTTCACCGATCTCGTCGCGGGAACCTATTCGCCCACGCCGCATGCCGGGGCGATCGTCGATGGCCAGATACCCCCCTCCGTCATCAGAAGCGAACGCGATCCACTCGGGGTGCCAGCGCGCGTGAATTCCATCTATTTCCAAGGGGATATCCTGCGCTAGGTATTCCTGTCGTGTCTCGTTCTCGATTTCGACCTGCAGCTGTTGATGGTCGACAATCGAACGAGTCCCGAGAAGTACATAGACAGGAGGGAGGCGCATGGGGTCGCTTCCATTGTGGCAGAGCAGTGAGTCGGCCAACTCTGTTGGAAGTGTCAGCCCCAGATCGTTTTCCGCCGCTGCTATCTCCTCCCGCGTAGCGGGTGGAGGAAGGGCGCCATACGTGGCGGGCGCGCATTCGCGAAGCCAAGATTCGATACGTTGCCATGTCTGGCTGACGTGCTCCTGGGTCACTTTGCCTCCACCGACACGAGATATGACTGACCTGCTCGAGCACGAACTGCTTGCTCATACGCGAGGCACTTGACGAGGGAATCAGCCTGAACGAGACGAATCGAGGCTTATAGATGCTCGCGTCCCGGAACAGTGCCCCCTTCAGGTGCCCATCGATTGTCGAAGCTGTTTACATTGTAGGGCAGAAATTCGCCATTTTTATCAGAACAGCAAGGCGACCCATGAGTGCATAGACGGTCGGTGGCAGATCGCAACGAACAAGGGCTGACACCATGAGTCGGATCGACCCTGACGGGCCTCGTCGCATCGCCGACCCGTCGGAGCCGTCCGACGATTCGGGCCGGTGACTAGCATCTCGTGCCATGGCGATGTTCGTGCACCTGACCTCAGCGGCGAACGCACCGCGCATCCGGCGGTCCGGGATCCGGGCTGCCGGCCATGGGCAGGGTGGCGCGCGGGGCGTCTACTGCTTTCCGGTGCTGCCGTCGTACACCCTCACCCACCAATGGCTGCGCGAGCTCGCCCGGTTCGGCAGTCGGGGTGGGCTGGTGGCCGTCCATGTGCGACTCGACGACGCCGAGGACGTGCTGGTCGGGCGCTATACCGACCGGGCGCGCGATGCCCAGGTCACCGTTTCCGCTGCGGAGTCGGTACGGCGGATCGCGGCGCTGGAGGACCCGCGCGGATGGGAGGTCTTCGTGCCCCGGGCGATCCGGCCGCGCGAAGTGCACCGGATCCGCACCGCACCGCAGGTCGCTGGCTGGCGGTATATGCCGGACGCACACGGTGTGCGCCCCTGCACCTGTTTCGGGTGCCGCGTGCGTGGCGGGTACGGTGCGCGGCGCCTGCGCGAGCGGCTGCCGCATCCGTTGGACGGTCCGCCGCCGCCCGTCAAGGTGCTGCTCGCCCGGGTCGAGGCCGGTGACTCCGGCGACCCGGCCGCGCTGCGGGAGGCCCTGCACTGGTTCGGCATGCGTCGGCGCGGCCCGGTCGACCGGTTGAGGGGCCTCGCCGCCCACCCCGACCCCGGGGTGCGGGAGGAGTTGGTGTGGGCGGTCGCCCGTTGGACCACTCCCGGTGTCGCCGAACTGCTGGACGGCCTGGCCGACGACCCGCACCCGGATGTCCGGGAGGCGGTGGAAGCGGTCCGCGATCCGGGATGACCGAGGGCACGTGTCTCCGTGGGTGTACCGACGGCCCCAACGGCCCCGGGGCCCACGAGGCGGCAGGCCGGTCGGTGATGAGTTGGTGCTGCTCGTCGACGAACTCTGGCTCGCACAGGCGGAGATCGACCTGGCCGCCAGGAGCGAGGGGCTGCGGGGCGCCACCTATCGCTATGCGTTCCGTCTTGCCGAGGCTGCCCGGGGCGAGGTGAGCGACGCTTCCGCGCTGCGTGAGCCGCAGAAGGAGTTCATGGACGCCGCGTACGACGACATGTGGCCCGGCCGACGAAGGGCAGGGGCCACGGTGGGCAGGCGGTCGTGACGAGTCGGGCGACGCGTGGAGAGGAACCGGGGCACAACTCCGCTCGCGCGGAGAGAACGAGATCAGCATCGGCGGCGAGGACTCCGTCACCGGCACACCTCCGCTCGCGCGGAGAGAACCGGGACCGGGATGTGCCGGGTCCGGGGGAGGACGGCACACCTCCGCTCGCGCGGAGAAAACTCCAGTCCGGCGGCCCCGTCCTGACCCGGGAGCGGCACACCTCCGCTCGCGCGGAGAAAACGTCTCGTCGAGCACCAGTCCGGGAACGATCTGCGGCACACCTCCGCTCGCGCGGAGAAAACTCTAGCGTTGCCCTGAAAGTGCGCGAGCAGGGCGGCACACCTCCGCTCGCGCGGAGAAAACGGCGCCAGCGAATTCGTCATCGCAGTGCCATCCGGCACACCTCCGCTCGCGCGGAGAAGACCCAGAATCAGCCCCTCGCGCCCAGTCCGTGGGCGGCACACCTCCGCTCGCGCGGAGAAAACTACAGCAGACGCTCAGATGACCTCGGTCGGCACGGCACACCTCCGCTCGCGCGGAGAAAACCCTTCGTGACCTGCCTTTACTCGGCTGCTTTGCCATCTCTTTGCTGACCGTTGCCGAGCATGTGCCCCGTCTCCTCGCCGTCGCCCAGTGAGTCTAAGGGGGTGCCCTTCCAGCGGTGCCGCCTTCGGCAATTCGGCACCGGTGTCAGTGGGTACGCGCATCCGATGTACCGCAGGCGAGCCAAGCTGCGACGAGAGAGGCAGGCGAGGGCGCCGACCACCGGCGGCTGGGAGTGCGACGCGACACGGCGGACGCCGTGAGCAGTGCTGTGTGCACGCCCGACACGATCACCAGCCAGGACGCCAACTCGGTGCTCGTCAGCGTCCTTTCGTCCCGGACTCCTTGCGGCTGAATCAGGAGAGCGCCGTGCGCGATGTAGGCGTTGAGGCGCTCCTGGCGTCGGTCAGGTTCTCGTCGAAGCCGCGGCCGTGGACCCGCGCGGCGTCATCCTGCCAGGCGGGGTTCGGCGCGGTCCTCTCCACCGGACATGGCCGATCCGCCGCCGTACCCGGCAGGATGGGGCTCGTGCCGAAGAACTCACCGGACCGCGCAGGCGGCGTCCTCCGCCCCGATGGCCGCCCGTCCGCGATCCCGATTCCGGCCGGACTCGTCGTCCTCGTCGGCCCGCCCGCCTCCGGCAAGACGAGCTTCGTCCGGGCGCTGGTCGAGCGGGGGCAGATCGAGGCGGAGGCCGTGGTGTCCAGCGACGAGATCCGCGCGGAGCTGTTCGGTGATGCGGGACGGGGGCCGGAGCCGACGGATCCCGGCGCGGCGGATGGGGCGGATGGGGCGGGCGCGACGGATGCGGCAGACGCGCGGATCTTCGAGGAGCGCGACCGCCGGATCGTCGCCCGGCTCGCCGCCGGGCGCAGCGTGATCGCCGAGTCGACGAACGTCACGCCCCGGGCACGGGAACGGCTCATCGCCATCGCACGGCGCTTCGGCGCCCCGGTGACCGCCCTGCGCTTCGCTCCGGACGTCGCCGACCTCCTCCAGCAGTACGCCGAGCGGGGCCGCACGGACCTCACCACTGCGGACGTCCGCGCCTACGCGACCGTGATGAGCCGTGACGCCGGTGCCGACCGGCTCCGGTCCGAGGGGGCGGCCGCCGTCCACGATGTGCCGGGACGCCGCCAGTCGGTCACGCCCGCCGAGGCCGCCGCACGTTTCGTCTTCGGCCGGGTGCTGCCCGGCTACCACTTGACCTGATGGAATTCCATCGTGCCGAAGGTCATGAAGTCCATGACGTAGCTCCACAGCGCGTACCGCCGCTGACCGGCGCCCCGATAGGTCTTGCCGAAACCGTTGTCGAGGATCTCGTTCCAGCCCTCGCCCTGTCCGTAGTGCGCGAACAGCCGGTCGTTGCGCCGCGCCGCGTCCTCTCCGGACTCCGCCGGGGTCTGGTAGGTCACCTCGTGCAGCCGGCCGCGCCAGAGAGTGAGAAGCAGACGGCCGCCGTCGACCGCATAGGTGTTCACGACCGCGCCGGGAGCGTTCTCGTGAGGGCTTGACGACGTGAGTTCGCCGGGGAGCCGTATCTCGTCGGCGGAGCACCGCAACTCCAGCAACGGCAGCAGGGTATCGGTGGGGTGGTGGTCCATGAGGGGCCACCCTAGGCCGTGTCCGTACCCGTACCCGTACCCGTACCCGGCGGGCAGGCTCCCGCCGGCCCGCCGGGTACGGACGGGTGTCACTTCACCACGACGTTGTCACCGGACGACTTCGACGGCCCGGTGGTGGTGTTGCCGCCGTACGACCAGCGCCAGGTGCCTGTCTTGGAGGCCTTCACGGTCGTCTTGAGGTTGCCCGAGCCGTTCGCGTAGACCTTCTTCACCGTGGTGTACGAGGAGGAGCTGGAAGGCTTGAACTGCAGGCTCACATGCCGGCCTTCGTACGCCGCGTATTTTCTGGTCTCCCAGTTCGCCCGGGTGACCTTTCCGGTCACGGTGATCGTCTTGCCCTTGGCCACCGGTTCGGGCGAGGCGTTGACGGTCAGGCGGGAGTTGCGCTTGACGTGGATGGTCAGTCCCTTGGCGTCGACGTCACCGCCGCCCCCCTTGAAGGACACCTCGGCCCCGACCTTCCAGGCCCCGGCCTCGCTGTTGCGCATGTCCCACACGCTCGGGTCGAAGTACATCCTCTCGTTGAAGTCGCAGACGCCCGCGCTCACCTTGATGCAGTCGCTCGTCTCGATGGCGTGCCACAGTCGGTCATCGCCGCCGCTGCGGTACAGGAACACCGCCGGGAACTTCCACTTGTGGGTGGTCGCCATCCGGAAGGACGCGGGCACCGCGACCTCCTTCGTCGTCCCGATGACGATCGGCTTGCCGCCGTTCACCTGGACCCGGCTGAACGCGACCCCGCCCTCGGCCGCCCCGGCCGGCACCGCCGCCACGGCCGTGAACACCGCCGCCGCCCCACCGGCTACGACGGCTCTCCAGACCTGCTTCCCCACCTGATCCCCGATCTCCGTACGGAAAGACGCCGGAGGCTCAACCCTCCGGACGCTTTACAGACAGCCGGTGTCCATGCGGGGTTGTACAGCCGCGCATCACGATGGGGCATCGGCGGTGGTGGTGTCGTGGTCAGCGGTCGTGGACAGAGGTCGTGGACAGAGGGCGTGGTCAGCGCCGACGGCCTTCGGGGAAGCGGAACTCCAGGAGCAGTTCCCCGGTTTCGCTCGGCACCTGCCGGAATCCCGCCTTCTCCCAGGCACGTACAGCCCGTACGTTCTCGCGTACGGGATCGACGGTCACGCGCCGCCAGCCGAGCTCCCCGCCCAAGTGCGCCAGGAGCACCCGTGTGGCGTCCGGGCCCAACCCCCGTCCCTGCGAAGCCGGTTGAAGCACCAGGTCGATGCCGCCCTCCATGCCGCCTTCGGTGCGGTCCTCGGTGCCGTTCTCAGTGCCGTCCTCAGCTGCGTCGGCGTGCCAGAACTGGGCGTAGCCCACCGGGGTGCCCTCGGCCAGCACGAGATAGGACTGCACCCGCGGCCGACGCCGGCCGACGTACTTCTCGGCCACCTCGGCGCGCGACAGCGGTACGCCGCCCCAGTACGCGACGAAGTCCGGTGAGGCGAACCACCCGGCCAGCAGGTCGAGATCGTCCTCCGTGGTCGGGACGAGGCGGGTCAGTGCTCCGTCGAGCGTGGTCGTCGTGGTTCCTTCGGGCATGTGCCGATCTCCGTGTCAGATGACCATGACGCGGCGGCCCCGGGCGTGCCCCGTCCGGCTGTCGGCGTGCGCGGCCGCCGCATCGCCGAGCGCGTAGGACTTCTCGACCGGGATGTGCAGCCTGCCGCGCGCGATCAGCGCGGCGGCCTCGGCCAGCGCGTCCGGCACGCTGCCCGCCACACCGGAGAACCGTACGCCGAACCGCGGCGCTTCCAGGTCGGCGATGGAGACGACCTTCGCCGGATCACCGGTCAGCTCGACCAGTTCGGGAATCACGCCCGAGCCCGCCAGGTCGAGGGCCGCGTCGACCGGGCCGAGCCGCCGCACCCGCTCGACCCAGCCTTCGCCGTACGTCGTGGCGAGCGCGCCCAGGTCGCGCAGGTAGTCCTGGTTGGCGGCCCCCGCCGTGCCGATCACCGGGATGCCGCGGTCGCGGGCGATCTGCAGCACCGCCGAACCGACTCCGCCGGACGCGCCACTGACCAGCAACGTCTCTCCGGGCCGTACGCCGACCTCGCGGAGGACGCGCAGCGCGGTCTCCACCACGGACGGGTAGCCGGCCGCCTCCTCGAACGTCAGGCCCTCGGGCATCCGGGCCCAGGCCGACAGCACGGTGAACTCGGCGTAGGTGTCGGCCCCTTCGCCGAAGACGTGGTCGCCGATCTCCACCCCCTCGACGCCCTCGCCGACCTCGTCCACCACCCCGGCGGCATCGATCCCCACCCCTGACGGCAGCGAGATCGGGTGCGCGCCCAGGACCTGCCCCTCGCGCAGCCGCCAGTCGACGGGGTTCACCCCCGCCGCGCGCACGGAGACGCGTATGCGGCCGGGGCCCGCGTGGGGCTCCTCGGCATCGACGAGGCGGAGGACATCGGGGCCGCCGAACGCGGCGAAGCTCACTTTCTTCATGCGGCCGACCGTAACACTAACGGTTAGCTTTTTGGATCGGTTACGTATGCGGATTTGGTAGCGTCACGTCATGACCGAGCAGACCGGCCGCCGCGAACGCAAGAAGGCCGCGACCCGCCAGAAGATCGCCGACACCGCTCTGCGCCTCTTCCTGGAACGCGGTTACGAGGCCGTGGGCATCCGTGACGTGGCCGCCGAGGCCGACGTGGCGGTCACCACGCTCTTCTCCCACTTCGCCTCGAAGGAAGCGCTGGTCTTCGAGCAGGACCCGGGCTTCGAGCAGGGTCTCCTGAGAGCGGTGGCCGACCGTGCGCCGGACGAGCCGCTGATCCCCTCGCTCCGTCGCGAGGTCCACGCCCTGGTGCGCCACTGCACGGCGCCCGGGGCCGCCCCGGTCTGGAACATGATCCAGTCGTCCCCGGCGCTGCGGGAGTACGAGGAGTCGATGCGGCTGCGCCACGCGGATTCGCTGGCCGCGGCCCTCGCCGCCGACCTCGGCGTGCCGGAGACGTTGATCGCCTGCCGTACCATCGCCCGCTTCGTGATCGACGCGTACGCGCTGGCCCGCGAGGCGGCCGATCCGGAGGCGGCGGTGGACGAGGTCTTCCGAATGATCGAGGCGGCCTGGGGGGTGGCCCGCCTCGACCGGCCCAGCACCGCGTGACCTGACGGGCGGTGCTCCGTTCACCCTGAACGGCTGGACCGGGCGAACCACAGGAACAACTGCCCCGGCGGCGGCCGTTCTCAGGGTGCGCACAGGCGGTGCCGAGGCCCGTCATGGGTTCAGCGGCGAGGGTGGGCAGCGGGCCGACGTACCCGTCGTCCCGGCACCGCTGACGGAAGGCACGCGATGAGGAAGCCGAAACCCGGCATGACGCCCGGAGGCCCCGCCTACGAAGGGCGTCTGCTGCCACATCCGGGGGAAGAGGTCGTCGATCAGGGCCTGCGGTTCGACCTCGGCACCCTGCACTCGCGCAGAAGGGTCCTGGGCCTCCTCGGCGGGGTCGGCGGTATGGCCGCTCTGGCGGCGTGCGGCTCGGGCTCCACGTCCGCGAACCGCGCCTCCGCATCGGCCTCCTCCTCAGCCCCGGCGGCCTCCTCGGCCTCCTCGCTGACCGAGATCCCCGATGAGACGAACGGTCCGTACCCAGCCGACGGAACGAACGGAGTCAATGTCCTGGACAAGGACGGCATCGTCCGCCAGGACATCCGGTCGAGCTTCGGAGACTCCAGCGCGACGGCCGAGGGAATCCCCTTCACCTTCGAACTCACCGTGCTGGACATCGTCGAAGGCGGCGAGCCGATGGCCGGCGCGGCCGTCTACGCCTGGCAGTGCGACCGGGACGGCAAGTACTCGCTGTACTCCGAAGGGGTCGAGAACGAGAACTACCTCCGCGGCGTACAGGTGGCGGACAACCAGGGCCGGGTGAAGTTCGTCAGCGTCTTCCCCGCCTGCTACCCGGGACGCTGGCCGCATGTGCACTTCGAGATCTACCCCGACCTCGACTCCGTCACCGACTACGACAAGCGCCTGTCGACCTCACAGCTGGCGCTCCCCAAGAAGGCCTGCGACAGCGCCTTCGCCACGGCCGGATACGAGTCCTCCGTCGAGAACCTCGCCCAGCTCACCCTCAAGACCGACAACGTCTTCGGGGACGACGGCGGGGTCCACCAGCTCGCCGCCACCACCGGATCCCCGAAAGCCGGCTACACGGCGACCCTGACCGTGCCCATCGACACCAGCACCGAACCCACCGGAGGCAACGCCCCGGGAGGAGGGCCGGAAGGAGGATCGGGCGGAGGGCCGGATGGCGGCAGCGGCGGGGGCCCGGGCGGGGGTGGGCAGCCGCCCAGCGGAGCCCCGACCGGCGCACCGCCGTCGGCGGGCTGAGCCCGAACCCGTACGGTGCGTGGCGCGCGGCGTGTGGAGCGTGGTGACGGAGGTGTTTTTGGCTGCTTCCGGTGGGCGGGTCAGACTGTGGACGGTCTCCCGCCCGCAGGGCTCCCCGCTCCGCCTCCCCGTCAGGAAAACGCCGTGTCCCACGCCTCCGCCGCCCCTCGGGCGGGCAGCGCAGCCCCGAGCGCCGCCCCGAGCGCCGGCTCGCACCGCTTCGGCGCCGTCATCAGCCGCATAGCCGAGGAGATGGCTGCACTCGACGACCACGGCAGCCCCGCCGACTACATACCGATGCTCGCCGGAGCCGACCCCCGGCGGTTCGGCATGGCCGTCGCGGAGCCGGACGGGACCGTCTACGGGGTCGGCGACTGGCAGCAGCCGTTCTCCACGCAGTCCATCACCAAGGTGTTCGCCCTGGCCCTGGCGCTCTCCCTGGACGGCGAACAGCTCTGGCGGGGCGTGGGCCGCGAGCCCTCGGGCAACCCCTTCAACTCCCTGGTGCAGCTGGAGTACGAGAACGGGATCCCCCGGAACCCGTTCATCAACGCCGGGGCCCTGGTGGTGACCGACCGGCTGCAGGCGCTCACCGGGGACGCGGCCGGCCAGGTGCGGGAGCTGCTGCGATCGGAGAGCGGGAACGCGGCCATCGACTTCATGCCGGAGGTCGCCGCCTCCGAAGCGGCCTTCGGTGACCGCAACGCCGCGCTGGCCCACTTCATGGCCTCCTACGGCAACATCACGCTCCCGGTCCCCGAACTGCTCTCCGCCTACTTCCGGCAGTGCTCGATCGAGGCGTCCTGCGCCGACCTGGCCCTCTCCGCCGGGTTCCTGGCCCGGCACGGCGTCCGGGCCGACGGCACGGCGCTGCTGACCCGCAGCCAGGCGAAGCAGGTCAACGCGGTGATGCTCACCTGTGGGACGTACGACGCGGCCGGAGAGTTCGCCTATCGGGTGGGGCTGCCCGGCAAGAGCGGTGTCGGCGGCGGGATCATCGCCATCGTGCCCGGTGTGTGCACCCTGTGCGTGTGGAGCCCGGGCCTCGACCGGCGCGGCAACTCGGTGGCGGGTGTGTCGGCCCTCGACCGCTTCACCACGCTCACCGGGCTGTCCGTCTTCTGACTTCTGTCTTCTGACTGGCGATCAGGCGGTACATCGGGTCCGGGCGGGGCGTGTCCTGGTCCGGGAGTGCGGCGAGTCGGCGGCACACGTAGGCCACCCGGTCCCGGGGTGCGTGGGTGCACCAGAAGATGTCGCCCGCCTCGATCGCCTCGCGCCACCCGCGAGGGCTGCGGCCCTGCCCCGTGCCGGGGAACACCGTCCGGCCGGCCATGCTCAACCCCAGTTCCGCCGCCCGGTCGAGCACCCATGTGGACCGGTCGGGCACCCGGGGCGCGTACGCGCGTCGCAGGTCCGCCGTGGCCTCGGCGATGTCGCTGTCCCCGGTGAAGTACGCGTCGTTCTTGTCGACCGTGGTGATCAGCACCCCGCCGGGCCGCAGCACCCTGGCCGCCTCGACCAGTACGGGTGTCGGGTCCGGGAGCAGATGCAGCAGCCAGACGATCACGACGGCGTCCACCGTCCTCGACGCGAAAGGCAGTGCTGTGGCGTCGCCGCGTACGACGCCTCCCGGCAACCGGCGTGCGGCGAGGCCCAGCATGCCCGGCGAACGGTCGACGCCCACCACCGTCCGCTCCGGACGCCGCAGCCGTTCGGTCACGATGCCCGTGCCGCACGCGATGTCCAGGATCGTGCACGCCCCTTGCGGCAGGAGCCGTTCCACCCCGTCCGCCGCGGCCCGGGCCCTCGGTTCGCCGCCTCGGGTCGCGTCGTAGTGCCGGGCCTCGTCGTCGTAATCGAGCATGTGTCCGTCCTGTCCCGGCGCCCCGGCCTCTCGCGTGGCTCGTGGCTCGTGGCTCAGCGTTCGGCGGGGGCGCCGAGCTGCTTGATCTTCTCGAAGGGGTACGCCACCACCGTCACCACGACCAGGCCGTGGACGGCGAACGCCACCAGCCCCCAGGTGGGGACCGACGTACCGCCGTCCCTCAGGGCGGCACTGCCGATGACCACCAACGGGGCGAGGCTGAGGATCGCGGCCCCCGTGCACCAGAACGCCACCAGGCTGTTCGCCCGACTCCGTAGCTCCGGGTCCGACGTCACCTCTGCCGGGACCTCGTAGCCGACGGACCTGTCGCAGACCGTGCCCCGATATCCGATGCGGGCCGCCAGCGAACTGGCGGCACCCAGCAGCAGGAAGCAGCCGAAGATGAACAGATGGGCCATGCGGCACCTCGCGGGCTCGTCGTCCCGGGGACCTTAGCGGATGGGCTCCGGCTCCTCGCCTTCCCCGGCCGGACGGTGCTGACGGGGCGTCCACCGCGTAACCGTCACCCGGTTCCGGTCCGAGAGGGGGACCTGCTCGCCCCTCCCAGGCAGCGTAGGCGTGCGATCGACGGGCCGTGTGCGCGGCCCCGCCGCTCACGCCACCGTGCGCGGCAGCCGCAGGCTCAGCCCGACCGTCAGCGCCACCGCCGCCAACTGCACCAGCAGTGTCACGACCAGCGCGTCCCGCATGCCCAGGCCCGGCACCAGCGCCAGGAACAGGGTGCCCAGCGTCGCCACCCCGAGGGCCAGCGCCGCCTGCTGCGTCGTCGTCATCACGCCGCCGCCCACCCCGGCCTTCTCCGGCGGTACGTCGGAGAGCACGATCCGGAACAGCACGGGAAGCTGGAGGCCCTGGCCGAGGCCCGCGATCGCCACCCCCGGCAGCAGGCCCCACAGCCCCAGGCCCTGCCAGGCGAAGTGCGCGGTCAGTGCCAGCACGACGATGCCCACCGCCTGGATCAGCCCACCCGCCGTGACGACCCGGGTGCCGTACCGGCGTACCAGGCGGGGGCCCGCCAGCGAGGCGCCGAAGAAGGCCAGCGCCATCGGGGCGAGCGAGAGGCCGGCCGCCGCCGGGCCGAGGCGCAGGCCCTGCTGGAGCGCCACCGCGATCACGAACATGAAGCCGCCGAAGCCGATCGAGAACGGCACCACCAGCGCCAGGCCTCGCCGCAGCGAGTCCAGCCGCAGCAGGCTCGGCGGGACCAGCGGCACCCGGCCCAGCCGGTCGGCCCGCCGCTCCACCCGGTAGAAGGCGTACGCGGAGAAGGGGAACAGGGCCAGCGAGACCCAGGTCCACAGCGGCCACCCGGCGGCCCGGCCCTCCGTCAGCGGGGCCAGCAGGGTGACCAGGGAGAGGGCGAGCAGCAGGGTTCCCGGTACGTCCACGGGGGCCGGGCGGTCCGAGCGGGTCTCCGGGACCGCGCGGGCGGCCAGGATCAGGCCCACCACCGCCACCGGCACGTTCACCAGGAACACCGACCGCCAGCCCGCGCTCTCGCCGAACACCGAGGACATCGGGGCGGCGGCGACCAGCACCCCGCCCAGGATCTGGCCCGCGACCATCGACAGCCCGGCCGTCGCCCCGTACAGGCTCATCGCCCGGGCCCGGCGCGGGCCCCGCGTCGCGGCCTGGATCGTGGCCAGCACCTGCGGCAGCATCAGCGCGGCGGCCGCCCCCTGCGCCACCCGGGCGCCGACCAGCGTCCAGGCGTCCGGGGCGAGCCCGCAGGCCAGCGAGGTGATCCCGAAGGCCGCCATGCCGATCAGGAACAGCCGCCTGCGGCCCACCATGTCGCCGAGCCGCCCGCCGAGGACCAGCAGCACGGCGTACGCGAGGCCGTAGCCGGCGACGACCAGTTCGAGCATGGCCGGGCCCGCGTCCAGATCGCGGTCGATCGTGGGCAGCGCGACGTTCACGATGAAGAAGTCGATGAGCGGGAGTGCCGCGCCCAGCAGCACGGTGAACAGGCCGAGCGCGCCCAGCACGGGCGTGGGGTGGTCATGGCGGACAGGGCCGGTGGGTTCGCCGGTGGCGGGGGTGGCCCGTTCCGGCGCGAGGGATGTGTGTACGGATGATTCACTCACGCCGTCGACTGTGCCGCCGATCCCAACGTGGTACCAGAGTGTCTTTATCCTGGTACAAGCAGTACCTGGCAACAGGCCGGGACGCCCGGCACGCTGGAGGCATGACGTCCATGGCAGCTGCCCGCCCGCCCGCGACCGGCGCACCCCGCGCACCCCGCGAGGAGCGACAGGAGCGCGAGCCGCGACAGGAGCTACGCGAGCCGCGACAGGAGCTACAGGAGCGCGAGGAGTCCGCGTCCGACGCCCGGCGGCACGAGCTCGCCGCCTTCCTGCGCAGCCGCCGCGAGCGCATCACCCCCGAACAGGTCGGCCTGGTCCGGGGCCGTCGCCGCCGCACCCCCGGGCTGCGCCGCGAGGAGGTCGCCCAGCTCTCGGCGGTCGGGGTCACCTGGTACACCTGGCTCGAACAGGCCCGGGACATCCAGGTCTCCGCCCAGGTGCTGGACGCCCTCGCCCGCGCCCTGCTGCTCGACCCGAGCGAGCGCAGCCACCTCTTCGCGCTCGCCGAGGCCGTCGACCCGGCCCCCGGCACCCAGTGCCCCACCGTCACCCCGGCGCTGCGGACCATGCTGGAGCAGCTGGACCCGATTCCGGCCTGTATCCAGAACAGCCGGTACGACGTCCTCGCGTACAACCGCACCTACGCCCGGCTCCTCTGCGACCTGGACGCGGTGCCGCCCGAGGACCGCAACTGCCTGCTGCTGGCCTTCACCCACGACGACTGGCGGGCCTCGGTGGTCGATCTGCCCGAGGTCACCCGGACGATGGCCGCCAAGTTCCGCGCCGCGATGGCCGGACATCTGGCCGAGCCCGCCTGGAAGGCGCTGGTGCGGCGGCTGGAGACCAGGTCGCCGGAGTTCCGCGAGGTGTGGGAGCGCCATGAGGTGATCGAGCAGCAGGGCCGCACCAAGTACATCCGCAACGCCCACGTGGGGCTGCTGTACGTCGAGCACACCAACCTCTGGCTCGGCCCTCTCAGCGGCCCGCGCATGGTCAGCTACCCGCCGGTGGACGCCGAGACCCGGACCCGGCTGGAGCGGCTGCACCGGATCGCCCTCGAAGCCGAACCAGGGGCGGCCGGGGCAGCCGGGACCGCCACCCGTCCGGCGTACGCGACAATGGAGCAATGACCACGCTCGCCCCCGCCCTCCCGCAGCTCCGCATCGGCCCGCACACCGTGCAGCCGCCGGTCGTGCTGGCCCCGATGGCCGGCATCACCAACGCCCCGTTCCGGACGCTGTGCCGGGAGTTCTCCGGGGGCAAAGGGCTGTTCGTCAGCGAGATGATCACCACGCGGGCGCTGGTCGAGCGCAACGAGAAGACCATGCAGCTCATCCACTTCGACGCGGCCGAGACCCCGCGCTCGATCCAGCTGTACGGAGTGGACCCGGTCACCGTCGGCAAGGCGGTCCGGATGATCGTCGACGAGGGCCTGGCCGACCACATCGACCTGAACTTCGGCTGCCCGGTCCCCAAGGTCACCCGCAAGGGCGGCGGCTCCGCACTCCCGTACAAGCGGCCCTTGCTGCGCGCCATCCTCCACCAGGCCGTCTCCAACGCCGGTGACCTCCCCGTCACCATCAAGATGCGCAAGGGCATCGACGACGACCACATCACCTTCCTCGACGCGGGCCGCATCGCCGTCGAGGAGGGCGTCACCGCCGTCGCCCTGCACGGCCGCACCGCCGCCCAGCACTACGGCGGCACCGCCGACTGGGACGCCATCGCCCGGCTCAAGGAGCACGTCCCGGAAATCCCCGTGCTCGGCAACGGCGACATCTGGTGCGCAGACGACGCCCTGCGGATGATGCGGGAGACCGGCTGCGACGGGGTGGTGGTCGGACGCGGGTGCCTCGGGCGGCCCTGGCTCTTCGCCGACCTGGTGAGCGCCATGGAGGGCCGTACGGAACGCCACGCGCCCACCCTGCGCGAGGTCGCGGACGTCATGGTGCGCCACGCGACGCTGCTGGGGGAGTGGATCGGCGACGAGACCCGCGGCGTGATCGACTTCCGCAAGCACGTGGCCTGGTATCTCAAGGGCTTCGCGGTCGGCTCCGAGATGCGCAAGAAGCTGGCGATCACCTCCTCGCTGGAGGAGCTGGCCGGCCAGCTGCACGAACTGGACCTCGACCAGCCCTGGCCGGACGGCGCCGACGGGCCGCGCGGCCGCACCTCGGGCAACAACCGGGTCGTCCTGCCGGACGGCTGGCTGAAGGACCCCTACGACTGCTCGGGCATCAGCGCCGACGCGGAGCTGGACACCTCCGGCGGCTAGGCCGTACCTGCCCTGGGCCCGGGGTGAGCTCTCACCCTGCGACGCTCGGCCCCGCCCGCCGCTCCAACGGCGCCGCCGCCGCGCTGTTCATCACGTTGAAGACGACGCTGCCCGCCCGGTAGCGGTCGTCCGTCCACTCGATGGCCCGGCCCGCCGCCGTGTACGTCAGATGGCGTTGCCGCAGCAGCGGGCTGGCCCGGCGGATCCGCAGCAGCCGGGCGTCCTCGCTGCCCGCCGCGACCGCGTCGATCAGGTGCTCGCCGTGGTGGGCCACGACGTCCGCCCGCTCCGCGATGCTGTCCATGATCGAGACGCAGTCCTCCGGCAGCGCGCGGACCGTCGGGGCCACCCATGGCGCGTACGCCGTCCGCTCGACCATCACCGGCTCGCCGTCCAGGTGCCGCAGGCGCAGGACGTACAGCACCTCGCTGCCCGGGGCGGTGTCCAGGCGGGCCGCCTCCTCGTCGGTCGCGGGGCGGGTGGTGCGGGTCAGGATGCGGCTGGAGACCTCGCAGCCCATCGCCCGCGCCCACTGGGCGAAGCTGTTGAGCTGCTCGAAACTCTGCCGGCGCTCCTGGCGCAGGACCACCCGGCGGGCGCCCTGCCGGGAGCCGATCAGGCCCTCGGAGGCCAGCAGCGCCACCGCCTGGCGGACCGTGCCGCGCGAGGCCTCCCAGCGGGCGGCGAGGTCGCTCTCGGACGGCAGTCGGGAGCCCGGCGGGTGGACGCCGCTCCGGATCGCCTGCCGCAGCGACTCGGCGATCTCCTCGTAGCGTGAACGGCCCACGCGCCCCCCGTCGGTCGGCTGATACGGATCCGGGCTGTGCACAGGCAGGTAGGTGCGCCACAGTCCGGAAGCTCACTCTAACGCCCCCTCGAACCGTCGCCGCACACGGTTCCGTATCTACCACAACCCCGATATGACGGGCTTTCCTCTTCCTCGTCTCTTGCCGCACCGGACATCGGACGTTAACTCCCCGGACACCTGAGCCGGGCGAACTGATGCCAGCTTGTATGAACAAGTGGCACTCACTTCGCTCCCGGGAGACACACCGTGCGCAGAGCCCGACCCCGCCCCCGTATCCGCGCCAACGGCCGTGCCGTTGCCGCGCTCGCCCTCTCCACCGCCGCCCTCACCGCGCTCACCGCCTGCGGCGCCGCACCCGAGGAGAAGGCCGCGACCGGGGTGAACGGGGTGAAGTCCACCGAGGCCACCTCGGTCGCCGACTTCGGCGGGCTGGAGAAGCTGGTCGCCGCCGCCGAGAAGGAGGGCGAGCTGAACGTGATCGCCCTGCCGCCGGACTGGGCGAACTACGGCGAGGTCATCAAGGCCTTCCAGGCGAAGTACAAGGTCAAGATCAAGAGCGAGACCCCGGACGCCTCCAGCTCCGACGAGATAGCCGCCGTCAAGTCCCGCAAGGGCCAGAAGCGCGCCCCCGACGTCCTCGACCTCGGCATCGCCTTCGCCCGCAGCGGCGCCGCCGAGAACCTCTTCGCCCCGTACAAGGTCACCGCCTGGGACAAGATCCCCGACAGCCAGAAGGACGCGGACGGCCGCTGGTACAACGACTACGGCGGCTATGTCTCCATCGGCTGCGACGCCGCCCGCATCAAGACCTGCCCCGAGACCTTCGCGGACCTGCTGAAGCCCGAATACAAGGGCAAGGTCGCCCTCAACGGCAACCCGACCAAGTCCGGCTCCGCGTTCGGCGGCGTGTACGCGGCCTCCCTCGCCAACAAGGGGTCGTTCGGGGACATCCAGCCCGGCATCGACTTCTTCGGGAAGCTGAAGAAGAGCGGCAACTTCATCCCCGTCGAGTCCACCCCGGCGACCGTCGAGAAGGGCGAGACGCCGATCAGCATCGACTGGGACTACCTGAACGCCGGGTATGCCGACCAGTTCAAGGGCAAGGGCGTCGACTGGAAGGTCTCCGTACCGGCCGACGGCGTCTACGCCCAGTTCTACTCGCAGGCCATCAACAAGGAGGCCCCGCACCCGGCCGCCGCCCGCCTGTGGATGGAGTACCTCTACAGCGCCGAGGGCCAGAACCTCTGGCTCAAGGGCTACGCCCGCCCGGTGCTGCTGCCCGCCATGACCGAGGACGGCACCGCCGACAAGACCTTCGTCGCCAAGCTGCCCGAGGTCGAGGGCACCCCGGCCTTCCCCAGCTCCGACGAGCTCGACAAGGCCAACGCCACCCTCGCCGAGAACTGGGACAAGGCCGTCTCCTGATGACCGTCCCGCACCCGTCCGCCGCCCCGGGACCCGGGGCGGCCACCGCGCAGGGCGGCGGCCGTGCCCGCCGCCGG
>NZ_JAAGMH010000005.1:0-61989 GCF_010548505.1 Streptomyces sp. SID14515 | reverse complement strand
GCCCGCGGCCCCCGAGGCCCCGAAACCGGCCGCGACCGACAGCCCGGCGCAGCCGCCGGCCAAGAAGCCGGCCGCAGCCGCGCCCAAACCCCCGCCGCCCGGACCCCCCGCCAAGGCCGGAGCCTCCGCCGGGTCCGCCTCCCGCAGCGGCGGCTCGTCCAACCGCGTGCGGGCCCGCCTCGCCCGACTGGGCGTACAGCGCTCCAGCCCGTACAACCCGGTCCTGGAACCCCTCCTGCGTACGGTCCGGGGCAACGACCCCAAGATCGAGTCGGCCACGCTCCGCCAGATCGAGAAGGCCTACCAGGTCGCCGAGCGCTGGCACCGGGGCCAGAAGCGTAAGAGCGGCGACCCCTACATCACCCACCCGCTGGCCGTCACCACGATCCTCGCCGAGCTCGGCATGGACCCGGCGACGCTGATGGCGGGCCTGCTGCACGACACCGTCGAGGACACCGAGTACGGCCTGGACACCCTCAAGCGCGACTTCGGCGACCAGGTCGCCCTGCTCGTCGACGGCGTCACCAAGCTGGACAAGGTCAAGTTCGGCGAGGCCGCGCAGGCCGAGACCGTACGCAAGATGGTCGTCGCCATGGCCAAGGACCCCCGGGTCCTGGTCATCAAGCTCGCCGACCGCCTGCACAACATGCGCACCATGCGCTACCTCAAGCGGGAGAAGCAGGAGAAGAAGGCCCGCGAGACGCTGGAGATCTACGCCCCGCTGGCACACCGGCTGGGCATGAACACCATCAAGTGGGAGCTGGAGGACCTCGCCTTCGCGATCCTCTACCCCAAGATGTACGACGAGATCGTCCGCCTCGTCGCCGAGCGGGCCCCCAAGCGCGACGAATACCTCGCCATAGTGACCGACGAGGTCCAGTCCGACCTGCGCGCCGCCCGCATCAAGGCCACCGTCACCGGCCGCCCCAAGCACTACTACAGCGTCTACCAGAAGATGATCGTGCGAGGCCGCGACTTCGCCGAGATCTACGACCTGGTCGGCATCCGCGTCCTCGTCGACACCGTCCGCGACTGCTACGCGGCGCTCGGCACCGTCCACGCCCGGTGGAACCCGGTGCCCGGGCGGTTCAAGGACTACATCGCGATGCCGAAGTTCAACATGTACCAGTCACTGCACACCACGGTGATCGGTCCCAGCGGCAAGCCCGTCGAGCTCCAGATCCGTACGTTCGACATGCACCGCCGCGCCGAGTACGGCATCGCCGCGCACTGGAAGTACAAGCAGGAGGCCGTCGCGGGCGCCTCCAAGGTGCGCACCGACATCCCCAAGAACACCGGCCGCGGCCAGGACACCGTCAACGACATGGCGTGGCTGCGCCAGCTCCTGGACTGGCAGAAGGAGACCGAGGACCCCAGCGAGTTCCTGGAGTCCCTGCGCTTCGACCTCTCGCGCAACGAGGTCTTCGTCTTCACGCCGAAGGGCGACGTGATAGCGCTGCCCGCCGGCGCGACCCCCGTCGACTTCGCGTACGCCGTCCACACCGAGGTCGGCCACCGGACCATAGGAGCACGCGTCAACGGGCGGCTCGTCCCGCTCGAATCGACGCTCGACAACGGCGATCTGGTCGAGGTCTTCACCTCCAAGGCGGCCGGCGCCGGACCCTCCCGGGACTGGCTCGGCTTCGTCAAGTCGCCGCGCGCCCGCAACAAGATCCGCGCCTGGTTCTCCAAGGAGCGCCGCGACGAGGCCATCGAGCAGGGCAAGGACGCCATCGCGCGCGCCATGCGCAAGCAGAACCTGCCGATCCAGCGCATCCTCACCGGCGACTCGCTGGTCACCCTCGCCCATGAGATGCGCTACCCGGACATCTCCTCGCTGTACGCGGCGATCGGCGAGGGCCATGTCGCCGCCGCCGGCGTCGTGCAGAAGCTGGTGCAGGCGCTCGGCGGCCACGACGAGGCCAACGAGGACCTCGCCGAGTCCACCCCGCCCTCGCACGGTGGCCGCAGCAAGCGCCGTGCCAACGCGGACCCCGGCGTCGTCGTCAAGGGCGTCGAGGACGTCTGGGTCAAGCTGGCCCGCTGTTGTACGCCCGTTCCCGGCGACCCGATCATCGGCTTCGTCACCCGGGGCAGCGGCGTCTCCGTGCACCGCGCCGACTGCGTCAACGTGGAATCGCTCTCGCAGCAGCCCGAACGGATCCTGGAAGTCGAGTGGGCCCCCACGCAGTCCTCGGTCTTCCTGGTCGCCATCCAGGTCGAGGCGCTGGACCGCTCCCGGCTGCTCTCCGACGTCACCCGGATCCTCTCCGACCAGCACGTCAACATCCTCTCGGCGGCCGTCCAGACCTCCCGCGACCGGGTGGCCACCTCGCGCTTCACCTTCGAGATGGGCGACCCCAAGCACCTGGGCCACGTCCTGAAGGCCGTACGCGGCGTGGAGGGCGTCTACGACGTCTACCGGGTCACTTCGGCCCGCAGGCCGTAACAGCGGCAACGGAAAGGCCCCGGTACGCATCGCGTACCGGGGCCTTCTGACAGCCGTGATCAGCCGCCGAACTCCTCCAGGCCCTTCAGCGCCTGGTCCAGCAGCGCCTGCCGGCCCTCCAGCTCCTTGGCCAGCTTGTCCGCACGGGCGTTGTTGCCCTGGGCACGCGCCGTGTCGATCTGGCCGCGCAGCTTGTCCACGGCGGCCTGGAGCTGACCGGTCAGACCTGCGGCGCGGGCCCGCGCCTCCGGGTTCGTCCGGCGCCACTCGGACTCCTCGGACTCCTGGAGCGCCCGCTCCACCGCCTGCATCCGGCCCTCGACCTTCGGGCGGGCGTCACGCGGTACGTGCCCGATGGCCTCCCAGCGCTCGTTGATGGACCGGAACGCGGCCCGGGCCGCCTTGAGGTCCTTCACCGGCACCAGCTTCTCGGCCTCGGCGGCGAGCTCCTCCTTGAGCTTGAGGTTCTCGCCCTGCTCGGCGTCCCGCTCGGCGAAGACCTCGCCGCGGGCGGCGAAGAAGACGTCCTGGGCGCCGCGGAAGCGGTTCCACAGGTCGTCCTCGGCCTCGCGCTGGGCGCGGCCCGCCGCCTTCCACTCGGTCATCAGGTCGCGGTAGCGCGCGGCCGTGGTCACCCAGTCCGTGGAGCCGGACAGCGCCTCGGCCTCGGTGACCAGCTTCTCCTTGGCCTTGCGGGCGTCCTCGCGCTGGGCGTCCAGCGCGGCGAAGTGCGCCTTGCGCCGCTTGGAGAACGCCGATCGGGCGTGCGAGAAGCGGTGCCACAGCTCGTCGTCCGACTTGCGGTCGAGGCGGGGGAGACCCTTCCAGGTGTCCACCAGCGCCCGCAGCCGCTCACCGGCCGACCGCCACTGCTCGCTCTGCGCCAGCTCCTCCGCCTCGGCGACCAGAGCCTCCTTGGCCTGCTTGGCCTCGTCGGTCTGCTTGGCCTTGAGGACCTTGCGCTCCTCGCGGCGCGCCTCGACCGTCGAGACGAGCGCGTCCAGCCGCTTGCGCAGCGCGTCGAGGTCGCCCACCGCGTGGTGCTCGTCGACCTGCTGCCGCAGATGGTCGATCGCCGTCGTCGCGTCCTTGGCCGACAGGTCGGTGGTCTTCACCCGCCGTTCGAGGAGGCCGATCTCGACCACAATGCCGTCGTACTTGCGCTCGAAATAGGCCAGAGCCTCCTCGGGGGAACCGGCCTGCCACGATCCGACGACCTGCTCGCCGTCGGCTGTACGCACGTACACGGTGCCCGTCTCATCGACGCGGCCCCACGGGTCGCTGCTCACAGCGCCTCCTCCACCTGATACCTGCGAGGGGGTTCGCCCCCCGGGCATCGTCCACAGTTTCCTGGGGCGGGCCTCGCCCGCCCTGCACAACGCCAATCTAGGCGACCGGCCACCCGGCTGTCCGCACTCAGCGCGGCCGAAATTCTCCGCTCCGGCCCGGGGCGGCTCCCCGCCCCGCCGGTGGCCGCCCGGCCGGTCGCCGTCCTGCCGCTTCCGTCCCGCCGGTTCAGTCCTTCTCGACCGAAGCCTTCTCGATCGTCACGGCCTTCTTCGGGGCGCCGTCGCCCGCGCCGCCCTCGACACCGGCCTCGCCGACCTTCTGGACCGCCTTCAGCGAGGCGTCGTCCATCGTGCCGAACGGGGTGTAGGTGGGCGGGAGCTTCGTCTCCTTGTAGACCAGGAAGAACTGGCTGCCGCCGGTGCCGGGCTGGCCGGTATTGGCCATCGCCACCGTGCCCGGAGGGAAGGACACCGTGCCGTCGGCGCCCGCCTTGCCGAGCGCGTCCAGGTTCTCGTCCGGGATGTTGTAGCCCGGGCCGCCGGTGCCGTCGCCCTTCGGGTCGCCGCACTGGAGCACGAAGATGCCCTGGGTGGTCAGCCGGTGGCACTTGGTGGCGTCGAAGTAGCCCTTGTCGGCGAGCGCCTTGAAGGAGTTCGTCGTCTCCGGGGTCTTCGCCGCGTCCATCGAGAACGCGATGTCGCCCTGGCTCGTCTTGAGCGACATCGTGTACTTCGCCTTTTTGTCGATCTTCATCGGAGGCGTGGGAGCCTTGCTCTCGCTCTCCGAAGGCTCCGGAGCGGGGCTCTGGCTGGAGGCGGCCTCGGTCTTCTTGTCCTTGTCGTCGTCCTTGCCCGATACGACGAACGCGCTCACGCCCACGACGGCGACCACGGCCACCGAGGCCGCGACGATCGCGGTGATGCGCCTGGTCCTGCGGCGGGCCTCCTCCCGGCGCTTCTGCTGGCGCTCGAACTTTTCCCGGGCGAGCTGCCGCCGCCGCTGTTCGCTGCTGGACACCGGTTGGGCTCCTTGTTACGTCGTGAAATGAGGGCCTGAGTTGCCCGTACCGTATATGGGTTACCTGTGTCATGAGGAGCGCCGGTAGGCTCTGATCTGCTGCATCCTTCGCTGCGGCCGCATCCTCCGGACGAACATTAAGGACGATCGTGCTCATTGCCGGGTTCCCCGCCGGGGCCTGGGGGACCAATTGCTACCTGGTCGCCCCCGCCGCCGGTGAGGAGTGCGTGATCATCGACCCGGGCCACCAGGCCGCCCAGGGCGTCGAGGAAGCGCTGAAGAAGCATCGGCTCAAGCCCGTCGCCGTCGTGCTCACCCACGGCCACATCGACCATGTCGCCTCGGTCGTCCCCGTCTGCGGCGCCCACGACGTCCCCGCCTGGATCCACCCCGAGGACCGCTACATGATGAGCGACCCGGGGAAGGCGCTCGGGCGCTCGATCGGGATGCCGCTCATGGGCGAGCTGACCGTGGGGGAGCCGGACGACGTCAAGGAGCTGGCCGACGGCTCGAAGCTGACCCTGGCCGGTCTGGAGTTCGGCGTCTCGCACGCGCCCGGCCATACCAAGGGGTCGGTGACGTTCGGGATGCCCGAGGCCGCGGACATTCCGCCGGTCCTCTTCTCGGGCGACCTGCTCTTCGCCGGCTCCGTCGGACGCACCGACCTGCCCGGCGGCGACCACGCCGAGCTGCTCGAGTCGCTGGCCCGTGTGTGCCTGCCGCTCGACGACTCGACCGTGGTGCTGTCCGGCCACGGCCCCCAGACGACCATCGGCCGCGAGCGCGCCTCCAACCCGTTCCTGAACGGTCTGGACGCGGCGCCGCGCCGAGGAATGTAAACGAGAGACGTAAACGTGAGCACCTTCCAGGCCCCCAAGGGCACGTACGACCTGACCCCGCCCCGCTCCGCGACGTTCCTCGCGGTGCGCGAGGCCATCGCGGCCCCGCTGCGCGACTCCGGCTACGGCTACATCGAGACGCCCGGCTTCGAGAACGTCGAGCTCTTCGCGCGCGGTGTCGGCGAGTCCACCGACATCGTCACCAAGGAGATGTACACCCTCACCACCAAGGGCGGCGACCAGCTGGCGCTGCGTCCCGAGGGCACCGCTTCCGTGCTGCGCGCGGCCCTGGAGGCCAACCTCCACAAGGCGGGCAACCTCCCCGTCAAGCTCTGGTATTCCGGCTCGTACTACCGTTACGAGCGCCCGCAGGCGGGCCGCTACCGCCACTTCTCGCAGGTCGGCGCCGAGGCCATCGGCACCGAGGACCCGGTCCTGGACGCCGAGCTGATCATCCTCGCCGACCAGGCGTACCGCTCGCTGGGCCTGCGGCAGTTCCGCATCCTGCTGAACTCGCTGGGCGACAAGGAGTGCCGCCCGGTCTACCGCGAGGCGCTCCAGACCTTCCTGCGCGACCTCGATCTCGACGAGGAGACCCGCCGCCGCATCGAGATCAACCCGCTGCGCGTCCTGGACGACAAGCGGGCCGACGTACAGAAGCAGCTCACCGACGCCCCGAAGCTCCGCGACTACCTCTGCGACGCGTGCAAGGCGTACCACGAGGAGGTCCGGGCGCTCCTCACGGCCGCGGGCGTGGTCTTCGAGGACGACGAGAAGCTGGTGCGCGGCCTCGACTACTACACCCGCACCACCTTCGAGTTCGTCCACGACGGTCTCGGCGCCCAGTCCGCGGTGGGCGGCGGCGGCCGCTACGACGGACTGTCCGAGATGATCGGCGGCCCCGAGCTGCCGTCCGTCGGCTGGGCGCTCGGCGTGGACCGCACGGTCCTCGCGCTGGAGGCCGAGGGCATCGAGCTCGACCTGCCCTACACCACCAGCGTGTACGCGGTCCCGCTCGGCGAGGAGGCCCGCCGGGTGCTGTTCGGCGTCGTCACCGGGCTGCGCCGCGCGGGGATCGCCGCCGACTTCGCGTTCGGCGGCCGCGGGCTGAAGGGCGCGATGAAGAGCGCCAACCGCTCGGGCGCGCGCTACACCCTGGTGGCGGGCGAGCGCGATCTCGCCGAGGGCGTCGTCCAGCTCAAGGACATGGAGTCCGGCGAGCAGAACGCGGTGCCGCTGACCGAGGTCGCGGCCGAGCTGGCGAAGCGCCTCGGCTGACAGAGCCGTGAACGGGGCGCGGGCGGCAGGACTCCAGATCCTGCCGCCCGCGCCTTTTCCGTCCGCTCACAGCAGCCCGTGGCGCATCGCCCCGGTCACCGCGGCGGTCCGGTCGCCGACGCCCAGCTTGCCGAAGACCCGCAGCAGATGGGTCTTCACCGTCGACTCGCCGATGAACAGCCGCCGCCCGATCTCCGCGTTGGTGCACCCCTCCGCCACCAGCCGCAGCACCTGCGTCTCGCGCTCCGAGAGCCGGGGCACCTCCGGGGCTTCGCGCAACTGGTCCACCAGCCGGGTCGCCACCGTCGGCGCGAGCACGGTCTCGCCCCGGGCCGCGGCCCGGATCGCGTCCGCCAGCTCCGCCCGGCCCAGGTCCTTGAGCAGATAACCGGACGCGCCGGCCTCCACCGCGCGCAGGATGTCGCTGTCGCTCTCGTACGTGGTCAGCACGACGACCCGGCACGGCAGCCCGGCCGCCCGGATCCGGCGGATCGACTCGACGCCTCCGCCGCCCGGCATCCGCAGGTCCATCAGCACGATGTCCGGCAGCAGTTCGGCGCAGAGCGCCTCGGCGCGCGGACCGCTGGACGCCTCACCCACCACATCGAGGTCCGGCTCGGCGTCCAGCATCCCGCGCAGCCCCTCCCGTACGACGGGGTGGTCGTCGGCCAGCAGGACTCGGATCATCACAAACTCCTTCTAGGGGGCGCGGGTGGCGCCCGCGGACGGGGCGGCCGGGGGCAGCGGCAGGGTCACGGTCACGGAGGTCCCGGCGCCCGGCGCACTGCGGATCGCCGCGCCGCCGCCCGCCTCCTCGGCCCTGGCCCGTACGCCGTCGAGACCGTAGCCCTCGCGCGGCGCCCGGGGGTCGAAGCCGCACCCCTCGTCCCGTACGGAAAGGGTCAGGGCGTCGGAGGCGTACGTCAGCACGACGGTCACCGGGACGGACGGGCCCGCGTGTTTACGGGTGTTGGCGAGGGACTCCTGGCAGGCGCGCAGGACGACGACCTCGTACGCGGTCGGCAGCGGGCGGACGCCGCCGGCCACCGTCAGCCGGGCCGGGGCACCGGTCTGCGCGGTGTGCCGGTCGGTCAGCCGGTTCAGGGCGTCCGCCAGCGAGTTGCCGGCCAGATCGGCCGGAGAGCCACCGGCCACCAGCGCCCGTGCCTCGGCGAGGTTCTCCCGCGCGGTCCGGGTCATCAGCGCCACATGGAGCCGGGCCTGCGGCAGATCGTGGTCGAGCTCGGACTCGACGGCCTGGGAGAGCATCAGCAGGCTGGTGAAGCCCTGGGCCAGCGTGTCGTGGATCTCCCGCGACATCCGTTCCCGCTCCGCCAGCGCCCCGTGCGCCGTGGACAGCCGGGCGATCTCCTCGCGGCCCGCCTCCAACTCGGCGATCAGCGCGGCCCGGCCGCGGCTCTGGGCGATGATCCGCGTCGTCCACCGGCCCAGGAACGCGCTGAACGCGAAGGTCGCCACCGCCAGCAGCAGCCGGAACGCACTCTCGCCCGCCGTCGGATGCCACAGCAGCGTCCAGCCGACGAACGGCACCGCGCCCATGCCGCCGAGCACCCACAGCGCGTCCCGCAGCCGCAGCAGCATGAAGCACTGCGGGGCCAGCGCGAACGTGACGAGCTGCGTCTCGCCGACCAGCATCGCGGTGGGCAGGAAGAGCAGCAGCGCCCCCACCACGTAGCGGCGGGCCGGCCCCTCGGACCCGCTGTCGTCCAGCATGGCCGGCCGGCCGACCAGGACGTACCACGGCAGATTCAGCGCCACGATCGCGGCAGCCGTCACACGGACCGGCCACGACGGTTCGGCGGCCCCGAGCACCACGGCGAGGGTGACCGCCCAGACCACGGCGAAATACCCGTCCCAGGGAGGCAGCGACCGGACCCAGACGTCGGAGTCACGAGCCCCGCCCGCTCCGGTCAGCCGTCGCGCCGGCTCTTCCAGCGGAACGTCAGCAGACACAGCAGCAATCCTCCGATGCACCACGCGCCCAGCACCAGGGCGATCCGTCCGAACTCCCAGCCGCCCGCCTGCTCCAGCACGGCGGCCGACTCGGGCAGAAAGACCCCGCGAAAGCCCTGGCACATCCACTTCAGCGGGAACAGGGCGCCGATGTTCAGCATCCAGTCCGGGAGTTCGCTCGCCGGGATGTAGACGCCGGAGATGAACTGGAGCACCAGGAACGGCAGGATGACCACCGAGCCCGCGCTCCGGCCCGACCCGGGCAGGCTGCTGATCGCGATGCCGAGCAGCGCGCAGGCCGCCGTCCCGAGCAGGAAGATCCAGCCGAACGTCAGCCAGGTGGACACGTCCCTGGGCAGCTCAAGATCGTACAGTCCCAC
The DNA here is from genome assembly GCF_010548505.1 of Streptomyces sp. SID14515. Classification (NCBI taxonomy): domain Bacteria; kingdom Bacillati; phylum Actinomycetota; class Actinomycetes; order Kitasatosporales; family Streptomycetaceae; genus Streptomyces; species Streptomyces sp. SID14515. The sequence goes on along the minus strand of NZ_JAAGMH010000005.1, from coordinate 52,762 downwards.
CCCGACCGCCAGCAGGACGGCCGCCTCCAGGGCCCCGGTGACCAGGACCAGCCACACCTTCCCCAGGAAGTAGGCGGCGGGCGGCATCGGTGTGGAGATCAGCCGGCGCAGCAGCCGCTCGTCGCGCTCGATCGCGATGGAGATGCCGAGCGACTGGAAGCTGGTCGCCATGATGCCCGCCCCGAGCATCGCGGCCACATAGATCTGCGAGACGGGGACCTCGCCGTCCGCCACCTCACCGCCGAAGATCGAGGCGAGCAGCACCAGCAGGACGACGGGGAAGGCGAGCGAGAAGACGACCTGGTCGCGCAGGCGGAAGAACTGCTTCAGTTCCAGACCGCCGCGCAGCAGACCCAGGCGCCACGCACCGGGCAGTCCGGTGGTGTCCGGGGCGGTCATCGGACGGCCTCCGACTGTCCGGTGAGCCGCAGATAGACGTCTTCGAGCGTGGGCCGGGTGACCAGCAGCCCCGGGACCTCGCCGCCGAAGCGGTCGGCGAGCGCGGTGACCGTACGGGTCGGCGTCCCGGTCTCCTCGGAGCGCGGCGATCCGTCGGGCCCCGTCCACCGGACCGTGGCGTGTGTGCCGTACCGGGCCCGTAGCTCCCCGGGAGTTCCCTCGGCGACCGCGGCGCCCGCGGCGACGACCACGAGCCGGTCGGCGAGCGCCTCGGCCTCCTCCAGATAGTGCGTGGTGAGGAGGATGGTGGTGCCGCCGTCCGCGAGCAGCCGGATCAGCTCCCAGAACTGCCGCCGGGCCGCCGGATCGAAACCGGTGGTCGGCTCGTCGAGCAGGAGGAGTTCGGGGGAGCCGATCACCCCGAGCGCCACATCGAGGCGTCGGCGCTGACCACCCGAGAGGGCCTTGGTCCGGGATCCCGCCTTGGCCTCCAGACCGACCAGGGCGATGGTCTCGTCGGGGTCGCGCGGGTGCGGGTAGTAGCGGGCGAAGTGCCGGACCGTCTCCCGTACCGTCAACTCGGCGGGCGTGGATTCATCCTGCCAGACGATCCCGACCCGGGAGCGTTGACGGCGGTCGGCCGTCGCGGGGTCGACGCCGAGGACCTCCACGCTGCCGCCGTCCCGGTCCCGCTGCCCCTGGAGCACGCCCACGCAGGTGCTCTTCCCGGCGCCGTTCGGGCCGAGCAGTCCGCACACCTCGCCGCGCCGGATGCCCAGGTCCAGGCCGTCCAGCGCGGTCACACCGCCGTATCGCTTGCGCAGTCCGCGCACGTTCACCACGAGTTCCGTCATGGGTCCGAGCATCCCGTGGGAGCGACGATCCGCTGCCCACCGGACGTACACCTTTATGTCCATCGAACGGTTGACCCGGACAGGGGTGCGGCACAATGACCTTGCCCGGCTGACCACTCGGTGACGGAACGGCGATATGACGACTGCTGCGGTAGACCACGACCTCTCCTCCGACCAGGACGAGGGCGGCGGCAAGCGCACCTTCGGGGCCGGACGCGGTCTCGCCCTGCTTCTGGTGATCACCGGCGCGGCCGGACTGCTGGCCTCCTGGGTCATCACGATCGACAAGTTCAAGCTGCTGGAGGACCCCTCCTTCACCCCCGGCTGCAGCCTCAACCCCGTCGTCGCCTGCGGCAACATCATGAAGAGCGAGCAGGCCTCGGCGTTCGGGTTCCCCAACCCGATGCTGGGCCTGGTCACGTACGGCATGGTCATCGCGATCGGCATGGGCCTGCTCGCCGGCGCCCGCTACCGCAGCTGGTTCTGGCTGGGGCTGAACGCCGGCACGCTGTTCGGCGTCGGCTTCTGCACCTGGCTCCAGTACCAGTCGCTCTACAACATCAACTCGCTCTGCCTGTGGTGCTGCCTGGCCTGGGTCGCCACCATCGTCATGTTCTGCTACGTGACCACGCACAACGTCAAGCACCGCATCCTCCCGGCCCCGGCCTGGCTGCGCAGCGGGCTCACCGAGTTCCCCTGGGTGCTCCCGGTGATGTGGATCGGGATCATCGGCATGCTGATCCTGACCCGCTGGTGGGACTTCTGGACCAGCTGACGGCCCCCTACCGATCTCGTGGGCGGTCTGCCCGCGGCGGCGCTGTCAGTGGGGTCGCTTAGGCTTCATGACGTGGAGCCCGACCTCTTTACCGCAGCCGCCGAAGACCGCCAGGAGAAGGACCCGTCCAGCAGCCCCCTCGCTGTCCGGATGCGTCCGCGCATCCTCGACGAGGTCGTCGGCCAGCAGCATCTGCTGAAGCCGGGCTCGCCGCTGCGCCGGCTCGTCGAGGGGAGCGGCGGTCCGGCCGGGGCGTCGTCGGTGATCCTGTGGGGCCCGCCCGGCACCGGCAAGACGACCCTGGCGTACGTGGTCAGCAAGGCGACCAACAAGCGCTTCGTGGAGCTCTCCGCGATCACCGCGGGCGTCAAGGAGGTCCGGGCCGTCATCGAGAGCGCGCGCCGCGCCACCGGTGGCTTCGGCAAGGAGACCGTCCTCTTCCTGGACGAGATCCATCGCTTCTCCAAGGCCCAGCAGGACTCCCTGCTGCCCGCCGTGGAGAACCGCTGGGTGACGCTCATCGCCGCCACCACGGAGAATCCGTACTTCTCGATCATCTCCCCGCTGCTCTCGCGCTCCCTGCTCCTCACCCTGGAGCCGCTCACCGACGACGATCTGCGCGATCTGCTGCGCCGGGCGCTCACCGACGAGCGCGGGCTCGGCGGAGCCGTCGCCCTGCCCGAAGACGCGGAGGCCCATCTCCTGCGCATCGCGGGCGGCGACGCGCGCCGGGCCCTGACGGCGCTGGAGGCCGCGGCGGGCGCGGCCATCGCCACGGGGGAGGCGGAGATCACCCTGGAGACGGTCGAGGCGACCGTCGACCGCGCCGCCGTGAAGTACGACCGCGACGGCGACCAGCACTACGACGTGGCCAGCGCGCTCATCAAGTCGATCCGCGGCTCCGACGTGGACGCCGCTCTGCACTACCTGGCCCGGATGATCGAGGCGGGGGAGGACCCGCGGTTCATCGCCCGGCGGCTGATGATCTCGGCCAGCGAGGACATCGGCCTGGCCGATCCCACCGCGCTGCCGACCGCCGTGGCCGCCGCCCAGGCTGTGGCCATGATCGGTTTCCCGGAGGCCGCGCTCACCCTCAGCCACGCCACCATCGCGCTGGCGCTCGCGCCCAAGTCCAACGCGGCGACGCTGGCGATCTCCGCGGCGCAGGAGGATGTCCGCAAGGGGCTCGCGGGCCCCGTCCCGGCCCATCTGCGCGACGGTCACTACAAGGGCGCGGCCAAGCTCGGCCATGCCCAGGGCTATGTCTATCCGCACGACGTGCAGGGCGGCATCGCCGCCCAGCAGTACGCCCCGGACGCGGTCCGCGACCGGCAGTACTACACCCCCACCCGCTACGGCGCCGAGGCGCGGTACGCGGACGTCGTCGAGCGGGTCCGCGAACGCCTGGGCCGCTCCGGCGAGAGCGGCGAGCAGACGTAGGGGTCTTCAAGCCGCCCGGTCAGGACGCGGCCGCCTCGAAGAGGGTGTGCATCGCCCGGCGCAGCTCGGTGACGTCGCGCACCGGCTCCGGGAATTCGAAGCGGGCGTCGAAGCAGGACCCCTGGCCCTCGACGAAGCGGACCCGCAGCCCGAAGCGGTCCAGCGCGACCGGCACGGCCCTGGGCTGGTGCGAGGAGCAGGCGCGGGCGGTGCGCTCGCCCAGCAGTCCGCACAGGGTGCGCATCTGCTCGTCGTGGGCGGAGTGCAGATGCTGGAGCAGCTCCGCCTCGTGGAAGGCCAGCGGGTCGGGGGCCGCGTCCCGGAAGTCCTCCGCCTCGATGTCCTCGGCGCCCCAGAGGTCGTCCACGTACGCCTCGCCGAACTCCAGGCGCAGCATCATCCGGCCGGGCTCGGCGATACCGGGCACGGAGGTGAGCCAGCCGGAGACCCACGCGCGGCCGCGGATCCGGTGCGGTACGGAGACCGGAGCGACGTCCGTGATCTCCAGCACGGCGGTCAGATCGTCGCCCTGCGCGTGCGTCGCGGCCCGGACCGCCGGGGAATCCGCGGGGAATTCGAGGAACAGATCGCCCTCGGGTCCCACGCTCCTGCTGTCCGGAACCAGTGGCTCCGCACGGGCCAGATCGAGCCCCGGTACGACGAGCAGCGCGGAGCAGGTACTCTGTACGAGAGTTCGTGTGCGCTCGGCTGCTGACGGCATCCGAGTGTTTTCAAGCCCGCTGGGACGCGGCTGACCACGATCAGATCGGCCTTCCGTCGTAGCAGCACCTTCTGGTGTGCTGCCGCTGTCTGTGCTGTCCGTGACGTGAGTGGTGTTCCCAGGGCGAGACATGCGATCTCCTTGAGTAAGGTAAGCCTAACCTAACCTACAACGGAGGTCTGGAGAACGTGCCTAACCAGTCGCGTCCCAAGGTCAAGAAGTCGCGTGCTCTCGGCATCGCCCTGACGCCGAAGGCTGTCAAGTACTTCGAAGCTCGTCCGTACCCGCCGGGCGAGCACGGCCGTGGCCGCAAGCAGAACTCGGACTACAAGGTCCGTCTGCTGGAGAAGCAGCGCCTGCGTGCGCAGTACGACATCAGCGAGCGCCAGATGGCGCGCGCCTACGACCGCGCCAAGAAGGCCGAAGGCAAGACGGGCGAGGCGCTGGTCGTCGAGCTCGAGCGTCGCCTCGACGCCCTGGTCCTGCGTTCGGGCATCGCCCGCACCATCTACCAGGCCCGCCAGATGGTCGTCCACGGCCACATCGAGGTCAACGGTGGCAAGGTCGACAAGCCGTCCTTCCGCGTGCGCCCCGACGACGTCGTCCAGGTCCGCGAGCGCAGCCGCTCCAAGGTCCCCTTCCAGGTGGCCCGCGAGGGTGGTTACGACACCGACGGTGAGACCCCGCGCTACCTCCAGGTGAACCTGAAGGCCCTGGCCTTCCGCCTGGACCGGGACCCGAACCGCAAGGAGATCCCGGTGATCTGCGACGAGCAGCTCGTCGTCGAGTACTACGCCCGCTGATCCAGGCGTAGCCGCTCTCACCAGCGCTCCGGCCCGCCCCTCCCTGTCATCCGGGAGGCGGCGGGCCTTCGAGTTCCCCCGGGCCCGCCCGGCACCCCGCCCGCGCCCGGCGTGTCCAACGCCGAGCCCGGACCGCCCGCCAGCGCCCGGGCCACCGCGGTGTCCGGATCCAGCCGCCGGCCCGCCCGCAGCCCCTCCTCGTACGCCGCGTTCCCCAGCTCCCGGCGCGCCTGCTCCTCGCACTCCGCCCGCGGCCGCCCGTAGAACGCCGAGCCGAACAGCTGCAGACCCACCGACGGCCAGATGCCCTCCGCCGCGCCCTGGAGCACGGCGGCCTCCCCGGCGTCCCCCTCCACCACCGTCACCAGGGCCAGCAGCTCCAGCGACAGCACCGTGCCCAGCAGATCGTTGAAGGTCCGGCCGATCGTCAGGCACTCCCCGAGCATCTGCCGCGCCCGGGCCGGCCGCCCCCGCCGCAGCGCCGCGTACGCCAGGACGTACAGCGCGTACGCCAGCGCCCACCGCTCCCCGTGGTCCTCGCAGATCTCCCGGACCTCGTCGCAGATCACCGCCGCCGCTTCCAGATCGCCGAGGAACGCCACCGCCATGGCCAGCTCGACCTGCGCCATCAGCACATTGCTGTTCAGCTCGCCGACCTCGCGGTACCGGCCGAGCGCGTCGCGGAGCAGCTCCTCGGCCCGCTCCATGTCGTCCGTCACGATCGCCAGACACCCCGTGCGGTGCACCGCGTACGCCAGCGCCGTCGCGTCCCCGGAGCGCTCGGCCTCCTCCCGGCACTCCTGGAGCGCCGAGATCGCGCCGACCGCGTCGCCCTGCAGCACCGCCACATAGCCCAGCACCCACAGCACCTTCAGCCGTGCGGCATCGTGCGGCGTCGGCTCCTCCAGGACGTGGTCCAGCCAGTGCCGCCCCTCGGACAGCCGGCCGCAGCCCGCCCAGTAGAACCACAGGGTGCCCGCCAGATGCTGCGCCAGATGCACCTCGTCGGGGCTCTCCATCGAACATTCCATCGCCCGGCGGAGATTGGGCAGCTCGCTGTCGATCCGCGCCGCCACCTCCGCCTGGCGCGGACTGAACCAGTCCAGCTCGCACCAGGTCGCGAGCCCCAGGAACCAGTCCCGGTGCCGTCGCCGCAGCCGCTGGGCGTCGCCGGTGGCCGCCAGCCACTGCGCCCCGTACTCGCTGACCGTGTCCAGCAGCCGGTAGCGGGCACCGGCCGGCCCGTCCTCGCGCTCCACCACCGACTGGGCGAGCAGCTCGTCCAGCACATCGAGCACCGCGTCGGCCGGCAGATCCGCCCCGCCGCAGATGTACTCCGCGGCCTCCAGGTCGAACTGCCCGGCGAACACCGACAGCCGCGCCCACAGCAGCCGCTGCTCGGGCGTGCACAGCTCATGGCTCCAGCCGATCGCCGTACGCAGCGTCTGGTGGCGCGGCGGCGCGCCGCGACGGCCGCCGGTCAACAGCCGGAACCGGTCGTCCAGCCGCAGGAGCACCTGCTCCACCGAGAGGGCGCGCAGCCGCCCGGCCGCCAGCTCCAGGGCCAGCGGGATTCCGTCGAGGCGGCGGCAGAGGTCCAGCACGGCCGTCCGCTCGCCCGCCGTCGGCTGCCAGCCCGGCCGCACCCCGCGCGCCCGTTCGGTGAAGAGCTCCACCGCGTCCCCGTCGGACATCGGGGCGAGCGGGTACGTCCGTTCCCCGTCCACCCGGAGCGGGCAGCGCCCGGCCGCGAGCACCTGGAGGCGCGGAGCCCGGCGCAGCAGTTCGGTGACGAGGTCGGCGCAGGCGTCGACGAGGTGCTCGAAGCCGTCGATCACCAGCAGCGTCCGGCGCTCGGAGAGGTGTTCGACGAGGACGGCGCGTGGCGGCCTGCTGGTGTGGTCGGTCAGGCCCAGTGCGTCGACCAGGGCGTGTTCCAGCAGGTCGGGATGGCGTACGGCGGACAGCTCGGCCAGCAGGACCCCGTCGCAGTACCGTTTCTCCCGGAGGGCGGCGACCCGGATCACGCACCGGGTCTTGCCCACGCCCGCCACCCCGGAGACGGTGACGAGCCGGGACTTTTCCAGCAGCTCGCCCAGCTCGGCCAGTTCGTCCTCACGTCCCACGAACGTGTTCAGTTCGGCCGGGAGGTTGCCGGGCGCGGCCGCGGCGCGGGCGTCCGGATCATCGGGATGGGGGGAGGGGTCCTGCAGGCGTCGCATGAAACACGCAGAGTACTGGCTTGAAAGCTCTCCGTACAATCTCGTCGGGCAACTCCCGCCCGGCCCGCGGGGAATGCGGTAGGGGAGGAGATGCGCGGCGCGATAGGCTCGTGGGACAAGGCCCGGTAGGGCCCGAGCGACGAGCAGAGAGCGGTGCACAGTGTCCGGTGGAGAGGTGGCCGGGATCCTCGTGGCCGTCTTCTGGGCGATCCTGGTCTCGTTCCTCGCCGTGGTGCTGGTGAGGCTCGCCCAGACGCTCAGGGCGACCACCAAGCTGGTGGCGGACGTGACCGACCAGGCCGTTCCGCTGCTGGCCGACGCCTCGGCGACGGTGCGCTCCGCGCAGACCCAGCTGGACAAGGTCGACGCCATCGCGAGCGACGTCCAGGAAGTCACCTCCAACGCCTCGGCGCTCTCCACCACCGTCGCCTCCACGTTCGGCGGCCCCCTCGTCAAGGTCGCCGCCTTCGGCTACGGCGTACGGCAGGCCCTCGGCCGCCGCACCACGCCCGAGCCCGAACCGGAACCGGCACGGGGCCGTGGCTCCGCCCGCCGCACGGTGATCGTCGGCCGGACCGTACCCTCGGCGCGCGGACGCAGGCGCGAACGCCGAAACGCCCGCGGACAGAAGGACTGATCCAGCGATGTTCCGCCGCACGTTCTGGTTCACCGCCGGCGCAGCCGCCGGCGTGTGGGCCACCACCAAGGTCAACCGCAAGCTCAAGCAGCTGACCCCCGAAAGCCTCGCGGCGCAGGCCGCGGACAAGGCGGTCGAGGCCGGTCACAAGCTCAAGGACTTCGCCCTCGACGTACGGGAGGGCATGGTCCGCCGCGAAGCCGAACTGGGCGGCGCCCTGGGCCTGGACGCACCGGTAGACCCCGACCTTCCCGTACAGCGGCACTTCGCCGTCGAAGCGGCCGAGCCCGCGAACACGTACCGCACGCTTCCCTACAAAACGAACAACCGGAATGAGGACCACTGATGGAGTCGGCTGAAATCCGCCGCCGCTGGCTGAGCTTCTTCGAGGAGCGCGGTCACACCGCCGTGCCTTCGGCGTCGCTCATCGCGGACGACCCGACTCTGCTGCTGGTCCCCGCGGGCATGGTCCCCTTCAAGCCGTACTTCCTCGGCGAGGTCAAGCCGCCCGCCCCGCGCGTCACCAGCGTGCAGAAGTGCGTGCGTACGCCGGACATCGAAGAGGTCGGCAAGACGACCCGCCACGGCACCTTCTTCCAGATGTGCGGCAACTTCTCCTTCGGGGACTACTTCAAGGAAGGCGCCATCCAGCTCGCCTGGGAGGCGCTGACCAACTCCGTCGAGGACGGCGGCTACGGCCTCGACCCCGAGAAGCTCTGGATCACCGTCTACCTCGACGACGACGAGGCCGAGCAGATCTGGCGCGACAAGATCGGCGTCCCGGCCGAGCGCATCCAGCGCCTGGGCAAGAAGGACAACTTCTGGTCCATGGGCGTCCCCGGACCCTGCGGCCCCTGCTCCGAGATCAACTACGACCGCGGCCCCGAGTTCGGCGTCGAGGGCGGCCCGGCCGTCAACGACGAGCGCTACGTGGAGATCTGGAACCTGGTCTTCATGCAGTACGAGCGCGGCGCCGGCGACGGCAAGGAGGACTTCCCGATCCTCGGGGACCTGCCGTCGAAGAACATCGACACCGGTCTCGGCCTCGAACGCCTGGCGATGATCCTGCAGGGCGTACAGAACATGTACGAGACCGACACCCTGCGCGTCGTCATGGACAAGGCCACCGAGCTGACCGGCGTGCGCTACGGCGCCGAGCAGGGCACCGACGTCTCGCTCCGCGTCGTCGCCGACCACATCCGTACGTCGGTGATGCTCATCGGCGACGGCGTCACCCCCGGCAACGAGGGCCGCGGCTATGTGCTGCGCCGCATCATGCGCCGCGCCATCCGCAACATGCGCCTGATGGGCGCCACCGGATCGGTCGTCAAGGACCTGGTCGACGTCGTGATCGACACGATGGGCCTCCAGTACCCGGAGCTGATCACCGACCGCAAGCGCATCGAGACGGTCGCGCTCGCCGAGGAGGCCGCCTTCCTCAAGGCCCTCAAGGGCGGCACCAACATCCTGGAGACCGCCGTCACCGAGACCAAGGCCGCAGGCGGCCAGGTCCTCGCCGGCGACAAGGCGTTCCTGCTCCACGACACCTGGGGCTTCCCGATCGACCTGACCCTGGAGATGGCCGCCGAGCAGGGGCTCTCCGTGGACGAGGACGGCTTCCGTCGCCTCATGCAGGAGCAGCGCGACAAGGCCAAGGCCGACGCCCGCGCCAAGAAGACCGGTCACGCCGACCTGTCCGCCTACCGCGAGGTCGCCGACACCTCCGGCGCCACCGAGTTCACCGGCTACACCTCCACCGCCGGCGAGTCCACCATCGTCGGTCTGCTGGTCGACGGCGTGCCCTCGCCCGCCGCCACCGAGGGCGACGAGGTCGAGGTCGTCCTCGACCGCACCCCCTTCTACGCCGAGGGCGGCGGCCAGCTCGCCGACACCGGCCGCATCCGGCTCGACACCGGCGCCGTGATCGAGGTCCGCGACGTCCAGAAGCCGGTCCCCGGCGTCCATGTCCACAAGGGCGTCGTCCAGGTCGGCGAGGTGACGGTCGGAGCCTCCGTCTTCGCCTCCATCGATAACACCCGCCGTCGCGCCATCGCCCGCGCCCACAGCGCCACGCACCTCACGCACCAGGCGCTGCGCGACGCGCTCGGCCCGACGGCCGCCCAGGCCGGTTCGGAGAACTCGCCGGGCCGCTTCCGCTTCGACTTCGGTTCGCCCGCCGCCGTTCCCGGCACGGTCCTCACCGACGTCGAGCAGCGGATCAACGAGGTCCTCTCGCGGGAACTCGACGTCCAGGCCGAAGTCATGTCCATCGACGAGGCCAAGAAGCAGGGCGCCATCGCCGAGTTCGGCGAGAAGTACGGCGAGCGGGTCCGCGTCGTCACCATCGGCGACTTCTCCAAGGAGCTGTGCGGCGGCACGCACGTCCACAACACCGCCCAGCTGGGTCTGGTGAAGCTGCTCGGCGAGTCCTCCATCGGCTCCGGCGTGCGCCGCATCGAGGCCCTCGTCGGCGTCGACGCGTACAACTTCCTCGCCAAGGAGCACACGGTCGTCGCCCAGCTCCAGGAGCTGGTCAAGGGCCGCCCCGAGGAGCTTCCGGAGAAGATCGCGGGCATGCTCGGCAAGCTGAAGGACGCCGAGAAGGAGATCGAGAAGTTCCGCGCGGAGAAGGTCCTCGCGGCCGCCGCCGGGCTCGTCGAGTCCGCCAAGGACGTCCGTGGCGTCGCCCTGGTCACCGGCCAGGTGCCCGACGGCACCTCCGCCGACGACCTGCGCAAGCTGGTCCTGGACGTGCGCGGCCGCATCCAGGGCGGCCGGCCCGCTGTCGTGGCCCTGTTCACCACGGCCAACGGCCGCCCGCTCACCGTCATCGCCACCAACGAGGCGGCCCGCGAGCGCGGCCTCAAGGCCGGTGACCTCGTGCGTACGGCCGCGAAGACCCTCGGCGGCGGTGGCGGCGGCAAGCCGGACGTCGCCCAGGGCGGCGGCACGAACCCGGCCGCCATCGGCGACGCCGTGGCCGCCGTCGAACGCCTCGTCACCGAGACGGCGTGACGAGCGAGATGACAGCGATGCGCCGAGGCCGACGGCTCGCCGTCGACGTCGGGGACGCCCGGATCGGGGTCGCCTCGTGCGACCCCGACGGGATCCTGGCCACGCCGGTGGAGACCGTGCCGGGACGCGATGTCCCGGCCGCCCACCGGCGGCTCCGCGGACTCGTCGAGGAGTACGAGCCGATCGAGGTCATCCTCGGTCTGCCGCGCTCCCTCGGCGGCGGCGAGGGCCCCGCGGCCGCCAAGGTCCGCGAGTTCGCGCAGGTGTTCGCTCGTTCGATCGCGCCCGTTCCGGTGCGACTGGTGGACGAGAGGATGACCACAGTGACGGCTGCTCAGGGGATGCGCGCCTCGGGCGTGAAGTCCAAGAAGGGCCGGTCTGTCATCGACCAGGCTGCCGCTGTGGTGATCCTTCAGAACGCTCTGGAGTCCGAACGGGCGTCTGGCAATCCCCCCGGTGAGGGCGTCGAAGTGGTTGTCTGATCGCGATACGGTAACGTTCCGCGCGATGCGGCGGTGTTCGAACAAACACCGCACAGCGAAGCGAAGAGACGGAACGTCGTCTCGCGGCTCTAGGGGATCGATGACTGAGTATGGCCGGGGCCCCGGCTCCGAACCGTGGCATCCCGAGGACCCCTTGTACGGGGACCAGGGATGGGGAGGCCGGCAGGCCGCCCACGGCCAGGGCCAGTACGGCGACCAGCAGCAGTCCTATCCGCAGGACCCGTACGCCCAGCAGCACCAGAACCACCAGCAGTACCCGCCGCAGCCGTACGACCAGCAGCAACACCAGCATCAGCAGCAGTACGGGCAGCAGCCGCAGCAGAATCATCAGCAGCAGTACGGCACGCCCCAGCAGGACCCGTACGCCCAGCAGTCGGGTGCCCAGCCGCAGTACAACGGCGGCTGGGGCACCGGGCAGCAGGCCGCCATGCCGTACGGGGCCGAGCCCCAGGACCCGTACGCGCAGCAGTCCGGCGGCTACGACGCGACGCAGGACTACTACGGCACCCCCGAGGCCTACCCCCCGCCGCAGCCCCCGGGCCGCCGCGAGGCCGCGCCCGAACAGCAGGAACAACACCAGCACCAGCAGCAGCCGTCGACGGACTGGGACCCGGACGAGCCGCAGGAAGAGACGCATCCTTTCTTCACCGGTGCGGACGATCCGGCCGGCCGTGAGCCGCGTGACGGCGACGACGACCCGGACGACGACGGATCGCGCGCCTCGCGCCGGGGCGGCAAGGGCAAGAAGAAAAAGAGCCGCAGCGGCTGTGCCTGCCTGGTGGTCTCCGTCGTCCTGCTCGGCGGCCTCGGCGGAGTCAGCTACGTCGGCTACACCTTCTGGAAGAAGCAGTTCGGCGCTCCGGCCGACTTCGCGGGGTCCGGCACCGGTGAGGTCGAGGTCGAGATCCCGGAAGGCTCGCTCGGCTACGACATCGCCAACATCCTGCGCAAGAAGGGCGTCATCAAGTCCTCCGACGCCTTCGTCGCGGCGCAGAACGACAACCCCAAGGGCAAGCTGCTCCAGGCCGGCGTCTACCTCATGAAGAAGGAGATGTCCGCCGCCAGCGCGATCGACCTGATGCTCGACCCCAAGAGCCAGAACGCGTTCGTGATCCCGGAGGGGACCCGTAACATCAAGGTCTATGCCGAGATCGACAAGCGGCTGGAGCTGGAGAAGGGCACCACGGCGAAGATCGCCAAGACCAAGGCGGAGTCGCTGGGCCTGCCCGACTGGGCGGACGACAACCCGGATGTGAAGGACCCGCTGGAGGGCTTCCTCTACCCGGCGGCCTACCCGGTCGCCAAGGGGTCGAAGCCCGAGGACGCGCTGAAGCGCATGGTCGCGCGGGCCAACAAGGAGTACGAGAACATCGACTTCAAGGCCACGGCCAAGAAGTACAACCTCGACGGCCCGTGGCAGGTGCTCACGGTGGCGAGCCTGGTGCAGGCGGAAGGTCTCACGCACGACGACTTCCGCAAGATGGCCGAGGTCGTCTACAACCGGCTCGAACCCGACAACACGATCACCAATCGCAAGCTCGAATTCGACTCGGCGTTCAACTACCTCAAGAACCAGAGCAAGATCACGATCGGCTCCAAGGAGATCCGGACCAACCCGGACCCCTACAACACCTACTACCACACGGGTCTCCCGCCGGGGCCGATCGGCAACCCGGGCATGGACGCCATCAAGGCGTCGCTCAACCCGACCGGGAAGGGCTGGATGTTCTTCATCTCGCTCGACGGCAAGAAGACCGAATTCACGAAGACCGTCGAGGAACACGAGAAGCTGAACGAGAAGTGGAAGGAACAGCAGGGACTTGGCTGATATTCGCCGCCGGGCCGCCGTCCTCGGCTCGCCCATCGCCCACTCCCTCTCCCCGGTCCTGCACCGCGCCGCGTACGCCGAACTCGGCCTCGACGACTGGTCCTACGACCGGTTCGAGGTCGACGAGGCGGCGCTGCCCGGATTCATCCAGGGGCTGGACGGTTCCTGGGCCGGGCTGTCGCTGACCATGCCGCTCAAGCGCGCGATCATCCCGCTGCTCGACGAGATCAGCGCGACGGCCGCCTCCGTGGAGGCCGTCAACACGGTCGTGTTCACCGAGGACGGCCGACGGGTCGGTGACAACACCGACATCCCCGGCATGATCGCGGCCCTGCGCGAGCGCGGCGTCGACAAGGTCGAGACCGCCGCCGTCCTCGGCGCCGGCGCCACCGCCTCCTCCGCGCTGGCCGCGCTCGCGGCGATCTGCGCCGGACCGGTCACCGCCTATGTACGCAGCCCCGAGCGCGCGGCCGAGATGCGGGCCTGGGGGGAGCGGCTCGGCGTCGACGTCGTGATCGCCGACTGGGCGGACGCGGCAGCGGCACTGAGCGCGCCACTGGTCATCGCCACCACCCCGGCCGGCGCCACCGACGCCCTGGCCGGATCCGTACCGGAAGCCCCGGGCATCCTCTTCGACGTGCTGTACGAGCCGTGGCCCACCGCGCTCGCCGCCGCCTGGTCGGCGAACGGCGGGGCGGTGGTCGGCGGGCTCGACCTGCTGGTGCACCAGGCCCTGCTCCAGGTCGAGCAGATGACCGGCCGCGTTCCTGCCCCGCTGGCCGCCATGCGGCAGGCCGGGGAAGCGGCTCTCGCCGCCCGCTGACGGGCCGCCCACCGGGCGTTCTCCGTCCGTCTGCTGGACCGGCGGCCGGATCGTGCCCCGGGTCGTGGGAGGATCGGAGGCGGCGGGCCAGGGCCGCGCACCCGGTGGCGCCGTTGGATTTCAGGCGCGAGCATGAGGAGCACCGTTGAGCAGGTTGCGCTGGCTGACCGCAGGCGAGTCGCACGGCCCCGCACTGGTGGCGACGCTGGAGGGGCTTCCCGCCGGTGTCCCGATCACCACGGAGATGGTGGCGGAGGCGCTGGCCCGGCGACGGCTCGGTTACGGCCGCGGTGCGCGGATGAAGTTCGAGAAGGACGAGGTCACCTTCCTCGGCGGCGTACGCCACGGCCTCACCATGGGCTCCCCGGTCGCCGTCATGGTCGGCAACACCGAGTGGCCCAAGTGGGAGCAGGTCATGTCGGCCGACCCGGTCGATCCCGACGAGCTGGCGAAGCTCGCCCGTAACGCCCCGCTGACCCGGCCGCGCCCCGGCCACGCCGACCTCGCGGGGATGCAGAAGTACGGTTTCGACGAGGCCCGGCCGATCCTGGAGCGCGCCAGCGCCCGGGAGACCGCCGCACGCGTCGCCCTCGGGACCGTCGCCCGCTCCTACCTCAAGGAGACCGCGGGCATCGAGATCGTCAGCCATGTCGTCGAGCTGGCCGCCGCCAAGGCGCCCTACGGCGTCCTCCCGGTCCCCGCCGACGTGGAGAAGCTGGACGCCGACCCGGTCCGCTGCCTGGACGCCGACGCCTCCAAGGCGATGGTGGCCGAGATCGACCAGGCCCACAAGGACGGCGACACCCTCGGCGGCGTCGTCGAGGTGCTGGCGTACGGCGTGCCCGTCGGGCTCGGCTCGCACGTCCACTGGGACCGGCGCCTGGACGCCCGGCTCGCCGCCGCGCTCATGGGCATCCAGGCCATCAAGGGCGTCGAGGTCGGCGACGGCTTCGAGCTGGCCAGGGTCCCCGGCTCGAAGGCGCATGACGAGATCGTCGCCACCGACGAGGGCATCCGGCGCACCTCCGGGCGTTCCGGCGGCACCGAGGGCGGCCTCACCACCGGCGAACTGCTGCGCGTCCGCGCCGCGATGAAGCCCATCGCGACCGTGCCGCGCGCGCTGGCCACCGTGGACGTCACCACCGGCGAGGCCACCAAGGCCCACCACCAGCGCTCCGACGTCTGTGCCGTCCCGGCGGCGGGCATCGTCGCGGAGGCGATGGTCGCCCTGGTGCTGGCCGACGCGGTCGCGGAGAAGTTCGGCGGCGACAGCGTGGCCGAGACCCACCGCAACGTCCAGTCGTACCTCGACCACCTCCAGATCCGATGAGCGGCCCCCTGGTCGTCCTCGTCGGCCCGATGGGCGTCGGCAAGTCCACCGTCGGCGAACTGCTCGCCGCACGACTCGGCACCACCTACCGGGACACCGACGCGGACGTCGTCGCCGAGGCGGGCAAGCCGATCGCGGAGATCTTCTACGACGAGGGCGAGGAGCACTTCCGCGCCCTGGAGCGCCGGGCCGTCGCCGCGGCCCTCACCGGGCACACGGGCGTCCTCTCCCTCGGCGGCGGGGCCGTCCTGGACGGGGCGACCAGGGGGTTGCTGGCAGGCCGGCCGGTCGTCTACCTCTCCATGGACGTGGACGAGGCCGTCCGCCGTGTCGGCCTCGGCGCCGCCCGCCCGCTGCTCGCGGTCAACCCGCGCCGGCAGTGGCGCGAGCTGATGGACGCCCGCCGCCACCTCTACGAAGAGGTCGCCCGTACCGTCGTCGCCACCGACGAACACACCCCCGAAGAGGTCGCCCAGGCGATCATCGACGCACTGGAACTGCCGGAGGGCCAAGCCGCCCCCGGCGTGGAGAACACCGGTATGACGCAGCAGGGCCCCACCCGTATCCAGGTCGCAGGCTCCGCGGGCTCCGACCCGTACGAGGTCCTCGTCGGCCACCAGCTCCTCGGTGAGCTGCCCCAGCTGATCGGCGACCGCGCCCGGAGGGTCGCCGTGCTGCACCCCGAGGCGCTCGCCGAGACCGGTGAGGCGGTCCGCCAGGACCTCGCCGACCAGGGGTACGAGGCCATCGCCGTCCAGCTGCCGAACGCGGAGGAGGCCAAGACCGTCGAGGTCGCCGCCTACTGCTGGAAGGCGCTCGGCCAGACCGGCTTCACCCGCACCGACGTCATCGTCGGCATCGGCGGCGGCGCCACCACGGACGTCGCCGGGTTCGTCGCGGCCAGCTGGCTGCGCGGGGTCCGCTGGATCGCGATCCCGACCACCGTGCTCGGCATGGTCGACGCGGCCGTCGGCGGCAAGACCGGCATCAACACCGCCGAGGGCAAGAATCTGGTGGGCGCCTTCCACCCGCCCGCCGGGGTTCTCTGCGACCTCGCCGCGCTGGACTCGCTGCCGGTCAACGACTACGTCTCCGGCATGGCCGAGATCATCAAGGCCGGCTTCATCGCCGACCCGGTCATCCTCGACCTGGTCGAGGCCGACCCCGAGGGCGCGCGCACCCCGGCCGGTCCGCACACCGCCGAGCTGATCGAGCGCTCCATCCGGGTCAAGGCCGAGGTCGTCTCCAGCGACCTCAAGGAGTCCGGACTCCGCGAGATCCTCAACTACGGCCACACCCTCGCCCACGCCATCGAGAAGAACGAGCGCTACAAGTGGCGCCACGGCGCGGCCGTCTCCATCGGCATGGTCTTCGCCGCCGAGCTGGGCCGGCTCGCCGGCCGCCTCGACGACGCCACCGCCGACCGGCACCGCAGCGTCCTGGAGTCGGTGGGCCTGCCGCTCGCCTACCGCGGCGACCAGTGGCCCAAGCTGCTGGAGAACATGAAGGTCGACAAGAAGTCCCGCGGCGACCTGCTGCGCTTCATCGTCCTGGACGGCATCGGCAAGCCCACCGTCCTGGAGGGCCCCGACCCGGCCGTGCTGCTCGCCGCCTACGGGGAGGTCTCCGCGTGACCCGCAGGGTCCTCGTCCTGAACGGCCCCAACCTCGGCCGGCTCGGCTCGCGCGAGCCCGACGTCTACGGGGCCACCTCCTACGCCGGACTCGTCGAGACCTGTACCGCACTCGGCAAGGAGCTCGGCTTCGACGTCGAGGTGCGCGAGACCAACGACGAGGGCGAGCTGATCCGCTGGCTCCACGAGGCGGCGGACGGATCAATTCCGGTCGTTCTCAACCCAGGCGCCTTCACGCACTACTCGTACGGGATGCGGGACGCGGCGGCCCAGCGCACCGCCCCGCTGATCGAGGTGCACATCTCCAACCCGTACACCCGCGAGGAGTTCCGGCACACGTCCGTGGTCGCCGCGGTGGCCACGGGTACGGTGGCCGGGTTCGGCATCGGCTCCTACCGGCTCGCCCTGCGCGCCCTGGCCGACGAACTGACGGACTGACCGACACCTTCGCGATTCCCGTCGGCCCTCAGGGCGGCCGGCGGGCACTTCGCACCCTCCTGGGCCGTTCACCCGAGGGCGGCCCGGGAAGGTACGGTAGCCGTCCCATCAGCGTCAGTTGCGGTTACGAGACGGAGTGGCACCGGATGCAGCACGCAGTGGGGGCCCCGCTGCCGCCGCCCCACGGACCCGGTATCGGGCACGTCGGACGGCCGTACCAGGCCCAGCACCCCGGCCGGCCCCCGATACCCCCGCCGCCCCCGGCCCCCGGCCAAGGCCCGCCGCCTCCCGCGCCCGGCCAGGCCCCGCCTCTCCAGGGTCCCGGCCAGACGCCGCCTGCGGCTCCGGGCCAGGCGCCGCCTCCGCAGGCTCCCGGCCAGGCCCCGCAGCACGGCTGGAGCGGCACCGGCCCCACGCCCCCCGCCATGGAGGCCGTCGGGCACACCGGGCATGTCCAGCTGCCCCCGGGCGGCCCCGTACCGCTGCCCGCGCTCCCCGCCGAGCCCGGCACCGGCGGCGCGACGCTCGCCGTGCTGCTCATCGGCCCGGCCGGGGCGGGCAAGACCACCGTCGCCAAGCTCTGGGCGGCCCGCCGCCGGGTGCCCACCGCGCATGTCTCCCTCGACGACGTCCGCGAGTGGGTCTGCTCCGGCTTCGCCGACCCACAGGCCGGCTGGAACGACCACTCCGAGGCCCAGTACCGCCTGGCCCGCCGCACCTGCGGCTTCGCCGCCCGTAACTTCCTCGCCAACGGCATCTCCTGCATCCTCGACGACGCCGTCTTCCCCGACCGCCCGGTCGTCGGCCTCGGCGGCTGGAAACGCCATGTGGGCCCCGGCCTGCTGCCCGTGGTCCTGCTGCCCGGCCTGGAGATCGTCCTGGAGCGCAACGCCGCCCGCAGCGGCAACCGCAGGCTCTCCGACGAGGAGGTCGCCCGCATCCACGGCCGGATGGCCGGCTGGTACGGCTCCGGCCTCCCGATCATCGACAACTCCACGTACGACGTCGAGACCACCGCCCGCGTCCTGGACGACGTGCTGGCCCGCTCCATCGCGAGCCCGCCCGCCTGGTAGCCGTCCGGAGCCGGTAGCCGCCGGGGCGGGCAGGAGACCGCCCCGTGCCAGTCGCGGGACCGGCCTGTGGCCGTCGCGCTCCGGCGTCCCGGCCCCCCGGTCGGGTGCGCTGGCCGGGCGGGCCTCCGCCCCCGCTCGTACGCTCGAACCATGTCAGAGGTGCACGCCGTCCGACGCGGGCTGCTCCGCGACCGGTGCGCCGCCGCGGGCTCCGCGGCCGCCCTGGTCTCCCGCCCCGCCAACGTCCGCTATCTCGCGGGCGGAGCGCCCCCCGGCGCCGTGCTGCTGCTCGGCCCCGGCGAGGACGTTCTGCTCTGCCCGCGCGCCCCGACCGGTGAGTCCGCCCACGGGCGGCCCGACGAGGCGCTCCGGATCGACCTTCTGCCCGCCCCGGACGGGGACCCGGTGGTCGCCGCCGCGGGCCTCGCCGCCGCGTCCGGCGCGGGTTCGCTCGCCGTCGAGGAGCACGATCTGACCGTGGCCCGGCACCGCGCCATGGGGAAGGCCGCCCCGCGCCTGGACCTGGCCGATCTGGGCTTCACCGTGGAGCAGCAGCGGATCGTCAAGGACGAGGAGGAGATCGGCTGCCTCCGGATCGCCGCCGAGATCACCGACCAGGCCCTCGGCGAACTCCTCGAATCGATCCTGGTCGGCCGCACCGAGCGGCATCTCGCCCTCGAACTGGAGCGCCGCCTGGTCGACCACGGGGCGGACGGCCCCGCCTTCGCCACCTCCGTGGCCACCGGCCCCAACTCCGGCCAGGGCCGCCACCGGCCCTCCGACCGCAGGGTGGAGGAGGGGGATTTCCTCTCCGTCCGCCTGGGCGCGAGCTACCACGGCTACCGCTGCGAGATCGGCCGGACCTTCGTCATCGGCACCGCGCCCGCCGAGTGGCAGATCGAGCTCTACGACCTCGTTTTCGCCGCTCAGCGGGCCGGCCGGGAAGCCCTGGCGCCCGGGGCCGCCTACCGGGACGTGGACCGCGCCGCCCGGCACCTGCTGGAGTCCGCGGGGCACGGAGAGGGCCTTCAGCCGAGGACCGGGCACGGTGTGGGGCTCGAAATCGAGGAGGACCCGCAACTGGCACCGACAGCCATGGGTAAACTGGACGCTTGTGTGCCGGTCACCGTCGAACCGGGGGTCCACCTCCCGGGCCGGGGCGGTGTCCGGATCGATGACACGCTCGTCGTGCGCCCCGAGGCGGACGGCGGACCCGAGCTACTCACCATGACGACCAAGGAGCTGCTCGCGCTCTAGCGCGCATCCTCGGTCGTTCCACCAGCTTCAGTCCAGGAGATTCCGCAACCGTGGCTTCCACGAACGACCTCAAGAACGGCCTGGTGCTCAAGCTCGACGGAGGCCAGCTCTGGTCCGTCGTCGAGTTCCAGCACGTCAAGCCCGGCAAGGGCCCCGCCTTCGTGCGCACCAAGCTCAAGAACGTGCTCTCCGGCAAGGTCGTCGACAAGACGTTCAACGCCGGCGTGAAGGTCGATACGGCCACCATTGACCGCCGTGACATGCAGTTCTCGTACATGGACGGCGAGTACTTCGTCTTCATGGACATGGACACGTACGACCAGCTCATGGTCGACCGCAAGGCCGTCGGCGACGCCGCCAACTTCCTGATCGAGGGCTTCACCGCCTCCGTCGCCCAGCACGAGGGCGAGGTGCTCTACGTCGAGCTGCCCGCCGCCGTCGAGCTGACGATCCAGCACACCGACCCGGGCGTGCAGGGCGACCGCTCCACCGGCGGCACCAAGCCCGCCACCCTGGAGACCGGTTACGAGATCGGCGTGCCGCTCTTCATCAGCACCGGCGAGAAGATCAAGGTCGACACCCGCTCGGGCGACTACCTCGGCCGGGTGAACAGCTAACCGTGGCTGCCCGGAACAAGGCCCGCAAGCGCGCCTTCCAGATCCTCTTCGAGGCCGACCAGCGCGGTGAGTCCGTGCAGAGCGTCCTCGCGGACTGGGTTCGGCACTCGCGGACCGACGACCGTCAGCCGCCGGTCGGCGAATTCACGATGGAGCTCGTCGAGGGGTACGCGCAGTACGCGGACCGGATCGACGACCTCATCGTCACCTACGCCGTGGACTGGGAGATCGACCGCATGCCGGTCGTCGACCGGAGCATCCTGCGGCTCGGTGCGTACGAGCTGATCTGGATGGACGAGACCCCGGACGCCGTGGTGATCGACGAGGCCGTCCAGCTCGCCAAGGAGTTCTCCACCGATGACTCCCCGTCCTTCGTGAACGGCATGCTGGCCCGTTTCAAGGACCTCAAGCCGAACCTCCGCCGGGAGCAGTAGCCCCCGGCCGCGGCGGTTCGGTCGCACACACCACGAAGGGCCCACGGTCAGCCGACCGTGGGCCCTTCGGTGTACGCGGGCGAGAACGTGGGGCACACGAACGCCGGGCGGGCGGGAACCCGAAGGTCCCCGCCCGCCCGGCGGCACGTTTCTGCTGTGGGGTCCGGCCCCGCTCGCTCAGCCCTCGTCGTGGGCGACCGCGCGGCGCGCGTCCGCGTCCAGCACGCCCCAGCTGATGAGCTGCTCCGTGAGCACGGAAGGCGACTGGTCGTAGATCACGGCGAGCGTGCGCAGGTCGTCCTGGCGGATCGAGAGCACCTTGCCGTTGTAGTCACCGCGCTGGCTCTGGATGGTCGCCGCGTAGCGCTGCAGCGGACCGGCCTTCTCCGGCGGGACGTGGGCGAGGCGCTCCAGGTCCAGGACGAGCTTCGGCGGCGGCTCGGCGGCTCCGCCCGGCGTCGTACCGGGCAGCAGCTCCTGCACCGGGACCCCGTAGAAATCCGCCAGCTCGGCGAGGCGCTGCACGGTCACGGCACGGTCGCCGCGCTCGTACGAACCGACCACGACGGCCTTCCAGCGACCCTGGGACTTCTCCTCCACGCCGTGGAGGGAAAGGCCCTGCTGGGTGCGGATGGCACGGAGTTTGGCCCCGAGCTGTTTTGCGTATTCGCTGGACATATGGCTCCCCGGACGCTGGAACAGTGTGCGGCTCCGCCGCGTGGCTGGTAACTCACTGTGAGGTTACGCAGCGTTACTTGGATGCGTCAAGCCGAATGGTCCGGACCGGCACCTCCCGGGGGCGGGGTCAGGGCCGAGCACAAGCCCTGGTAGCGTGGATGACGCAATTTCGACGTCCTTTAACGATCCGTCCCGTGAGGCGGAGAAGGAGGTCCGTTTCTTATGGACGCACAGCACGACGACACCGGCAACGCGGCGCGCCCCGTTCTCGAGGCCCCCGACATCGCCCGTGTTCTGACCCGTATCGCCCACGAGATCGTCGAACGCGCCAAGGGCGCCGACGACGTGGTGCTGCTCGGCATCCCGACGCGGGGCGTCTTCCTCGCCCGTCGGCTCGCCGACAAACTCGAACAGATCACCGGCCGGAAGACGCCGGTCGGATCGCTCGACATCACGATGTACCGCGACGACCTGCGGCTGCGCCCGGCGCGCGCCCTGGCCCGCACCGACATCCCCGGCGAGGGGATCGAGGGCAGCCTGGTCGTCCTGGTCGACGACGTGCTCTTCTCCGGCCGCACGATCCGCGCCGCCCTCGACGCGCTCGGCGACATCGGCCGCCCGCGCGCGGTGCAGCTCGCCGTCCTCGTCGACCGCGGCCACCGGGAACTCCCGATCCGCGCGGACTACGTCGGCAAGAACCTCCCCACGTCGCTGCGGGAGACGGTCAAGGTCCAGCTCGCCGAGGAGGACGGCCGCGACGCCGTGCTGCTCGGCGTCAAGCAGGCCGCCCCCGCGGACGCGCAGTAGCCCGAGCCCTCCCGTACGCCCTTGTGGGGGCGTACGGCGCCCTTCTGCGCGCCCGCATGCCTGAAACTCCCTCCAGCCACCCGGAGAACCCCCAGATGAAGCGTCACCTCATCTCGGCCGCCGACCTCACCCGCGACGACGCCGTCCTGATCCTCGACACCGCCGAGGAGATGGCCCGGGTCGCGGACCGGCCGATCAAGAAGCTCCCCACCCTGCGCGGCCGTACCGTCGTCAACCTCTTCTTCGAGGACTCGACCCGTACCCGCATCTCCTTCGAGGCGGCCGCCAAGCGGCTGTCCGCCGACGTCATCAACTTCTCCGCCAAGGGCTCCTCCGTCTCCAAGGGCGAGTCCCTGAAGGACACCGCGCTGACCCTGGAGGCGATGGGCGCCGACGCCGTCGTCATCCGGCACGGCGCATCCGGCGCCCCCTACCGGCTCGCCACCTCCGGCTGGATCGACGGGGCCGTGGTCAACGCCGGGGACGGCACCCACGAGCACCCCACCCAGGCCCTGCTGGACGCCTTCACGATGCGCCGCCGGCTCGTCGGCGCCGACGCCGGGCTCGGCCGCGACCTGGACGGCCGCCGCATCACGATCGTCGGCGACATCCTGCACAGCCGCGTCGCCCGCTCCAACGTCCACCTGCTGACCACGCTCGGCGCGCACGTCACCCTGGTGGCCCCGCCCACCCTCGTGCCGGTGGGCGTCGAACAGTGGCCCTGCGACGTCAGCTACAGCCTCGACGACGTGCTGGCGAAGTCGGATGCGGTGATGATGCTGCGTGTGCAGCGCGAACGGATGAACGCCGCGTACTTCCCGACCGAGCGCGAATACTCCCGCCGCTACGGCCTGGACGGCGAGCGGATGGCGAAGTTGCCCGAACACGCCATCGTCATGCACCCCGGCCCGATGGTCCGCGGCATGGAGATCACCGCCGAGGTCGCCGACTCCGACCGCTGCACGGTCGTCGAGCAGGTCGCCAACGGCGTCTCCATCCGCATGGCCGTGCTCTACCTGCTGCTCGGCGGCTCCGACACCGCGCTGTCCGCCGCCCCCGCCCGTACCGAGGAGAACAAGCAACCATGAGCAAGATTCTTATCCGCGGTGCGCGGATCCTCGGCGGCGAGCCGCAGGACGTACTGATCGACGGCGAGACCATCGCCGAGGTGGGCACCGGCATCGACGCCGACGGCGCCACCGTGATCGAGGCCGAGGGGCGGATCCTGCTGCCCGGCCTGGTCGACCTGCACACCCATCTGCGCGAGCCCGGCCGCGAGGACTCCGAGACCGTCCTCACCGGCACCAGGGCCGCGGCCGTCGGCGGCTTCACCGCCGTGCACGCCATGGCCAACACCTTCCCCGTCGCCGACACCGCCGGCGTCGTCGAGCAGGTCTGGCGGCTCGGCAAGGAGTCCGGCTACTGCGACGTGCAGCCCATCGGCGCCGTCACCGTCGGCCTGGAGGGCAAGCAGCTCGCCGAGCTCGGCGCGATGCACGACTCCGCCGCCGGGGTGAAGGTCTTCTCCGACGACGGCAAGTGCGTCGACGACGCGGTGATCATGCGCCGCGCCCTGGAGTACGTGAAGGCCTTCGACGGCGTCGTCGCCCAGCACGCCCAGGAGCCCCGCCTCACCGAGGGCGCCCAGATGAACGAGGGCATCGTCTCCGCCGAGCTCGGACTCGGCGGCTGGCCCGCCGTCGCCGAGGAGTCGATCATCGCGCGCGATGTGCTCCTCGCCGCCCACGTCGGCTCCCGCGTCCACATCTGCCACCTCTCCACCGCCGGCTCCGTGGAGATCGTCCGCTGGGCCAAGTCCAAGGGCTGGAACGTCACCGCCGAGGTCACCCCGCACCACCTCCTCCTCACCGACGAGCTGGTCCGCAGCTACAACCCGGTCTACAAGGTGAACCCGCCGCTGCGCACCGAGGCCGACGTCATGGCCCTGCGCGAGGCGCTCGCCGACGGCACGATCGACTGCGTCGCCACCGACCACGCCCCGCACCCGCACGAGGACAAGGACTGCGAGTGGGCCGCGGCCGCCATGGGCATGGTGGGCCTGGAGACCGCGCTCTCGGTCGTCCAGCAGACGATGGTGGACACCGGTCTGATCGACTGGGCGGGCGTCGCCGACCGCATGTCCTTCCGCCCCGCGGCCATCGGCCGCCTCGAAGGACACGGCCGGCCCGTCTCGGCGGGTGAGCCCGCCAACCTCACGCTGGTCGATCCGGCATACCGTGGAGCAGTGGACCCCGCGGGCTTCGCGTCCCGCAGCCGCAACACCCCCTACGAGGGACGTGAGCTGCCGGGCCGTGTCACCCACACCTTCCTGCGGGGCCGTGCCACGGTCGTCGACGGGAAGCTCGCGTGACAACTCTGATCCCCCTGTACCACCTGGCCGCCGAGCAGAAGTCGGCGGAAGTGACGGACTGGGCCGCCCGCATCGCCTGGGTGGTCGGCCTGTTCGTCTTCGTCGCCCTGGTCTACTGGCTGATGCGCCAGGGCTGGAAGTGGCGCGGCAGCCTCCAGTCGGACCTGCCGGAGCTCCCGGCCACCCCTGAGGGCTTCGCCGACGACGAGACGCTGCTGACCCTTCAGGGGCGCTACCACGCCTCCACCACCGCCGGGCACTGGCTCGACCGGATCGTCGCGCACGGCCTCGGCACCCGCAGCCGTACCGAGCTCAGGCTCACCGCACGCGGTCTGGACGTCGTACGCCCCGGAGCGGCCGACTTCTTCATCCCGGCCGCGTCCCTGCGCGAGGCCCGCCTCGACAAGGCGCTCGCGGGCAAGGTCCTGCCCGAGGGCGGCCTGCTGATCGTCACCTGGCAGCACGGGGAGACGATGATCGACTCCGGCTTCCGCTCCGACCGCGCCGCCGAGCACCAGGCCTGGGTCGACGCCGTCAACCAGCTCGCCGGCACCACGGAACTCACCAGCACCACGACGGAAGGCACCGCACGATGACGATCTCCACCCGGGGGACCCACACCCCCGCCGTTCTCGTCCTGGAGGACGGCCGCGCTTTCCGCGGCCGTGCCTACGGGGCCGTGGGGGAGACCTTCGGCGAAGCGGTGTTCTCCACCGGCATGACCGGCTACCAGGAGACGCTGACGGACCCCTCGTACCACCGCCAGGTCGTCGTCATGACGGCCCCGCACGTCGGCAACACCGGCGTCAACGACGAGGACCCCGAGTCCGGCCGCATCTGGGTCTCCGGCTACGTCGTCCGCGACCCCGCCCGCAAGCCCTCCAACTGGCGCTCGCAGCGCTCGCTGGACGAGGAGCTGGCGAAGCAGGGCGTCGTCGGCATCAGCGACGTCGACACCCGCGCCCTCACCCGCCACCTGCGTGAGCGCGGCGCGATGCGCGTCGGGATCTTCTCCGGCAACGCGATCCCCGACGAGGGCACCCTCCTCGCCAAGGTCCGCCAGGCGCCCGAGATGACCGGCGCCGACCTCTCCGCCGAGGTCGCCACCAAGAAGACCTACGTCGTCCCCGCGATCGGCACGAAGAAGTTCACCGTCGCCGCGATCGACCTCGGCATCAAGGGCATGACCCCGCACCGGATGGCCGAGCGCGGCATCGAGGTGCACGTGCTGCCCGCCACCGCCACCCTGGAGGAGGTGTACGCGGTCCAGCCCGACGGCGTCTTCTTCTCCAACGGCCCCGGCGACCCGTCCACCGCCGACCACCCGGTCGCCCTCATGCGCGGCGTCCTGGAGCGCTCCACCCCGCTCTTCGGCATCTGCTTCGGCAACCAGATCCTCGGCCGCGCGCTCGGCTTCGGCACCTACAAGCTGAAGTACGGCCACCGCGGCATCAACCAGCCGGTGCAGGACCGCACCACCGGCAAGGTCGAGGTCACCGCGCACAACCACGGCTTCGCCGTCGACGCCCCGCTGGACCAGGTCTCCGACACGGAGTTCGGCCGCGCCGAGGTCTCCCACGTCTGCCTCAACGACCAGGTGGTCGAGGGCCTCCAGCTGCTGGACCGGCCCGCCTTCAGCGTCCAGTACCACCCCGAGGCCGCCGCGGGCCCGCACGACGCCGCGTACCTCTTCGACCGCTTCGTTTCCCTGATGGAGGGCCAGCGTGCCTAAGCGCTCCGATATCCAGTCCGTCCTGGTCATCGGCTCCGGCCCGATCGTCATCGGCCAGGCCGCCGAGTTCGACTACTCCGGCACCCAGGCCTGCCGCGTACTCAAGGCCGAGGGCCTGCGCGTCATCCTGGTGAACTCCAACCCGGCGACGATCATGACCGACCCGGAGATCGCCGACGCCACCTACGTCGAGCCGATCACCCCCGAGTTCGTCGAGAAGATCATCGCCAAGGAGCGCCCCGACGCGCTCCTGCCCACCCTCGGCGGCCAGACCGCGCTGAACACCGCGATCTCCATGCACGAGAACGGCGTCCTGGAGAAGTACGGCGTCGAGCTCATCGGCGCCAACGTCGAGGCGATCAACAAGGGCGAGGACCGCGACCTCTTCAAGGGCGTCGTCGAGGCCGTCAAGGCGAAGATCGGATACGGCGAGTCCGCCCGCTCCGTCATCTGCCACACGATGGACGACGTCATCGCCGGCGTCGACACCCTCGGCGGCTACCCCGTCGTCGTCCGCCCCTCCTTCACCATGGGCGGCGCCGGCTCCGGCTTCGCCCACGACGAGGAGGAGCTGCGCCGTATCGCCGGACAGGGCCTCACGCTCTCCCCGACCACCGAGGTGCTCCTGGAGGAGTCCATCCTCGGCTGGAAGGAGTACGAGCTGGAGCTGATGCGCGACAAGAACGACAACGTCGTGGTCGTCTGCTCCATCGAGAACTTCGACCCGATGGGCGTCCACACCGGCGACTCGATCACCGTCGCCCCCGCCATGACGCTCACCGACCGCGAGTACCAGCGGCTGCGCGACATCGGCATCGCGATCATCCGCGAGGTCGGCGTCGACACCGGCGGCTGCAACATCCAGTTCGCGATCGACCCCGCCGACGGCCGGGTCATCGTCATCGAGATGAACCCGCGCGTCTCCCGCTCCTCGGCGCTCGCCTCCAAGGCCACCGGCTTCCCGATCGCCAAGATCGCCGCCAAGCTGGCCGTCGGCTACACCCTGGACGAGATCCCCAACGACATCACCGAGAAGACGCCGGCCTCCTTCGAGCCGACCCTCGACTACGTCGTCGTCAAGGCCCCGCGCTTCGCCTTCGAGAAGTTCCCCTCCGCCGACTCCACCCTCACCACCACCATGAAGTCGGTGGGCGAGGCCATGGCGATCGGCCGGAACTTCACCGAGGCCCTCCAGAAGGCCCTGCGCTCGCTGGAGAAGAAGGGCTCGCAGTTCGCCTTCACCGGCGAGCCCGGCGACAAGGCCGAGCTCCTCGCGGAAGCGGTCCGCCCGACCGACGGCCGGATCAACACCGTCATGCAGGCGATCCGCGCCGGAGCCACCCAGGAGGAGGTCTTCGACGCCACGAAGATCGACCCCTGGTTCGTCGACCAGCTCTTCCTGATCAAGGAGATCGCCGACG
The DNA here is from genome assembly GCF_010548505.1 of Streptomyces sp. SID14515. Lineage (NCBI taxonomy): Bacteria > Bacillati > Actinomycetota > Actinomycetes > Kitasatosporales > Streptomycetaceae > Streptomyces > Streptomyces sp. SID14515. The sequence goes on along the minus strand of NZ_JAAGMH010000005.1, from coordinate 24,951 downwards.
AGCTGGCCACCGCCGAGCGCCTGGACGCCGACCTGATCGCCGACGCCAAGCGGCACGGCTTCTCCGACGCCCAGATCGGCGAGATCCGCGGCCTGCGCGAGGACGTCGTCCGCGAGGTCCGGCACGCGCTCGGCATCCGCCCGGTCTACAAGACGGTCGACACCTGCGCCGCCGAGTTCGCCGCGAACACGCCGTACTTCTACTCCTCCTACGACGAGGAGAGCGAGGTCGCGAGCCGCACCAAGCCGGCCGTGATCATCCTCGGCTCGGGCCCCAACCGCATCGGCCAGGGCATCGAGTTCGACTACTCCTGTGTGCACGCCTCCTTCGCCCTGAGCGACGCCGGCTACGAGACCGTCATGGTCAACTGCAACCCGGAGACCGTCTCCACCGACTACGACACCTCCGACCGGCTCTACTTCGAGCCGCTCACCCTGGAGGACGTCCTGGAGATCGTGCACGCCGAATCGCTGGCGGGCCCGATCGCCGGAGTCATCGTGCAGCTCGGCGGCCAGACCCCGCTCGGCCTCTCGCAGGCGCTCAAGGACAACGGCGTGCCCGTCGTCGGCACCTCCCCGGAGGCCATCCACGCCGCCGAGGACCGGGGCGCCTTCGGCCGGGTCCTGGCCGAGGCCGGACTGCCCGCGCCCAAGCACGGCACCGCCACCACCTTCGGCGAGGCCAAGGCCATCGCCGACGAGATCGGCTACCCCGTCCTCGTACGGCCGTCCTACGTCCTCGGCGGGCGCGGCATGGAGATCGTGTACGACGAGACGCGCCTGGCCTCGTACATCTCCGAGTCCACCGAGATCAGCCCCACCCGGCCGGTCCTGGTCGACCGCTTCCTCGACGACGCCATCGAGATCGACGTGGACGCCCTCTACGACGGCACCGAGCTGTACCTCGGCGGCGTCATGGAGCACATCGAGGAGGCCGGCATCCACTCCGGCGACTCGGCCTGCGCCCTGCCCCCGATCACCCTCGGCGGCTTCGACATCAAGCGGCTGCGCGCCTCCACCGAGGGCATCGCCAAGGGCGTCGGCGTCCGCGGACTGATCAACATCCAGTTCGCGCTCTCCGGCGACATCCTCTACGTCCTCGAAGCCAACCCGCGCGCCTCCCGCACGGTCCCCTTCACCTCGAAGGCGACCGCCGTCCCGCTCGCCAAGGCCGCCGCCCGCATCTCGCTGGGCGCGACCATCGCCGAGCTGCGCGAGGAGGGCCTGCTGCCGAAGACCGGCGACGGCGGCACCCTGCCGCTGGACGCGCCGATCTCCGTCAAGGAGGCCGTGATGCCGTGGTCGCGCTTCCGCGACATCCACGGCCGGGGCGTCGACACCGTCCTCGGCCCGGAGATGCGCTCCACCGGCGAGGTCATGGGCATCGACTCGGTCTTCGGCACGGCGTACGCCAAGTCGCAGGCCGGCGCCTACGGGCCGCTGCCCACCAAGGGCCGCGCGTTCATCTCGGTCGCCAACCGGGACAAGCGCTCGATGATCTTCCCGGCCCGCGAGCTGGTCGCCCACGGCTTCGAGCTGATGGCCACCTCCGGCACCGCCGAGGTCCTCAAGCGCAACGGCATCAACGCCACCATCGTGCGCAAGCAGTCCGAGGGCGCCGGTCCGAACGGCGAGAAGACCATCGTCCAGCTCATCCACGACGGCGAGGTCGACCTCATCGTCAACACGCCGTACGGCACCGGCGGCAGGCTCGACGGTTACGAGATCCGCACCGCGGCCGTCGCCCGCTCCGTACCGTGCCTGACCACGGTCCAGGCGCTCGCCGCCGCCGTCCAGGGCATCGACGCACTCAACCACGGCGACGTGGGCGTCCGTTCCCTCCAGGAACACGCCGAGCATCTGACAGCGGCGCGCGACTAGCCGCCCGAGAGGGGGACACCGGAAACGGTGTCCCCCTCTTTGCGAGCCCTGTCGAGCACACCGAGCACCAAGGACATCTCTTCATGTACAAGCTCTTCTTCCGGCTGGTCTTCAAGCGGATGGACCCCGAGCAGGCCCACTACACCGCCTTCCGCTGGATCCGCCTCGCCGCCCGGACCCCTGTGCTGCGCACCTTCGTCGCCGCCGCCCTCGCCCCCCGCCACAAGGAGCTGCGCACCGAGGCCCTCGGCCTGCGGATGCACGGCCCCTTCGGGCTCGCCGCCGGCTTCGACAAGAACGCCGTCGCGATCGACGGCATGGCGATGCTCGGCTTCGACCACATCGAGATCGGCACCGTCACCGGCGAACCGCAGCCCGGCAACCCCAAGAAGCGCCTCTTCCGGCTCGTCGCCGACCGCGCGCTGATCAACCGCATGGGCTTCAACAACGAGGGCTCCGCCGCCGTCGCCGCCCGCCTGGCCGCCCGTAACCCGGTCTTCCGCACCACGGTCGGCGTCAACATCGGCAAGACCAAGGTCGTGCCCGAGGCCGAGGCCGCCGCCGACTACGTGAAGTCCACCGAGGAGCTCGCCGGCCACGCCGACTACCTGGTCGTCAACGTCTCCTCGCCCAACACCCCCGGCCTGCGCAACCTCCAGGCCACCGAGTCCCTGCGCCCGCTGCTCACCGCCGTACGCGAGGCAGCCGACCGCACCGTCACCACCCGGCGCGTCCCGCTGCTCGTCAAGATCGCCCCGGACCTCGCGGACGAGGACGTCGACGCCGTCGCCGACCTCGCCGTGGAGCTGGGCCTGGACGGCATCATCGCCACCAACACCACCATCGCCCGCGAGAGCCTGGGCCTGAAGTCCGCCCCCGAGCTGGTGGGGGAGACCGGCGGACTGTCCGGCGCACCCCTCAAGGAGCGCTCGCTGGAGGTCCTGAGCCGTCTGTACGCCCGCGTGGGGGACCGGATCACCCTGGTGGGCGTCGGGGGCGTCGAGACCGCCGAGGACGCCTGGCAGCGCATCCTCGCCGGGGCCACCCTCGTCCAGGGCTACAGCGCCTTCATCTACGAAGGTCCCGGCTACGCCCGCGCGATCCACAAGGGCCTCGCCGCCCGGCTCGCCGCCTCCCCGTACGCCACCCTCGCCGAGGCCGTCGGCGCCGAGACCCGGAAGAAGGCCGCCCTGTGACCACCGAACCCTTCGGCGCCCGCCTGCGCCACGCCATGGACACCCGTGGGCCGCTCTGCGTCGGCATCGACCCGCACGCCTCGCTGCTCACCTCCTGGGGCCTGAACGACGACATCGCGGGCCTGGAGCGCTTCACCCGGACCGTCGTGGAGGCGCTGGCCGACCGGGTCGCCGTCCTCAAACCGCAGTCCGCGTTCTTCGAGCGCTTCGGATCGCGCGGCGTCGCCGTCCTGGAGAAGGCCGTGGAGGAGGCACGGGCGGCCGGCGCGCTCGTCCTGATGGACGCCAAGCGCGGCGACATCGGCTCCACCATGGGCGCCTACGCGGCGACCTACCTGGACAAGGACTCGCCGCTCTTCTCGGACGCGGTCACCGTCTCCCCGTACCTGGGCTTCGGCTCGCTGCGCCCGGCGCTGGACGCGGCCGCCGTCTCCGGCGCGGGCGTGTTCGTCCTCGCCCTCACCTCCAACCCGGAGGGCGCCGAGGTCCAGCGGGCCACGGCGGCCGACGGCCGCTCGCTCGCCCAGCTGATGCTCGACCACATGGCGGCGGAGAACGAGGGGGCGACTCCGCTCGGCTCGGTCGGCGCGGTGGTCGGCGCGACGCTCGGCGACGCGGGAGTGAACCTGGCGATCAACGGACCGCTCCTCGCGCCCGGCATCGGCGCCCAGGGCGCGACCCCCGCGGATCTGCCGACGGTGTTCGGCGACGCGGTGGGCAATGTGGTGCCCAGCGTGAGCCGGGGCGTGCTGCGCCACGGCCCGGACGTGTCCGGGCTGCGCGAAGCGGCCGAGCGGTTCGCGGACGAGGTCCGGCGTGCCGTATCCGGCAGCTGACCCTGACACGTTTACAGCGTGTTGACGAATTACTGACGGGAAACCTGGTCGATATGTCGGGAAAATCCTGGTCGGCCACAGCTGACCAGGACTTTTCGTCTGTTCTCGCTGACTACAGCGGCCCTTGCCGCTAGTCTCCGTCGAAGAGCGGCCGAGCACAGTGTGTTCGTCGCTCACCTGGTGGGGTGGCGTCCAGCTTCCCCGCCGGTCCGTATCCGACAGATCGACATCCGAGGTGACGTAGGCGTGGCTCTTCCGCCCCTTACCCCTGAACAGCGCGCAGCCGCGCTCGAAAAGGCCGCCGCGGCTCGCCGGGAGCGGGCCGAGGTCAAGAATCGACTCAAGCACTCCGGCGCCTCCCTCCACGAGGTCATCAAGCAGGGCCAGGAGAACGACGTCATCGGGAAGATGAAGGTCTCCGCACTGCTGGAATCCCTGCCGGGCGTCGGCAAGGTCCGCGCCAAGCAGATCATGGAGCGTCTCGGCATCTCCGAGAGCCGCCGGGTCAGGGGTCTTGGCTCCAATCAGATCGCATCCCTGGAGCGTGAGTTCGGCGGCAGCCCCGCCTGACGTTCTCAGGCACTCCTGAGAACCTGGATAATCGCCCCATGGCTGCAACATCCCGGGGGACGTCCCCCGTACCCCCGGACGTACGTCCGCGGCTGACCGTGCTCTCCGGCCCTTCGGGCGTCGGCAAGAGCACGGTCGTCGCTCATATGCGCACCGTGCACCCCGAGGTCTGGCTCTCCGTGTCGGCGACGACCCGCAAGCCGCGCCCCGGGGAGCGCAACGGTGTCCACTACTTCTTCGTGGACGACGAGGAGTTCGACAAGCTCATCGCCAACGGTGAGCTGCTGGAGTGGGCCGAGTTCGCGGGCAACCGCTACGGCACGCCTCGCCGCGCCGTGCTGGACCGCCTGGAGGCGGGCGAGCCGGTCCTGCTGGAGATCGACCTCCAGGGCGCCCGGCTGGTCCGCCAGTCGATGTCCGACGCCCGCCTGGTCTTCCTGGCTCCGCCGAGCTGGGAGGAGCTGGTGCGCCGGCTCACCGGCCGGGGCACCGAGGCGCCCGAGGTCATCGAGCGCCGGCTCGCCGCCGCGAAGGTCGAACTGGCCGCCGAGGCGGAGTTCGATACGACGCTCGTCAACACCTCCGTCGAGGACGTGGCGCGTGAGCTGCTAACGTTGATGCTTCAGGCCTAGATCTCCGCGATCGTCCAGATCTCCCGGATCTTTGATCTACACCCCCTTCGGAAGGCAGAGAGTGTCCTCTTCCATCACCACGCCCGAGGGCATCATCAACCCGCCGATTGATGAGCTCCTCGAGGCCACCGACTCGAAGTACAGCCTGGTGATCTACGCGGCCAAGCGCGCCCGCCAGATCAACGCGTACTACTCGCAGCTCGGCGAGGGTCTCCTCGAGTACGTCGGTCCGCTCGTCGACACCCACGTCCACGAGAAGCCGCTGTCGATCGCGCTCCGCGAGATCAACGCGGGCCTGCTGACCTCCGAGGCCATCGAGGGCCCCGCGCAGTAATTCAGCAGCACCACGGCACCTTGCACTCCAGGCCCGGCGGCCCGTCCGCCGGGCCTGAGGTGTGTCCGGGGCCGGGTGAACGCGCTCCACGCGGTGAGGCAGCATGGGACGCATACGTTGCCGTGACGTTGCCGAGTGCGGGGAGACGCAGTGGACAAGCCGAAGGTGGTCCTGGGGGTCAGCGGGGGCATCGCCGCCTACAAGGCGTGCGAGCTGTTGCGCCGGCTGACCGAGTCCGGCCATGACGTACGGGTCGTCCCGACCGCCGCCTCGCTGCACTTCGTGGGGGCCGCCACCTGGTCGGCGCTCTCCGGACACCCGGTCTCCGACGAGGTCTGGCAGGACGTCCACGAGGTCCCGCACGTGCGGATCGGGCAGGGCGCCGGCCTCGTCGTCGTCGCTCCGGCCACCGCCGACATGCTGGCCAAGGCCGCCCACGGGCTCGCCGACGACCTGCTCACCAACACGCTCCTGACCGCCCGCTGTCCGGTGGTCTTCGCGCCCGCCATGCACACCGAGATGTGGGAGCACCCGGCCACCCAGGAGAACGTCGCCACCCTGCGCCGCCGGGGCGCGATCGTCATCGAGCCCGCCGTCGGGCGGCTCACCGGCGTCGACACCGGCAAGGGCCGGCTGCCCGACCCGGGCGAGATCTTCGAGGTCTGCCGCCGGGTGCTGGCGCGCGGGGTCACCGAGAGCGACCTAGCGGGCCGCCATGTGGTGATCAGCGCGGGCGGCACCCGCGAGCCGCTGGACCCGGTGCGCTTCCTGGGCAACCGCTCCTCCGGCAAGCAGGGCTACGCGCTGGCGCGCACCGCGGTGGCCCGGGGGGCCCGGGTCACCCTGATCGAGGCCAACACCGGGCTGCCAGACCCGGCCGGGGCCGACGTCCTGCGGGTCGGCACGGCCGTCCAGCTGCGCGAGGCCGTGCTGAAGGCCGCCTCCGACGCGGACGTCGTGGTGATGGCGGCCGCGGTGGCCGACTTCCGCCCCGCCGAGTACGCCACCGGCAAGATCAAGAAGAAGGACGGCGAGGAGGCCCCCGCGGTCACCCTGGTCCGTAACCCCGACATCCTCGCCGAGGTCTCCGCCGAGCGGGCCCGGCCGGACCAGATCGTCGTCGGATTCGCCGCCGAGACCGACGATGTGCTGGCCAACGGCCGGGCCAAGCTCCGCCGCAAGGGCTGCGACCTTCTCGTCGTCAACGAGGTGGGGGAGCGCAGGACCTTCGGCTCGGAGGAGAACGAAGCGGTCGTCCTCGCCGCCGACGGCCAGGAGACCCCGGTGCCGTACGGGCCGAAGGAAGCGCTTGCCGACACGGTCTGGGATCTGGTTTCAGGAAGGTTCCAGCCGATTTCATAATCAACCCTCCGGGCGAGCAAAATCGCCCCATAAGGCCCAAAATGGCGGCCGGGAAGGGTGGATTGTCCTACTGGTGACCCACGTGGCACACGTCACGAACCTCCCAAAGGGCGAGACACCTGGCCCGGTCGCCGGGCGCGACCGATAAACTGGCCGACGGTACGAACCGAGCGCAGCTCTCGGTCGTGCCACCCATGATCAGCCAGCAGCCGCTGCAACCCCAGGGAGCGATGTGTCCCGCCGTCTCTTCACCTCGGAATCTGTCACCGAGGGTCACCCCGACAAGATCGCTGACCAGATCAGCGACACGATTCTCGACGCGCTCCTGCGCGAGGACCCTTCCTCGCGCGTCGCCGTCGAGACCTTGATCACCACCGGTCTGGTGCATGTCGCGGGCGAGGTCACCACCAAGGCCTACGCCGACATTCCCAACCTCGTGCGCAACAAGGTTCTGGAGATCGGTTACGACTCCTCCAAAAAGGGCTTCGACGGTGCTTCCTGTGGCGTCTCGGTGTCGATCGGCGCGCAGTCGCCGGACATCGCCCAGGGCGTCGACACCGCGTACGAGAAGCGGGTCGAGGGCGACGAGGACGAGCTCGACAAGCAGGGCGCGGGCGACCAGGGCCTGATGTTCGGGTACGCCTGCGACGAGACCCCGGAGCTGATGCCGCTCCCGATCCACATCGCGCACCGCCTCTCCCGGCGGCTGTCCGAGGTGCGCAAGAACGGGACTATCCCCTACCTGCGTCCCGACGGCAAGACCCAGGTCACCATCGAGTACGACGGTGACAAGGCGGTCCGGCTGGACACGGTGGTCGTCTCCTCGCAGCACGCCTCCGACATCGACCTGGACTCGCTGCTCGCGCCCGACATCCGCGAGTTCGTCGTCGAGCACGTGCTCGGCCAGCTTGTCGAGGACGGCATCAAGCTGGACACCGAGGGCTACCGCCTCCTGGTGAACCCGACCGGCCGCTTCGAGATCGGCGGCCCGATGGGCGACGCGGGTCTGACCGGCCGCAAGATCATCATCGACACCTACGGCGGCATGGCCCGTCACGGTGGCGGCGCCTTCTCGGGCAAGGACCCGTCCAAGGTCGACCGCTCGGCCGCGTACGCGATGCGCTGGGTCGCCAAGAACGTGGTGGCCGCCGGTCTCGCCGCGCGCTGCGAGGTCCAGGTCGCCTACGCGATCGGCAAGGCCGAGCCGGTCGGTCTCTTCGTCGAGACCTTCGGCACCGCCGCCGTCGACACGGAGAAGATCGAGAACGCGATCGGCGAGGTCTTCGACCTCCGCCCGGCCGCGATCATCCGTGACCTCGACCTGCTCCGCCCGATCTACGCCCAGACCGCCGCATACGGCCACTTCGGCCGCGAGCTGCCCGACTTCACCTGGGAGCGCACCGACCGCGTCGACGCCCTGCGCGCCGCCGCCGGTCTGTAGCGAACCCACCCGCGTACGACAGCGGGGCGGTCGGCATCGAGTACGACAGCGGGGCCCGGACACCGAACGCGGTGGCCGGGCCCCGCTGCCGTGCACCCGCCGCTGTCAGTGGTCTCTGGTAGGAATTCAGCTGTGAGCAGCGAGAACGAGCAGTCCGCCGAACCCGGCGCCGGGGCGCCGGAGCAGCTTGCGCTGATCCGGGAGACCGTCCGCCGGGCGAAGGTGCCGCGCGCCAAGCCGCGGACCTGGCGCGGCGCGCCCCTCGCCCAGGAGCTGCCCGTCGCCCGCGTCCTGGTCAACAAGGGCGTCCTCCACCTCGACCAGTATTTCGACTACGCGGTCCCCGAGGAGCTGGACGCCGACGCCCGGCCCGGCGTCCGGGTGCGGGTCCGCTTCGGAGCCGGCGGGCGCAATGTCCAGGGCGGGCGGCGCGAGGGCGGCGGGCTGATCGACGGCTTCATCGTCGAGCGCCGCGCCGACTCCGACTATCAGGGAGCACTGGCCGCCATCGCTTCGGTGGTCTCCCCGGAGCCGGTCCTCGGACCCGAGCTGCTCGCCCTCTGCCGCGCCGTCGCCGACCGGTACGCGGGCAGCCTCGCCGACGTCCTCCAGCTCGCCGTACCGCCGCGCAACGCCCGCGCCGAGTCCAAGCCCTCCCCGGACCCGCTGCCTCCGCCGCCGCCCCCGGAGCCGGGCAGCTGGGAGCGGTACGGCCAGGGCCCGGCCTTCCTGCGCGCACTGGCCGAGGGCGGTGCGCCGCGCGCCGTGTGGACCGCCCTGCCCGGCCCGCACTGGCCCGCCGAGATCGCCGGGGCCGTCGCGGCGACGCTCTCCTCAGGGCGCGGCGCCCTCGTCGTCGTGCCGGACGGGCGGGCCGCCGGCCGGGTCGACGCGGCCCTGACCGAGGCGCTCGGCGCGGGGCGGCACGCCCTGCTGACCGCCGACTCCGGCCCCGAGAAGCGCTACCGCCAGTGGCTCGCCGTACGCCGGGGCTCGGTGCGGGCGGTCGTGGGGACCCGGGCCGCCATGTTCGCCCCCGTCCAGGACCTCGGGCTGGTCGTCGTCTGGGACGACGGGGACTCCAGCCACAGCGACGACAACGCCCCCTTCCCGCACGTCCGCGAGGTCCTGGAGCTGAGGGCGGCGCAGGGCCGCTGCGGCTTCCTGCTCGGTGGGACCAGCTGCACGGTCGAGGCCGCCCAGCTCGTGGAGAGCGGCTGGGCGCTGCCGCTCCTCGCGGACCGCGAGCGACTGCGCCGGGCCGCGCCCCTCATCCGTACGGTCGGCGACGGCGAGCTGGCCCGGGACGGCGCCGCCCGGTCCGCCCGGCTGCCCAGCCTCGCCTGGCAGACCGTGCGCGACGGACTGCGCAGCGGTCCGGTGCTGGTCCAGGTGCCCCGGCGGGGTTACGCCCCCCGCCTCGCCTGCGAACGCTGCCGCACGCCCGCCCGCTGCCGGCACTGCGCGGGCCCGCTCCAGGCCCCGGACCAGCAGGATCTGAACTGCGCCTGGTGCGGGCGGGCCGAGCACTCCTGGCACTGCGCTCAGTGCGGCGCCACCCGGCTGCGCGCCCAGATCGTCGGCGCCCGCCGCACCGCGGAGGAGCTGGGTCGGGCCTTCCCCGCCGTGCCCGTCCGCACCTCGGGGCGCGACCACATCCTGGACGCGGTGCCCGACGCCCCGGCCCTGGTCGTCTCCACGCCCGGCGCGGAGCCCCTGGCCGAGGGCGGCTACGCGGCCGCCCTGCTGCTGGACGGCTGGGCCATGCTCGGCCGCCCCGATCTGCGGGCGGGCGAGGAGGCGCTGCGCCGGTGGACGGCGGCGTCGGCGCTGGTGCGCGGGCAGGACGAGGGCGGCACGGTGGTGATCGTGGCCGAGCCGACGGAGCGTGCGGTGCAGGCGCTGGTCCGCTGGGACCCGGCGGGGTTCGCCCGGCGGGAGCTGGCGGAGCGGGCCGAGCTGGGCTTCCCGCCGGTCTCCCGGATGGCCTCGGCGACCGGCCCGGCCGAGGCCCTGGCCGCCTTCCTCCGGACCGCCGGGCTGCCGCCGGAGGCGGAGATCCTGGGCCCGGTGCCGGTCCCGTCCGCCGAGCCCGGCAGGCCCCGGCGACCGGGGGACGCCCCGCCTGGTGAGACCTGGGAGCGGGCTTTGGTCCGGGTGGTCCCGGGGCGCGGGGCGGCGCTCGCCCGCGCCCTGAAGACGGCGCTCGCGGCCCGTATGGCCAAGGGCGCGACCGACCCGATACGCATCAGGATCGACCCACCGGACATCGGCTGAGGCCGGTCCGAGGCCGGCCGAGGCCCGCCCGACGACCCCGGGATCGGCCGAGGCGGGGCCGGTTGTACCGGCCCCGCCTCCAAGAGACCTCGCGGCCGCGCGGGAGACCCCGCGGCCTCCGGGCCCGGACATGGGACTGCCCCGCCGTGCGACCGGCACGGTGGGGCAGAGGGGCGGCGTACGGTCAGCCGTTGCGGGGGCCCGGGAAGGCGCCGGGGCGCAGTTCCTCGCGGACCGGCTGCTGGGCCGACGAGGGCTGCGGCGGCATCGAGCGGGCCGCCGGGACGGAGGGCACCGGGGAGCCGGACCCTCCGGCGGAGGTCCCGGTCAGACCGGGACCGACGGAGACGGGACGCGGCACGGCCGTCGTCTCGCCGGCCGCCTCGGCGGCGGGCTGCGGTGTGGCCCGGCGCGTCCCGTAACGGCGGTGCACGGCCTGCTTGGTGACGCCGAGGGCGGAGCCCACCGCGTCCCAGGAGAAGCCCAGCGAGCGGTCGAAGTCCACCGCGGCGGTGACCAGGGTCTCGACGCTGTCCCGCAGTTCCTGGGCGAGGCGGACGGTGGGGGCCGGGGCCCTGCCGTAGACGACGAAGCCCGCGGAGGGGCCGGAGCGGCGCGGACGGTAGACGTTGCCCAGCTGGGCGGTGAGGGTGCGCAGCGCGTCCACCTGCCGCCGGACCCGCTCGATGTCCCGCACCAGAAGATGCAGACTGGCCCGCGCTTGGGCGTCGTGGGTTGCGTGGTCGGCCATGAAGAAGCCTCTCGAACCGGCGTTGAAAGGGATCGGGCCGCATCGGGGCGGCCCGCTTCGGTCAATCTCCTTTGACCAACGCCCGAGCCGGGTATGTGGTCACGCTATCGGGGCGTATGTGCATATGCACGGGGCGTGCGCGGCGCGCGTACGCCCCCTGGGCGGCGCGCTTCCGTAAGGGCGGCAGCGCTCTTCCGCAAGGGTGGGGGCCGGGGCCCGGCCTGGGCGGAGACCCTAGACTGGTGTGCTGCTCGTCACCGTACGTCTTGGCCCGAGAGGCAGTCAGCCACCATGAAGCTCGTCTTCGCCGGCACCCCCGAAGTCGCCGTCCCCGCCCTGGACGCCCTGATCGCCTCCGACCGCCATGAGGTGGCCGCCGTGGTGACCCGTCCCGACGCCCCCGCCGGGCGGGGCCGCCGACTCGTCGCGAGCCCGGTGGCCGAGCGGGCGGAGGAGGCCGGGATCGAGGTGCTCAAGCCCGCGAAGCCCCGGGACGAGGAGTTCCTCGCCCGGCTGCGCGAGATCGCCCCGGACTGCTGCCCGGTGGTCGCGTACGGTGCCCTGCTGCCCAAGGCCGCCCTGGACGTGCCCGCCCGGGGCTGGGTCAACCTGCACTTCTCGCTGCTGCCGGCCTGGCGCGGCGCGGCGCCGGTGCAGCACTCGGTGATGGCCGGCGACGAGGTGACCGGCGCTTCGACCTTCCTGATCGAGGAGGGCCTGGACTCCGGACCGGTCTACGGCGTCCTCACCGAGGAGATCCGCCCCACCGACACCAGCGGCGACCTGCTCACCCGGCTCGCCTTCGCCGGAGCCGGGCTGCTGGCGGCCACCATGGACGGCATCGAGGACGGCACCCTGCACGCCGTGCCCCAGCCGCACGACGGGGTCACCCTGGCCCCGAAGATCACCGTCGAGGACGCGCAGATCCAGTGGTCCGCGCCGGCACTGCGCGTCGACCGCGTCGTACGCGGCTGCACCCCGGCCCCCGGCGCCTGGACCCTGTTCCGCGGCGAGCGGCTCAAGCTGATCCAGGCCACGCCGGTCCTGGACCGCACCGACCTGGCCCCCGGTGAGCTGTCGGCCGCCAAGAACAACGTGTACGTGGGCACCGGATCGCACGCGGTCGAGCTGCTCTGGGTCCAGCCGCAGGGCAAGAAGCCGATGAAGGCCGCCGACTGGGCGCGCGGCGTCCGCATCGTCCACGGCGAGCTTCTGGGCCTGTAGCGGGCGTCCGGGGCCCGGGGCGGCGTTCGCGGGCCCCGGGCTGCCGTTCGGGCGTCCGGGGGCGGCGACGTACGCTGGGAGGGTTCGCCCTTCTCACCATCAGCGGAGCACCTTTCACGTGAACGACCAGCCGCGTCGCCGTCCCGCCAAACCTCACCGCCGTCCGCAGAAGGACCCGGTCCGTTTTCTCGCCTTCGAGGCGCTCCGGGCCGTCGACGAGCGCGACGCGTACGCCAACCTGGTGCTGCCCCCGCTGCTGAAGAAGGCCCGAGCCAAGGGCGACTTCGACGGCCGGGACGCTGCGCTGGCGACCGAGCTGGTCTACGGGACGCTGCGCCGGCAGGGCACGTACGACGCGATCGTGGCGGCCTGCATCGACCGGCCGCTGCGCGAGGTCGACCCGCCGGTCCTGGACGTCCTGAACATGGGCGTCCACCAGCTGCTCGGCACCCGCATCCCCACCCACGCGGCCGTCTCCGCCAGTGTGGAGCTGGCCCGGGTGGTGCTGGGGGAGGGGCGCGCGAAGTTCGTCAACGCGGTGCTGCGCAAGGTCAGCGCGCACGACCTCGACGGCTGGGTGGAGAAGGTCGCCCCGTCGTACGACGAGGACGCCGAGGACCATCTGTCCGTCGTGCACTCCCACCCCCGCTGGATCGTCTCCGCCCTCTGGGACGCGCTGGGCGGCGGCCGGGCGGGCATCGAGGACCTCCTGGAGGCCGACAACGAGCGGCCCGAGGTGACGCTGGCCGCCCGCCCCGGCCGCTCCACCACCGACGAGCTGGTCAAGGCCCTGGGCGAGGACAACTCCCTGCCGGGCCGCTGGTCCCCGTACGCCGTCCGGATGGCCGAGGGCGGCGAGCCCGGCGCGCTGGAAGCCGTCCAGGAGGGCCGGGCGGGCGTCCAGGACGAGGGCAGTCAGCTCGTCGCCGCCGCCCTGGCCGCCGCTCCCGTCGAGGGCCGCGACACCCGCTGGCTGGACGGCTGCGCGGGCCCCGGCGGCAAGGCCGCCCTGCTCGCCGCCCTCGCCGCCGGGCGGGGCGCCACCCTGCTCGCCGCCGAGAAGCAGCCGCACCGGGCCCGGCTGGTCGAGCGGGCGCTCGCCGGCAACCCCGGCCCGTACCAGGTGATCACCGCCGACGGCACCCGCCCGCCGTGGCTGCCCGGCACGTTCGACCGCATCCTGATGGACGTGCCCTGCTCCGGCCTGGGCGCGCTGCGGCGTCGTCCGGAGTCCCGCTGGCGGCGCCGGCCCGAGGACCTGGAGGGCTTCGCCCCGCTCCAACGCGGCCTGCTGCGCGAGGCGTTGAAGGCGGTGCGGATCGGCGGCGTGGTCGGCTACGCGACCTGCTCGCCGCATCTGGCGGAGACCCGCGTGGTGGTCGAGGACGTCCTCAAGGGCCGGGGCGGGGAGCCGGTGGAGGCGGAGTGGATCGACGCCCGCCCGCTGATGCCCTCAGTGCCCGCGCTGGGAGAGGGGCCCGACGTCCAGCTCTGGCCGCATCTGCACGGCACGGACGCGATGTATCTGGCTCTGCTGCGCCGGACCGGCTGAATATCGCCGCGTCAGCGAGCCTGCTCGTACGGCAAAAGAAAAGTAAAGCGCTGGCAAAATGCCCAGAATGTGCGGACTGTGATGGCCGTGTGAGGCTTCGGAGGGCATCGAGGCGGGGAACCGGCCGGAGACGTGGCAGGCTTGGGTCATGGCGCAGATCAACCCCAGCATCCTGTCCGCCGATTTCGCGCGTCTCGCCGAGGAGGCGAAGGCCGTCGAGGGCGCGGACTGGCTCCACGTCGATGTCATGGACAACCACTTCGTGCCCAACCTGACCCTCGGCGTGCCGATCGTCGAGGCGCTCAGCAAGGCCACGGACACCCCGCTGGACTGCCACCTCATGATCGAGGACGCGGACCGCTGGGCCCCGAGTTACGTAGAGGCGGGGGCCGGGTCCGTCACCTTCCACGCGGAGGCCGCGGCGGCTCCGGTGCGCCTGGCGCGGGAGATCCGGGCGAAGGGGGCGCGCGCCTCGATGGCGCTCAAGCCCGCGACGCCCATCGAGCCGTACGAGGACCTGCTCCCCGAGCTGGACATGCTGCTGATCATGACGGTCGAGCCGGGCTTCGGCGGCCAGGCCTTCCTGGACATCATGCTGCCGAAGATCCGCCGTACCCGGGAGCTGATCAGCAAGCACGGTCTCGAACTGTGGCTCCAGGTCGACGGCGGCGTCTCGGCCACCACCATCGAGCGCTGCGCCGAGGCCGGCGCGGATGTCTTCGTGGCCGGATCCGCGGTCTACGGAGCGGCGGACCCGGCGGCGGCGGTGCGCGAGCTGCGGGCGCAGGCGGACGCGGTCACGGCCGTCGCCCCCTGGGCGTGCGGCCACTGAACCAAGGGCAGATGAACGCGGTCCGACAGGGCCGATCAAGGATCGCCGGATCTGACAGGATGAACGGCGTATCGGGCGTGTGAACAGCAGTGAGGAGATCGCGGTGTCTGGCATCTCGGCGGGTCGGTCAGCCATGCGGATGGGACCCGCGGAGCTGGTGCAGGCGGCGGCCATGGCCCGCCGGTTCTACCTGGAGGGCAAGTCCAAGATCCAGATCGCCGAGGAGTTCGGCGTGAGCCGCTTCAAGGTGGCCCGGGTCCTGGAGACCGCCCTCGAACGCGATCTCGTACGCATCGAGATCCGGGTACCGGCCGAGCTGGACGCCGAACGCTCCGACGCGCTCCGGGCCCGTTACGGGCTGCGCCACGCGGTCGTCGTGGAGTCCCCGGCCGAGGAGCAGGAGGACGCCCCCGACCCGGAGAACCTCGGCGAGGTCGCGGCCGACCTCCTCGGCGAGCTGGTGGCCGAGGGCGATGTGCTCGGTCTGGCCTGGGGCCGCTCCACCATCCACATGGCGGCCGCCCTCGACCGGCTCCCGCCGTGCACGGTGGTCCAGCTGACCGGGGTGTACGACGCGGGCACCGCCGAGCGCGGCTCGGTCGAGGCGGTCCGCCGGGCGGCCCAGGTGTCCGGCGGCGAGGCGCACCCCATCTACGCCCCGATGCTGCTGCCCGACCCCGCGACGGCCGCCGCGCTGCGCGAGCAGACGGGCATCGCCCGCGCCTTCGAGTACTTCGACAAGGTGACGGTCGCCGCCGTCTCCATCGGCTCCTGGGAGCCGGGCATCTCCACGGTCCACGACATGCTCTCGGACACGGAGCGCGCCCACTACGCCTCGCTCGGCGTCGCCGCCGAGATGTCCGCGCACCTCTTCGACTCCGACGGCCGCCGGGTCGGCCGCGACCTCGGCGAGCGCTGCATCACCGTGGAGGCGGACCGGCTGCGCCGGATCCCCGAGGTGGTCGCGATCGCGGGCGGCCAGCGCAAGGCGGCGGCGATCGGCGCGGTGCTCCGCTCCGGCCTGGTCACCAGCCTGGTCACGGACACCGCGGCGGCCGACTATCTGCTCACCGAGTCCGCCGCGGGCGTCCGCCCGGCGCTGGAGCGGGCCGACCCCGACGGGGAGTGATACACCCCCTGGCGGACATGGTGAGGGCCGTGCACCCCGCGGGGTGCACGGCCCTCACCATGTCCATCGGCCCTCAGCCGGCCGGTGGAGCCTTCGCCGCGCACGGGGCGGGGGCGGCCGCCTCGGTACGCGCGGGCGGGACGCCCAGCACGGTCTCCTCCAGATACTCCTCGGGCTCCTCGTACTGGCCCACGTCGGCGGGGTTGTAGCGGGGCGTCTGGCGCGACCAGTCCAGATTGCCGCGCATCCAGCTCCGCATCCCGTCGAGGTAGGGCACCAGCAGCCCGGACAGCTCCGGATACAGCTCCAGCAGCTCGTCCTCGGCGGTCAGGAACCGTTCGGTCTCCATCGCGAGCCGCTCCGCGACATGGTCCAGCGCCTGCTGCTCCCCGAAGCCCCGGTGGTGGCGGACCAGGTGGACGAGGTTGTGGATCTCGCCGAGCACCTGCTCCTTCTCGAAGGAGTACACGTCGTTGGCCCAGCACACGTGGTTGCACGCGGCTTCCAGCGCGGTGATGAAGCGGGGGTCGTTGTGGAGCGACTCCGGGGCCTCGATGCCCGCCACGATCTCTATGAGGTCCATGCAGACGTGGATGGCCCCGGTGTGCCGCCGCTTGGCGATGTACGTGTCCTCCGAGGGCACCACGTCCTCGGCGCGGTTCCCCGCCTCCCAGGTCGTGGCGGTCGTGAGGTAGGTGATCAGATGCCAGGCGAACCGGGTGCGCCAATGGGGCGCGGCGTTCGGCGTCGTACGTTTCCACAGATCGGCCAGCGCGATCACGGCCGCCGGGACCTCTTCGCCGGGCAGCGGCTCGGGGGCGGAGCCGTCGACCACCGCGCGCATCCGGTCGACGACATCTCTCACCCGATCGGGTGAACGGCCGAGGTGGCCGTCGTCGAGCTGGTCGTCGACCAGGAAGAGCCAGACGAACCAGTCGGCCACCAGATCGAGGTGTTCCTCGTCGGCCGTCGGGTAGACCATGCCGACGAACGCCCCGAAATCGGCTTGTTCGAATCGGTTTCTCGCGGACTCGCGGTGGACCAGACCCGTCCGTCTGGTCCAGGCGTCCAGATGCCCCCGGGTGTGTCCCACGTGCGGGTTGGTCCGCTGCGGGAACGGGCAGTAGATGTCCGGCAGTTCGCTGTCCACAGGCGGATCTGGATCCTCTCCGGTCAAACGGTGTGCCCAGGGTTTCCGATGAGCCGGATCGACGCTTCGGACACCCCCGAGACCTGCGGGTTTGAAGCTACCTGACCCCTTGTCACCCGGTCCAGGGATGGTGATCACGAATGATTCGAATCCCGTTCGGGTAGGGTCCGTGGGCAAGGCAGGTTCCACTTGCCCGGAGCCCCCGGCCGCCTCTTCGGAGGAAGCGACGAACGCGGGGGTCTTTTGTTGTGTCTTCGTGGAAACGACCTGCACCGTTTCGTATGAAAAAATGAGTGTTATGCGTTTTCTTGAGCCGGGCACCGGTCGCTACACAGAGTCCCCCGCGGTCCCGTACGACCTCACGTACGACGACGTCTTCATGGTTCCGGGCCGCTCCGCGGTCGGCTCCCGGCAGGGTGTGGACCTCTCGTCGCCGGACGGAACCGGCACCACCATCCCGCTCGTGGTCGCCAACATGACCGCCATCGCGGGCCGCCGGATGGCCGAAACCATCGCCCGCCGCGGCGGGCTCGTCGTCATCCCCCAGGACATCCCGATCGAGGTCGTCACCGACGTCATCTCCTGGGTCAAGACGCGCCACCTCGTCCTCGACACCCCGATCGAGCTGGCCCCCGGCCAGACCGTCGCCGACGCGCTGTCGCTGCTGCCCAAGCGCGCCCACGGCGCGGGCGTCGTCGTCGACGCCGACCGCCGCCCCGTGGGCGTCGTCACCGACCACGACCTCACCGGCGTCGACCGCTTCACCCAGCTCTCCGAGGTCATGTCCAAGGACCTGGTGCTGCTCGACGCCGACATCGACCCGCGCGACGCCTTCAACAAGCTCGATGGCGCCAACCGCAAGCTGGCCCCCGCCGTCGACGCGGAGGGACGCCTCGTCGGCATCCTCACCCGCAAGGCCGCCCTGCGCGCCACGCTCTACACCCCCGCCACCGACGCCGAGGGCAAGCTGCGTATCGCGGCCGCCGTCGGCATCAACGGCGACGTGGCCGGCAAGGCCAAGCAGCTCCTGGACGCGGGCGCCGACGTCCTCGTCGTGGACACCGCCCACGGCCATCAAGAGTCCATGATCAGCGCGGTGAAGGCCGTGCGGGCTCTCGACCCGCAGGTGCCGATCGTCGCGGGCAACATCGTCGCCGCCGAGGGCGTGCGCGACCTGATCGAGGCGGGCGCGGACATCATCAAGGTCGGCGTCGGCCCCGGCGCCATGTGCACCACCCGGATGATGACGGGCGTCGGCCGCCCGCAGTTCTCCGCCGTCCTGGAGTGCGCCGCCGAGGCGAAGAAGCACGGCAAGCACGTCTGGGCGGACGGCGGCGTCCGGCACCCGCGCGACGTCGCGATGGCGCTCGCCGCCGGCGCGTCCAACGTGATGGTCGGCTCCTGGTTCGCGGGGACGTACGAGTCGCCCGGCGACCTCCAGCAGTCCGCCGACGGCCGCTTCTACAAGGAGTCCTTCGGGATGGCCTCGGCCCGCGCCGTCAAGAACCGCACCTCGGACGAGTCCGCGTACGACCGCGCCCGCAAGGCGCTCTTCGAGGAGGGCATCTCCACCTCGCGGATGTTCCTCGACCCGACCCGTCCGGGCGTCGAGGACCTGATCGACTCGATCATCGCGGGCGTCCGCTCCTCCTGCACCTACGCCGGCGCCGGCTCCCTCGCGGAGTTCGCCGAGAAGGCCGTTGTCGGCGTCCAGAGCGCCGCCGGTTACGCCGAGGGCAAGCCGCTGCACGCCAGCTGGAGTTGATCCCGTATCACCGTGACGACCCCGCCCCCTTCGGCCATTTCGAGCCGGAGGGGGCGGGGTCGTTTCCGGCCTTCCGCAGTGGCCGGGGGCGCGCTTCAACTCTGTTGAAATATAAGTAATATGAAGCGCACTCAGCTGCCTGCCTCTCTGCGGTAAGGGATCTCATGTCCTTCTTCACTGACCTGGCCCATCAGTACATCGACGGCGAGTGGAGGCCGGGGAAGGGGTCCTGGGACATCATCGACTTCAACCCGTTCGACGGGGAGAAGCTCGCCTCGATCCCGGTCGCCACCGCCGACGAGGTCGACCAGGCCTACCGCGCCGCCGAGCGCGCCCAGCAGGCGTGGGCGGACACCAACCCGTACAGCAGGCGGGCCGTCCTGGAGAAGGCGCTGCACCTCGTCGAGGAGCGCGAGCCGGAGATCGGCGAGGCCATCGTCGCCGAGCTCGGCGGCACCCGGCTGAAGGCCGCCTTCGAACTGCACCTGGCCAAGGAGTTCCTCCGCGAGGCGATCCAGCTCGCCCTGCGCCCCGCCGGACAGATCCTCCCCTCGCCCACCGAGGGCAAGGAGAACCGCGTCTACCGCGTGCCCGTCGGGGTCGTCGGCGTGATCAGCCCGTTCAACTTCCCCTTCCTGCTCTCCCTCAAGTCCGTGGCGCCCGCGCTGGCCCTCGGCAACGCCGTCGTCCTCAAGCCGCACCAGAACACCCCGATCTGCGGCGGCACCCTGCTGGCCAAGATCTTCGAGGACGCCGGGCTGCCCGCCGGGCTGCTGAACGTCGTGATCACCGACATCGCGGAGATCGGCGACACCCTGCTGGAGCACCCCGTGCCGCAGGTCATCTCCTTCACCGGCTCGGACAAGGTCGGCCGCCACGTCGCCACCGTCTGCGCCCGGAACCTCAAGCGCGCCGTCCTCGAACTCGGCGGCAACAGCGCCCTGATCGTGCTCGACGACGCCGATGTGGACTACGCCGTCGACGCGGCGGTCTTCAGCCGGTACGTCCACCAGGGCCAGGTCTGCATGGCCGCCAACCGCATCCTGGTCGACCGCGCCGTCGAGGCGGAGTTCACCGAGAAGTTCGTCGCCAAGGTCGCCTCGCTCACCGTCGGCGACCCCGCCGACCCGGCCACCCAGATCGGCCCGCTGATCAACTCCTCGCAGGCCGAGTCCGTCTCCAAGCTCGTCGACCAGACCGTGGCGGCCGGCGCGACGGCCCTCCTGCACGGCCGCGCCGACGGCAACCTGGTCAGCCCCTCCGTGCTGACCGGCCTCGCCGCCGACTCGCCCGTCCTGCACCAGGAGATTTTCGGCCCCGTCGCCCTGCTGATCCCCTTCGACGGCGAGGACGAGGCCGTCCGCATCGCCAACGACACCCCGTACGGACTCAGCGGCGCCGTCCACACCGGCAACATCGAGCGCGGGGTGCGGATCGGGCAGCGCATCCACACCGGCATGATCCACATCAACGACGGCACCGTCCACGACGAGCCGATCGTCCCCTTCGGCGGCGAGAAGAGCTCCGGCCTCGGCCGGCTGAACGGCGACTCGATGATCGACGCCTTCACCACCCAGAAGTGGATCTCCATCCAGCACGGCCGCTCGCAGTTCCCCTTCTGACGGCTTGCCCCGCTGCACGGGTCGCCGCCCAGGGCGGCGACCCGTGGTCTACTGCGGGAGGCGGCACACACCGCCTCCCGCCGCCGACCCACCGCAGAGAAGTGAACCGCCCGACGTGCGCCTGAACGACCTCGACGAACGCATCGTCCACGCCCTCGCCGAAGACGCCCGGCGCTCCTACGCCGACATCGGCGCCATCGTCGGCCTCTCCGCCCCCGCCGTGAAACGCCGCGTCGACCGGCTGCGCGCCGAGGGCGCGATCACCGGCTTCACCGTGCGGGTCGATCCGGCGGCGCTCGGCTGGGAGACCGAGGGGTTCATCGAGATCTACTGCAGCCGCAACACCTCCCCGGAAGCGATCAAGCAGGGCCTCGCCCGCTACCCGGAGATCGCCTCGGCCTCCACGGTGACCGGCGAGGCGGACGCGGTGGTGCAGGTCTTCGCCGCCGACATGCGCCACTTCGAACAGGTCCTGGAGCGGATCGCGGGGGAGCCGTACGTCGAGCGTACGAAGTCGGTGCTGGTGCTCTCGCCGCTGCTGCGCCGGTACTCCGCGGAGGCCCCGCCGGCCTGAAACGGGTGGCGCACATCACCCCGCTGACCTGCGGTGATGTCGGACGCAACGATTCGCCGTCCGGAGCCCTTCCCGCGCAACGAATCAACGGTCGACGCGCAACACTCGCGCCTTGTCCGGGCCGATCCGGGCCACGTACCTTCGATACGTCTCCCCACCCCGCCCGCACCGCCCGAGGTCAGCCATGCCGTCGTTGCGTACCGCCCTGCTCCAGAGCTCCGGACGGCCCGGCGCCGTCGCCGAGAACCTGAAGGCGCTCGACGAGGCCGCCGCGCGGGCCGCCGGGGCCGGAGCCCGGCTGCTGGTCTCGCCCGAGCTGTTCCTCACCGGTTACGCCATCGGCGACGCCGTTCCCGTACTGGCCGAGCCCGCCGACGGCCCCGGCGCGGAGGCCGTCGCCGAGATCGCCGTACGCCACGGCCTCGCCGTCCTCTACGGCTACCCGGAGCGCGACGGGGAGCGGATCTTCAACGCCTCCCAGCTCATCGGCGCCGACGGCACGCGGCTGGCGAACTACCGCAAGACCCACCTCTTCGGCTGCTTCGAGCAGGAGTGGTTCACCCCCGGCGAGCAGGCCGTCGTCCAGGCCGAGCTCGACGGTCTCCGTATCGGCCTGCTGATCTGCTACGACGTCGAGTTCCCGGAGAACGTCCGGGCGCACGCCCTGGCCGGCACCGACCTGCTGCTGGTGCCCACCGCGCAGATGCATCCCTTCCAGTTCGTCGCCGAATCCGTCGTCCCCGTACGGGCCTTCGAGAGCCAGATGTACGTGGCGTACGTCAACCGCACCGGCCCGGAAGGCGAGTTCGAGTTCGTCGGGCTCAGCTGCCTGGCCGGACCCGACGGCACCGTGCGCACCCGGGCCGGCCGCGGCGAGGAGCTCGTCGTCGGCGAGGTGGACCCGGAGTTCCTGGCCGCTTCCCGCGCCGCCAACCCCTATCTGCACGACCGCCGCCCCGGTCTGTACGGCTCCCTCGCCTGAGCCCGCCCCCTCGACCTCCCCTTCCCAGAGTCATCGCGCAAGGAGTCCGTACCCCATGACGTCCACGGTGCCCAACGCCGTCCAGCACACCGACGCGGCCGCCCCGCCGATCACCATGTTCGGGCCGGACTTCCCGTACGCGTACGACGATTTCCTCGCCCACCCGGCGGGTCTCGGGCAGATACCGGCGACCGAGCACGGCCAGGAGGTCGCCGTCATCGGCGGCGGGCTCTCCGGGATCATCGCCGCGTACGAGCTGATGAAGATGGGCCTCAAGCCCGTCGTGTACGAGGCGGACCAGATCGGTGGCCGGCTGCGTACCGTCGGCTTCGACGGCTGCGACGGCGACCTCACCGCCGAGATGGGCGCGATGCGCTTCCCGCCGTCCTCCACGGCGCTCCAGCACTACATCGACCTGGTGGGTCTGGAGACCCGGCCCTTCCCCAACCCGCTCTCCCCGGCCACGCCCTCGACCGTCGTGGACCTCAAGGGCGAGTCGCACTACGCCGAGACCATCGACGACCTGCCGCAGGTCTACCGCGACGTGGCCGAGGCCTGGAACGCCTGTCTGGAGGAGGGCGCCGACTTCTCCGACATGAACCGGGCGCTGCGCGAGCGCGACGTCCCGCGCATCCGCGAGATCTGGTCGCAGCTCGTCGAGCGGCTCGACAACCAGACCTTCTACGGCTTCCTCTGCGAGTCCGAGGCCTTCAAGTCCTTCCGCCACCGCGAGATCTTCGGCCAGGTCGGCTTCGGCACCGGCGGCTGGGACACCGACTTCCCCAACTCCATCCTGGAGATCCTGCGCGTCGTCTACACCGAGGCCGACGACCACCACCGCGGCATCGTCGGCGGCAGCCAGCAGCTCCCGCTGCGCCTGTGGGACCGTGAGCCGCAGAAGATCGTCCACTGGCCGCTCGGCACCTCGCTGTCCTCCCTGCACGACGGCGAGCCGCGCGGCGCGGTGACCCGGCTGACCCGTACCGCGGGCAACCGCATCACCGTCACCGACGCCACCGGCGACATCCGCACCTTCCGGGCGGCGGTCTTCACCGGCCAGTCCTGGCTGCTGCTCTCCAAGATCGACTGCGATGACGCGCTCTTCCCGATCGACCACTGGACGGCGATGGAGCGCACCCACTACATGGAGTCGTCCAAGCTGTTCGTACCGGTCGACCGGCCGTTCTGGCTGGACAAGGACGAGACCACCGGCCGCGACACCATGTCGATGACGCTCACCGACCGGATGACCCGCGGGACGTACCTCCTGGACGAGGGCCCGGACAGGCCCGCCGTCATCTGCCTCTCCTACACCTGGTGCGACGACAGCCTGAAGTGGCTGCCGCTCTCCCCGAAGGAGCGCATGGAGGTCATGCTCAAGTCGCTCGGCGAGATCTACCCGAACGTCGACATCCGCAGCCACATCATCGGCAACCCGGTCACCGTCTCCTGGGAGAACGAGCCGTACTTCATGGGCGCGTTCAAGGCGAACCTGCCCGGCCACTACCGCTACCAGCGGCGGCTGTTCACCCACTTCATGCAGGACAGGCTGCCCGCCGACAAGCGGGGCCTGTTCCTGGCGGGCGACGACATCTCCTGGACGGCCGGCTGGGCCGAGGGCGCCGTGCAGACCGCGCTGAACGCCGTGTGGGGCGTCATGCACCAGTTCGGCGGAGCGACCGACGCGACCAACCCCGGCCCCGGCGACGTCTTCGACGAGATCGCCCCGGTGGAGCTCCCGGAGGACTGAAGCCAGGTCGCACCGACGCGGGCGTCAGCGGCAGGGCGTGAGCAGGAAGCGCCCCACCAGTCCCGCGCCCGCGTCGGTCCGCTGCCTGAACTCCTCGGCCAGCGACGGGAATCCGCGCAGCCGCCAGAGCACCCTGGCCGCCGACCAGGCCGCCTCGCGGGCCCGCTCCAGGCTCCAGGAACTCACCAGATGCGTCACCGGGTCCGCGATCTCCAGCAGCTCGGGGCCCGGCATCAGATCGTCGTGGATCCGCTCCTCCAGCAACACGAGGAGATCGCCCACGCGCTCGAACTCCCCTTCAAGGTCCGGCGGAGCGCAGCCGAGCGTACGACAGGCGTCCACCACCGCCAGGACCAGATCGTGCCCGACGTGCGCCTGCAGACCGCTCAGCGCGAACTGCAGCGGGCGTACGCCGGGATGGCGGCGGTACTGGAGCAGCGGGCGCCAGCACTGCGGCGGCCGGCCGCCCGCCGTCGCCGTCTCCACGGCCGACAGATAGCGCTCCGCGCAGCGCACGCCCAGCGGAACAGCGGCCTCCCGGTCGTCGAAGCCACCCCTGCCGAGGCCCGGGCCGACCCTCTCGACGACCTCCAGATAGGCCTCGTTGAAGACCGCCACCCCGTCCCCGGACGGCCACCGGGAACGCAATTCCCGCATACGTTCGATCACCGGGGATTCGGCTGTCGGCCGGTCGCCGCCTCTGCCCGGTGCCGCGGACTGCTCGATCTGCGTCATGCGCGGAGCGTCCCAGCCATAGGCTCGCCACGGCGCCGACCGGCCGGAGGTTCATCGGAACGGACGAACGACGGTGTCGGAAAAGGGGATCGAGGAGTGCCGGGTTCACGCGCGCAACGCCGTATCGCACACCGGGAACGCCGGCGTGCCACCCGCCGCCACGCCGTGCTGGCCGTGGCCTCGGCGGTCGTGGCGATCGGCGCCACCGCCGGGCTGATCGACGCGGGCCAGGGCGACGGGCGCAACACCGCCCGCCCCGAGCCGACGCCCCCGCCGGTCCTCCAGCCCCTCCCCGCAGTGCCGACGCCCACGGCCCCCTCGCCCGCCCCGCCCCCGCCCTCCGCGACCCCCGCCGCG
>NZ_JAAGMH010000001.1:0-164224 GCF_010548505.1 Streptomyces sp. SID14515 | reverse complement strand
CCACCGAGGCCTGCGGCTCAGCCGAAGGCGGCACCGCGACCGAGGCCCGCGGCTCGGCCGAGGGCGGCTCCGCCACCGGGGCCTGCGGCTCGGCCAGGGGCGGCTGCACCACCGAGGCCTGCGGCTCAGCCGAAGGCGGCACCGCGACCGAGGCCCGCGGCTCGGCCGAGGACGGCTCCGCCACCGGGGCCTGCGGCTCGGCCAGCGGCGGCTGCCCCACCGGGGCCTGCGCCCCAGCCAAGGGCGGCTCCGCCACCGGGGCCTGCGCCCCAGCCAAGGGCGGCTGCACCACCGAGGCCTGCGCCCCAGCCAAGGGCGGCTGCACCACCGAGGCCTGCGCCCCAGCCAAGGGCGGCTCCGCCACGGAAGGCTCCGCGTCCGGCTCCAGTTCCGGCTGCGGCTCAGGCTCCGGAGCCGTCGGCCGCGTCCGTCGTACCGGCTGGGAGGACCAGCCCAGGTAGCCGCCGCAGTTGCCGCAGAAGTCGTCGGTCTCGCCGTTGGCCGTACCGCACGCCGGGCACGAACGCATCACGTCAGCCTCCTGTCTGTTCGGGCTCTTCGGGCGGGCCCGGCAGGACCTCCACCCGGCAGGTGAGGTGGACGGGGCACGAGGCCGTGGCGACCTCCAGGACGCGGTGGGCGTCCACCGGGGCGCCCGCGCGCACCGGCCAGACCCGGACGAGCAGTTCACCGGTGGGCGGCGGCGGGAGGGCGCCGCCCGGCTCGGCCGACCAGGTGGCGCCGCCGCCGTCCCGGACGTCCGCGTGCACACCGCAGCAGAGCCGCAGCCGCTCGACGAGACCCCGCCGGGTGCCGCGCCACCGGTGCAGCTCGACGGCGCGCGCCACGACCGCCCGGCGCAGCTCGACCGGCCACGCCGGATCGGTCTCGACGCCCACCCACGAGGCCAGCCAGGGCAGGAAGTCGGCCGGGGCCAGCGCCGGGTCGAAGTAGGCGGGCAGGTTGTCCAGGGTGGACAGGACCGGTGCCAGCACCGTGTCCAGGCCCGCCGTGAACCGCTGGGCCAGGTCGTCGTCCGCGTACAGGGCGGGCAGCAGTTCGCCGATCGGGTACCGGCTCGGCAGTCCGGGTATCGCGGCCCGTGTCATACGCCCTCACCGGCCCCGCTCGCGGTGACCACCACCTGGTGCTGGTGCGAGAAGACCAGGGCCCCCGGCGCGACGTCGACCCGGTCCACCGCCGCCCCGCGCCGGCCGGTGATCGGGTCCGCCGGGAACAGCCGGACGTCCTCCACCAGACCCGCCCCCTCCACGCTCTGGAGCACGGCGAACACCTCCCCGTACTGCACGGGCCTGCCGAACGGCCACCCCCGGCCGTCCGCCCCGCCGCGCAACGGGTCGATGTGCCGGAACAGCGCCTCCAGCGCCTGTGCCCGCACCCGGTCCACGTCGCCCGGCGCGGCCACCAGCCGGGCGACGACCGTGACGCCCTGGTAGGCGGGCGGCTCCACGATCAGCCGGGTGCCGACCAGACGCCGTTCGTCGAGCCGTTCCGTGACCGCGGCCAGCACCTGGTCCGAGGGGATCAGCTGCTCGAAGCGGAGATGGCCGTCCTCGTCGGCGACCGCGTCGGGCACCACCAGCACCCGTACCGCACCGGCCTCGCCCGCCACGGCCGGCACACACCGCACCCGGCGCAGCGACGGCGCGGCCTCCCGGGCGATGACCTCGTAGTCCTCGGCCGTCACCGCCCGTTCCTGCACCCGCAGGATGTTGGGCGCGCGCACCTTCGCGTTCTCCACGGTCTCCCCGTCGACCCCGCCGGTCGCCGCCTCGCGGTTGTTCACGCCCGCGACGTACGGCACCGAACTGCGCAGCACGGAGATCGCGCCCCGGGCGACGTTCCCCGCCGCCCCGCCGCCCGTCCGGTAGCGCGGGACGCGGAGCTGGGCGCCCTTCTCCGGCACCTCGCCGTACGCGCGCATCGTGCCGTCCGGCTCGCGCACCTCCGGCGGGAACGCGAACTCCCCGGAGACGGCGTCGATCCGGACGTGCCGGTCACCGGGCCCGGACGCGCCGAAGTGCTCGACCGGGGTCCAGATCTGCCAGCCCTCGTCCGCCGACACCTGCACGATCGGCGGCTCACCGTCCAGCAGCAGCGGCGCCCGGCTCACCGAGAACCGCTGCCCGGCGACGCCCTCCGACACCCCGAGCGGCACGTCGACGACGGTCTCCGCGTGCTCAGCCGCCGCCGTGCCGCCGACCGTGAACACCTCGGCCTCCCGGATCGTCGGCGATTCCGAGTAGAACGGCTGGCCCGGCTCCGGAGCGGTGACCCGGCAGCGCAGCCACCCCGCCCGGGTGCCCGCCACGACGGACGCGGTGTGCCCGGCCGGGACGAACACGACGACCTCGCCGGGCCGGTTCAGCCCGCCCGTGCTGTCGGTGCCCGTCGCGCACATCACCCAGCGGGCCCCGTCCCACGCCTCCCACACCAGCGGCGGCTGACGCGGGTCGACGCCCACGCCCTCCACCCGGCTGTCCAGACGGACGGCGACGATGCAGCGCGGCACGGCCGTCGGCAGCCCGAACAGCAGGGCGTCACCGGGCTCCGGCCGGTTCTGGAAGCACGGGATGTCCTTGCCCGCGCCGAGCGGCGCGGTCCGGTCCGTCTGCTCGCCCGACACCGGCGCGGTGACCAGCCGGACCAGCGAACTCGGCACGATCGGCAGGTCGTCGGCGGTGGAGAACACCACCGGCTCCTCGGCCTCCCCACGGGCGGTCGCCACCTCCGTACCGGCGGGCAGCAGCACGGTCTCCGGCTGCGGCGCGGACAGCCAGAAGTCGATCTCGGCCCGCGCCACGGTCGGCGGGAACAGCGTCACGCCGAGCAGGTCGAGGAAGGCCGCGTAGTTCTTGTCCGGCACCCGGTTCAGCCGGTAGAGCAACTGGTCGACCAGGTACGCGAACGTCTCGATCAGCGTGACCCCGGGGTCCGACACATTGTGGTCGGTCCACTCGGGGGAGCGCTGCTGGACGTACCGCTTGGCCTCGTCGACGAGCTGCTGGAAGCGCCGGTCGTCCAGATTGGGCGAAGGCAGGGCCATCAGCGCATCCCCGCTTCCTGAGAGGTCTCCGAGGCCGAGCCCTCGGACGACGGGATCGTGTAGAAGGGAAAGACGAGGTTGCGCAGGTCGTTGGTGGCCCGCACGGTGTAGTGCACGTCGATGTAGAGCGTGCCCTCCTCGATGGCGTCGAACGCGATCACCACGTCCGTCACCTCGATGCGCGGCTCCCACCGCTCCAGCGAGGTGCGGACCTCCTGCGCGATCCGCCCGGCCGTCGCCCCGTCGCCCGGCGCGAAGACGTACTCGTGGATACCGCAGCCGAACTCCGGGCGCATCGGCCGCTCGCCCGGCGCGGTGCCGAGGATCAGGCCGATCGCCTCCTCGATCTCCCGGTCCCGCTCGACCAGCGCGATCCCGCCTGTCGGTCCGACCCGCAGCGGGAAGCCCCAGCCGCGCCCGATGAATCCGCCGCCGCTCACATCGGGCCCCCGATCAGGACGTTCAGCGCACCGCTGATGATGGGCGCGCCGCAGCTGGTGTTGTCCCGCATCCGGGCGGCGGGCAGCCCGCCGATGAGCACCTGACCGGTGAGCGCGGCGGCCGGGTTGGGCATGATCACGTTGCCGGGCCCGAGCGCGGCGTGCGGCGGGACGACGCACACATGGAGGCTCCCGGTGACGGCCGCGGGCCGGCCGCCGATGAGCACGGTGGCCACGGCCACCGCACCCGGGGGCGGGGTGCCGATGAGACCGCCGTGGGCGGTGCTGTCGCCCGTGCGGGCTGCGGGGGGCATGGCCGGGGTTCTCCTTGCTGCGAAAGGGACTTCAGGGGTGCGAGAGGACGGTGGGCGGTTAGTTGATCCTGATGAGCTTGGCCTTGAGGACGGCGAGCAGTCCGCCGTCGACCGTGACCCCCGTCTTGCCGTTGACGGTCACCGAGCGGCCCTTGATGTTCACATCGCCCGTGGCCCCGGCGTCGAGCGTGATGCCCGAGGCGGACAGCGTCACCGAGCTCAACTCCCGCGTGCCGCCACGGGCTTTCACGGTCAGGGTGATCTCGCCCTTCTTCTCGTCGAGGACGACGTCGAGCCGCTTGTCGCCGGTGGCGATGCGTACGCCCGACGGCCCGCGCGGGGCGTCGAGCAGCTCCAGCCGGTTGCCCGAACGGGACACCAGGGAACGGCGGTTGACCTTCCCACTCGTCGGGTCGACCAGCGGGACGTCGTGCGGCGAGGGCTTGTCGACCCCGTTGTAGAGACCGCCGAGCACATACGGGCTGTCCAGCAGCCCCTGCTCGAACCCGACCAGCACCTCGTCGTTGACCTCGGGGCTGAACACCCCGCCGCCGCCCTGGCCGCCCCACTGCACGGTGCGGACCCAGTCGGTGACGTACGTGTCGTCGAGCCACGGGAACTTCAGCCGCACCCAGCCGCGTTGGCCCTTGCCCTCCTCGCGGATGTCGGTGACCACCCCGATCGCCAGGCCGGGCATGCGCGGGCCGCGCGAGGGGGCGTTCCCGCCGCCGGTCAGCCCCGACAGCGAACGGTCCGGCGAGGCGCTGACGATCACCGTCGTGCGGTAGCCGGTGTCCGGTTCGAGGACGTGGTGCGCGGCGGTTGCGGTGTAGCGGCCGGAGAACGCGGGTCCCACATTGCCGAGGGCCACCGGCAGACCCGCCCGCAGCTGGGGGTTCCCGTAGGCGACCGCCTCGACCTCACCGAATCCGGCGCTGACCGAGGCGGCGAGCGCACCGGCCACGGCCCGGGTCTCGGCCTGGGTGCGGTACGGGGTGTCGGCGATCGTCGTACGGGAGCCACCGGAGCCGAAGATCTGCGCCGCCGTGGACGGGCTCATGCCCGGCACGACGGTGTCGCTGCGGATGGACTGCTGCCGGGCCACCAGCCGCGTCTTGGTGTCGACGTTCCAGCCGCGCACCTCGACGCTGTCCGCCCCGTCCGCACCGGTCAGCACCGCACGCAGGGCCAGCAGGTTGTTCCCGTACTCCAGGACCATCGGGTTGCGCGAGGCGGACGTCGAGGGCGAGGGGGCGGAGGAGGCGGGGTCCGGTTTGGTGAACTGCAACAGGCCCTTGTCGTCGACCCGTACGGTCGCCCCGCTCTCGGCCGCCAGGTGCTGGAGGAACTCCCAGTCCGACACGTTCGGCTGGGTCAGCTGCTTGTACGTGATCGAAGCGGCCTCGATCCGCCCGCAGGCCAGACCGGCTCCGGTGGCGACCTTGCGGACGATGTCCGCCGTCTTCATGTTCCGGTACGCCACGACCTTCCGGCCGCGCTGGAGCCGGTGCGCCTTGGAGAACGCCCGCACGACGGTGAACGATCCGGTGGTGTCGGTGTCCAGCTCGATCGCCGTGACCTCACCGGTGAACAGCCGCTCGCGCACCCGGTCCTGCACGGTGACCACCGAGATCTTCAGCGGGGTGCCCATGCCGATGCCGGTCTTGGCGAGGAAGGTGTGGTCGGGGTCCCGGTACATCAGGACGGCGGTGTCCGGCAGGCCCACGTTCTCGTCGACCACACAGCTCACCAGCTGGGTGGCCCAGACGGCGGGCAGCTCGGCGGGCGCCTCGACGATCGGGTCGGCGGCGAAGGAGCGGCCGGGGGCGTCCTTCGCGCTCATCGGCTCTCCTCCGCCAGATGGTCTTCCCGCCCGGGCACCAGGAGTTCCCGGCCGGGCGTCAACTGCATCGGGTCGTCGATGTCGTTGGCGTACGCGATGGTCCGCCAGGCGGTGGCGTCCCCGTACTCCCGCCAGGCCAGCAGCGGCAGGCTGTCACCGGCCACGACCCGGTGGGTGCGCCGCGCCTCCTTCGAACCCGAGGTGGGGTTCTGGCCCGCCGGGTCGACGCTCGCCTCCTCGATCGACAGCGAGCAGGTGGCACGCAGCGGCTTCCCGTCCACGTCGAACAGGGTGTAGGAGACGGAGAGGTTGGAGAGCACCCCGTCGAACGAGGTCGTCTTCGACGTCCCCCAGTCGAACCGCACCCAGGGGCTGGCGGGCGTCTTGCGGGCCAGGCTGCTCGGGGTGGGGACACAGGCGGTCATCAGCTGTTCCACCGCCTTCTCCACGGAGTTGTCGTGGGTGGCGGTCGCGTCGAGGAAGACCTCCAGCGACAGGGCCCGGGGCCCGCTGCCGACGAACTCGGGCAGCGCGGACTGCCCGGCCATCCGGGACGGAGTGCGCCGCCACTCGGTGCTCTTGCTCAGCGACAGCTGCGCGGGGTTGAACTGCAACGTGAGCCGGGCGAGCGCGCCGCCGGGCTTGGCGCCGACGGTCGACGGCGGCTCCATGATGGTCAGCTGGGCACGAGCGCGGCTCGCGCGGAGAGCGGGTGACATTGCGTTCCTCCTTCCTTCGTCCTGGTCTTCGCCTCGGTCGCGGTCCCGCCGGGGGCGGTCAGGACGGCTCCAGACCCTCGTGCGCGATCTCCAAGGTCTCGATCGCCGCCTGGGAGTTGGCCGGATCGAAGGACGGCCCCTGCCAGCGCACCGGCACGATGCCGTGGACCTGCCAGCTGATGATCCGGCTGAGATCGGGGCGCAGCGCCACGATCTCGCCGTCCTTGGGCTCGACCCGCTGGATCGTCTCGTTCAGCCAGCGCGCGATCTTCATCGTGTCGGCGGTGACCGGGCGGGTCAGCGTGATGTTCGTCCAGGTGATCCGCCCCGGCAGCTGCCAGGTGAAACCGTTGTTGCCGCCCTCGGCGTACGTCTCCATCTCCACCTCGGCGCCCAGGCCCGAGCAGGTGTGGAACGCGCCCAGGTCGCTGCCGCCGATCGCGAGCTTGAAGAACACGCTCGTCGCGAAGATGTTGTCCGTCATGCGTCTCTCGTCTTCTTCTCTGCTGTCGGTCGTACGGGTCGTGCGGGGGCGGTGCGGGGCGGGCTCGGGGCAGGTGCGGGTTTCGGCGCCGGGCGGCTCGTGCCGTCAGCGGCGGCCGTCGTGCAGCCGCCCGCTGCGTTCCCGGCCCCGCCGCAGATCGGCGCGGATGAGCCGGCTCACCGGGTCGAGGAGCCGACGGGCCAGCTCCTCGATCTCCGTTCCGCTCAGCCGGTTCGCCGGGGCGGTGTCGGGAGCGTCGCCCGAGCCGGTGGCCGCCCCCGTCGCCCGGCCTGCGGGCTTCGCCGGTGCGGCCTGCACGGGAACCCCGGTGATCCCGGCGTTCGCCGCCGCCCGCTGGACCGCCTGAGCCCTGCTCTCCGGGTGCCCAGCTCCGGCGGCCTGCGCGGGCGTGCGGGGCGGCACCCGTACGGAGAGCCCCGGCGGCGCGGCGGGCGCGGCACCGTCCACGGGGGCCGGTCCGACGGCCGGCGGACCGGCGCCGTCGGGCACCACCGGCATCGCCAGCCGCTGCACGGGTACGGCGTCGGCTCCCGGCTGCGCGGCCCCGGGCGGATGCGGCCGGACGACGGGAACACGGCGCGCGCCGGGGGCGGTTGCGGACGCCGAGGCTACGGACGGTGCCGATGTCGCCGAAAGCGTCGACGGTGCTGATGGCATCCCCGGCCGGGAGGGCTGGGCGTACGGGAGTGGCGCGGCGGGTGCGGACGGAGCGGTGGCGGTGCGTTGTACGACGGGGGCGGAAGGTGCGGCAGGTGCAGCAGGAGAGGTGATGCGCTGTGCGGGGCCCGGCTGCGGAGCTGCTGATGGCGGGGGCGTGGGTTTCGTGGCCCGCCCGGACCGCCGTACGAGTCGCTGGAGCACGCCACCGGCCGGGGCGGGGCCGGATGCGTTGGTGTCGGCGGTGGCCTGCGGGGCGCGGCCGGGGTTGCCCGGGACGCCGCGCCGGTGAGCAGGGTTCGCGGTCGCGGTCGCGGAACGCTGGACCGGGGCACCCGGCACCGCACCGGAGGGCGTCGACCGCCGGGCGCTCGGCAGGTTTCCGGACCGCCCGTCGGCAGGGCCGGGCTGCGGTACGTCGCGCCGCCAGGTGGCCGCGACGACCGGGCGGGCGGTGCCGCCGCCCGCCGCGCTCGTCGTCGGCGGTGCCGAAAACCCTTCGGCGGAACCGGTGTTCACCGTCAGGCCGCGCTCGGTGAGCAGGGCCCGTGACCGCTGGACCGTGGGCGAGAGGGACAGCGACGGTGCCGTACCGCCGGAGCCCTGAGCCGTCGCCCGGTCCCGAGCGATGGGCCGGATGCGTACCGGCGGCGGGGGAGCGTCGGAGGAGGTACGGGCGTGGCCCGGGGCCGCCGCGCGCTGGACGGCGGCGGTGCCGGGCGAGGACGAGGCGGCCGCGGCGGGTGCGCTGGGCGCGGCGGAAGCCGATCGCACCGGCATCGCGGCGGGCGCGTCCGCCGGTCCAGGGGCGTGGGCCGGAACGACGGGCCCGGCACCCGGAGCCGTCGCGGACCCGTGGCCCGGGGCACGGACCGGATCGGGCCGTGTGCCCGGGGACGTCCGGTCGCCGAGCAGCGGCGCGTCGCCACCGATCCGGGCGGTCGGCGGCAGCGAGGTAAGCGGCATGCCGATCCCGCCCCGCGCCCGGGCCCGTGAACCGCCGGAAGCGTCGGGCCGGGATACAGGGGAGGGGCCGGCGGACGTCGCGCCGTCCGGGGCCGGTGCTCGCTGCACGGAGGGGGCGGGCCCCGACGGCGTGGACGGCCCGGGCATCCGGGCGGACTGTGACGGTTGGGACGGCCGAGACGGTTGCGATGGCTGGGACGGCTGAGATGTCCGGGACCGGGAGTCCGAGGACGAGGTCCGGGGGCGGGAGTCCGGCGCGGGCTGCTGCCGCGCCGACGCCTTCGCCTGCGTCGCACCGGCCGATGAGGTCGAGGGGGCCGTGGGCACCCGGGGCGTCGGGGACGGCGCGGCCGGAGGGCTCGGCGGGTCCGCTGTCTGGCGCTGGAGCACCGGCATCTCCGCCGGAGGACGAACCGTCGCGGGCGCGGACGGAACGACGCCCGCCGGACTGTCGCCGCCGACCGGCCTGGCTCCGGCGGGCAGCTCGCGCAGGGGCTTGCCCAGGGCCGGGCGCACCACCTCGGCGGCGGGCGGGCCGGATCCGCGGTCAGGGGACGGGGGTTCCGGAGCCGTACGGTCCGGACCGCTCCGGCGCTCGGACACGGCCCGCTGGACGGCGGCAGGGGCAGCCGCAGCCGAAGCCGGAGCGGAAGAAGCAGCCGGAGAGGCGGCAGGGCCGGAGGGCGCGACGGGTGCGGCGGGCGGGAGCCCGGCGATCTGCCGCAGCGGCATCGCCGGACGCCGGGCGACGATCAGCGGCGGGGCGATCCGCTGCGGACGCACGGCCGCGGGCCGGGCCCGATACCCGGAGTCCGGCCCGGTGCCGGTCGCGGCATGCCGCGAGGACGGCGAACCCGTGACGGTGTACGGGTCGCCCCCGAGAGCCGCCCGCGAGGAAGCCCCGGAACCGGAACCGGAGCCCGAGGAATCGGCACCCGGAGATGGAGATACGGACGAGCCGGACGAGGCCGTGGAGCCGGACGGGCCGGAAGAACGCGACTGTCCCGAAGACCCCAGCCGTCCCGAAGACCCCGAAGACCCCGAAGACCCCAGCCGTCCCGAAGACCCCGAAGGTCCTGAGGACTTCGACGAACCGGAAGCCTCCGACCGACCAGCGGCCCCCGACCGGCCGGCCGACCCCGACGGGTCCGGTGAACCCGACGACGACCGGCTCGCGGTGGACGGGGCAGCCCCGGCCGACCGCTGGACCGACGGCGACCCAGGACCCGGCTTCCCCGGCCCCGAACCCGACGCCGTACCCGTACCGCCGCTAGTCCTGCTGCCCGTGCCCGTGCCCGTGCCCGCGCTCCGGCCCTTGCCCGCAGCCCGGTTCGCCGAGGCGGACGGCAGGTCCGGCGTGGGCTCGGCGGGCTCGTCGGCGTCCTGGGGCCGGACCGCACGCAGGAGCAGCGGTCCGCCCGGGGACGCGGTCCGGGCGCTGCCCGGACGGGCGACGCCGTGGATGAGGCCGACCGGGGCCGACGGCAGGACGGAGTGGCCGAGTTCGCCGCCGAGGGCCGGGTTCTGCCAGGAGGCCAGCCGGGACCGGAACCGCAGCCCGTCGCTCACGCCGATCGAGGACCGGGCGACGGTCACCGACGGCGGGGCCACCCGCCGCCAGCCGCCGTCCCAGCCACCCCCACCGCCGTCGCCCTCGCCGGAGGCCGGGGCGGGGTCAGGGGAAACGGAAGCAGCGCCGGAGGCAGGGGCGGAGGCGGGTACGGCGGTGCCGCCCGCGTCCCGGGCCGCGTCCCCGCCGTTCTCCCGCGCGGGTGCGCCGGGCCGTTGCCGGTCCGTCCGGCGCAGCCAGTCGCCGAGCCCCACACGATCACCCGCCTTCGTTGACGCGGGTGTTGATCCGCGCTATCTCCCGTACCCACTGCTGACGTTCGCCGTGGGTGAGGTCGAGAATGTCCTCACGCTGCCAATGGAAGTGGTAGGCGACGTACGCGATCTCCTCCCGCAGCCGGGGAAGCGCGTACGTCACGATTCCCCCAGGCGCCCACCCGAGAGGTCCACCTCGAACGACCCGTGGCACAGCGGGCAGGTCACCGCGGCGTGCGTGTGGCCCTCGCTGTTGATCCGCCGGTAGAAGTCCTGGAGGAACGCCACGTCGGTCGCGTACATCCGCTCGACGATCCCGGCGTGCACATCGGTGATCGGGCCGAGCTGGGTGATCACCTGGCTGAGCAGCACCACGGACAGATACGCCGGGTTCTCCTTCACCCGCAGATCGATCTGCGGACGCAGTTCGTCCCGGGCCGTCGCCAGCCGCATGGTGCCGCTCCGGTGCACCTGGCCCTCGTCGTCGACGTACCCGCGCGGCAGCTCGAAGGCGAACTCCGTCTGCAGCGTGTCCCGTTCCCGCGGACGGGAGGGGGCGGGCGCGGGCGCCGCGGTCTCCTCGCGTGCGGCGGGCGCGGCGGCGAGGGTGTCGAGGACTTCTTCGAGGCCCGCGCCCGGCGTGACGGTCCGGCGCCTCATTCGACCACGATCTCCTCGAAGGTGATGGTCACCGTCTCGGTCGCCGCGCTGGACTCGCCGGCCTTGAGCGAGGGGCCCTCCCACTTGGAGGCCCAGCCCTGCATCAGCTGGATGCGGCGGACGGTCTCACCGGTCGAGTCCTTGATCTCGATCGTGAGGTTCTGCCGTGCGGTGTCCACGGCCCCGTTGTTGAGGGTCTCCTTGATCCAGGTGGTGAACTCGCTGCTCTTGTCGAGCCCGCGGGTGATCGTCACCTCGCCCGCCTGACGGGCGCCCGGCTGCTTGCGGATGATCTGCTTGCCCTCGGCGGTCACCTGACGGACCTCGACGACTTCTTCCTCGACGGTCATGCCGCTGATCTCCTGGATGGACTCCACGAGATAGCCGCCGAGCTGAACGCCGAAGACGTGGGTGGAAAGAGCGTCGCCCTCTGCCATGACT
This sequence comes from Streptomyces sp. SID14515, assembly GCF_010548505.1. Taxonomy (NCBI): domain Bacteria; kingdom Bacillati; phylum Actinomycetota; class Actinomycetes; order Kitasatosporales; family Streptomycetaceae; genus Streptomyces; species Streptomyces sp. SID14515. Next base: position 152,788 of record NZ_JAAGMH010000001.1, on the reverse strand, counting down.
GTGTGTCACCTGTTCTGATTGAAAGGGAAGTTAAGGGGTGTGGGAGGACCGCGAGGCCACGGTCACTCGTCGACGAGGCTGGTGCTGTCCGAGAACTGCGAGAGACGGAAGATCACGAACTCCGCGGGCTTCACCGGGGCCACCCCGATCTCGCAGACGACCTGACCGAGGTCGATCGACTCCTGCGGGTTGTTGCTCCGGTCGCACCGGACGTAGAACGCCTCCTCGGCCGTACGGCCGAACAGTGCGCCGCGGCGCCACTCCTCGGTGAGGAAGGCGGTGACGTTGCGCCGGATGCTCGACCAGAGACGGTCGTCGTTCGGCTCGAACACCACCCACTGGGTGCCCAGAAGAATGGACTCCTCCAGGTAGTTGAAGAGGCGGCGCACGTTCAGGTAGCGCCAGGCCGGGTCGGAGGAGAGGGTGCGCGCGCCCCAGATGCGGATGCCGCGGCCGGGGAAGGCGCGGACACAGTTCACGCCGATCGGGTTGAGGAGGTCCTGCTCGCCCTTGCTGAGGCGGATCTCCAGGTCCACCGCGCCGCGGATGACCTCGTTGGCGGGGGCCTTGTGCACGCCGCGCTCGCCGTCGCTGCGCGCCCAGACGCCGGCCACGTGACCGCTCGGCGGGACCAGGGAGTTGCGGCCGCTCGCCGGGTCGAAGACCTTGACCCACGGGTAGTAGAGGGTCGCGTAGCGCGAGTCGTAGCCGGCGTCCTCGTTGCGCCAGGTGCGGACGCGCTGGGCGTTCATGCCCGGCGGGGTGTCGAGGACGGCGACCCGGTCGCCCATCTGCTCGCAGTGCGAGATGACCGCCAGCTGCACGGTCTTGACGCCCTCGGCGTCGATGTCGCCGCGCTGGAAGGCGCTCATCAGGTCCGGGACGGCGACCATCGTGATCTCGTCGATCGCTTCGAGACCGGCGAACCCGGTACGGGCGGAGGCGTCGCCCACGTACTCGGAGGCGTCGATCCGGGCCACACCGGAGCCGGTGCCGGGTGCGCCCGCGGGGGCGAGGGCCACGGTCTGCTTCTCGGGGCGGCTCTGGGCCGTGCCGGGCTGCTCGGTGACCTGGACGAACTTGGAGTCGCGGGTCTGGGTGACCAGATAGCCCTTGACGTTCTTGCGGGTGGATACGTCGTACGTCTCCACGGCCTTGCCGCCCTGGCGCACCAGCAGCCGGAAGCGGTCCTCCGGCGGGTTCTCGCCCTCGGCGTCGGCGATCTCCACGGAGAGGCCGTCGCCCGTGCCGGGCTTGGCCTCGACCAGGAACCCGCCGAGCGCGACGGCGGCGGGGGCCGGGGCGACCGCGCCCTGCGCCGTACCCTCCGAGCCCTGCGCGGGGCCGCCGATGCGCACGATGTAGGCCGCGCCGCCGCCGTTGGCGAAGAAGCCGTACACGGCGTGCGTGAGATAGGTGTCGGCGGTGAAGGTGCCGAACGTCTGGACGTACTGGTCCCAGTTGGTCACCAGCGTCGGCTGGTGGAAGGGGCCCGTTTCGGCGAAGCCGACGAAGGCTGCGACCGCGGTGCCGACTCCTTCGATGGGCCGTGCTCCGGACTGCACCTCCTCCACGTAAACACCGGGGGTGAGGTACGACGGCATGCTCGCTCCTTCTGGACGGTCACTCGATCACTGTCCAGTCTTTACCGGCCGGCCGGGCGGAGAGTAGGCCCCAGAGTCCTGGACGCGGGGCAAGGAGACTGCCTTTCCGGGCCCTCGTACCCGGGGGAACGCTGCCCTTGGCGGGCCGGCCGGAACGGTCTCCCTAATCGCGGTCGCCGACGCGCATTCCACCGGCGACATGAAGAGAAGGAGAACAGCGCGTTACGGAACAGCCCGAAGCGGCGGTCCCTGCCGGGGGATTGGGCGAAAGGGCGGACGGCGCGCCGGGGATCCGATGTGTTTGGTATCTCTTTTTCTCGGTAAACGCCGGAAGGCCGGCAGACGTCCGGGGGTGCCGGGGAAACGCACCGTGGTGACGCGATTCAGCCAGAATGCGCCGAGAAGGTGGGCGAATCCGGCCGGGCGCGGAGGGCGGAAGCGGGCCCGGAGAGGCTCCGAACGGGCATCCGCCACCCGCCCCTGAACCGTCAGAACCGTTCCTGAGCAGGCCCGTTCGTGCCCGCGGCCACCGGGAGCGGATATTCTTCCGATGCCGTCGCCGCCGCGGGCGACCGAACTGGTATAGACCTCTGGCGTATCCAGGAGGATGAATCCGCCATCACCCGGCACGCCGGGTTTCCTCTCGGCCGGTTTTCTGCTGTTGTCTCGTCGACAGGCGAAGCAGATCGCTCGGCGTCGCTGTCTCTATCGTGCGAGATCGCTCAGCACGCCACTGACATTCAGAACCTGATGGCATCCGGAAGCCTGTGTTCCGGTGGCCGGAGTGCCGGGCTTGGCACAGGTGACGGAAGCGGTGACGGTGGCGTTCTCCGGAACCTGAATGGGGGTGACCCAGTGATAGTCCTGGTTGCGGAAGGTTTCCAGCGCGATGGTCGTGATCTTGCGCTCTCCGAAGGAGATCGTCACGACGCCTTCGTCACCCTGGAAGTTCGCCACCACGATGTCGGTGACGCCGAACACCTTCCCGGCCGGAACCTTGTAGGCCCGCTCCTCCGTGGCCCCCGCCCGGGTCTCCACGTCGATGGTCTCGGAGGCCTGCTGTCCGCCGCCGATCCCGCCACCGCCGTTGCCGCCGCCTCCGCCGGAACCGCCCGGCCCGGAGCCGCCCGTACCGGGGCCCGTTCCGTCCGGACCGGCCCCCTGCCCCTGGCCACCGGACGGGTTGTCCGCACCGCCCGGCGGGGTCGACCCCTGTTCCTTGCCGCGTTCGGTCTCCTCCTGCGCGGCCTTGGTCCCGGCCTGCTTGGCCGTGCTCTGCACCGCGGGCCGCACCAGGGCGAACCACGCGAGCAGCAGGGCCAGCAGCGCCGCCAGCACGATCAGCAGCCACTTGGGCAGCACCGGTATCTGGGCGAACTCCCCGGGCAGCGGCTCGGATCCACCGGGCAGCTCCTCCTCGGCCTCGCCCTCGGCGCCCTCGGTCGCCGTGACCTCGAACGGCCAGGTGACGGGCTCGCCGAACCAGATCAGCTTCCGGGCCCGGACCTTCAGCCGGACCTCCGCCGACTCGCCCGGCTCCAGCCGCTTCTTGTCCGGCGTGAACGCCAGACGCAGATCCTCGCCCGCCTGCTTGGCCGCGAGGGACACGTCGACCGGGGTGTTCCCCTTGTTCTGCACGGCGGTACGGAAACGGGCGCCCAGCCAGCCCCGGCGGCGGCGCGGTTCCAGCTCCGTGCGGAGCTCGTGGAAGGGCTCCACGGTCACCGTGGACTCCGGAACCACCACCGACTCGGGCCGCTCCGCGGGCAGCACCCGTACGGCCAGGGGGGTTTCGCCCGCCCGGACCTCGTGGGAGCGCGGCGGGGCGAAGGTGAGGGTCACCGTCTCGGAGGTGCCCGGGTACAGCGACACACGCGCCGGCTCGACCGTGCTCCAGGCGGCACAGTCGCCGACCACTTCGAGTGTGTAGGCCTCGACGATGTCGCCGTCGTTGCGCACGGTCAGGGTGGTCGTCGCGGTACCGCCAGGCGACACCGTCACCGTGCGGCTTTCGAGTTCGGCAGATGTGGTCACTCTGCGACGGTAGGCCGCCCGCACCGCCCAGCAGCAGAGACGCGAGGGCAACAAGCGGGCAGGGGTGGTGCCCCGCGGGCCCACCGGCACGGTGTCCCCGCGCCCCCACCGCGCGCCCGCGCGCCCTGCCCCGGCCGGCGGAGGCGATACGAGGACCAGCAGGCAGCACCAGCAGGCATATCGGGCTGAAGTACCTGAGGAAGACGGGCACGGAACGATGACGACGATCACGGACACGACGAACAGCACGGCGAGCAGCACGATGAACAGCACGGCGGGCGGCACGGCGACGCGCGGGCACTACCGCAGGCCCGACGCGTCGGACCGCCGCACGGCCGCCTCCGGGGGAGCACCCGGCGGCAGGGTCTCCGTGGCGGTGTACGCGGAGGACCTGATCCTGCAGACCGGCATGATCCACCAACTGCGTGTGCGACCCGAGATAGAACTGCTGCCGGAGGACGAGGCCGACCGCGCACAGGTCTCCCTGGTCGTGGTGGACATGGTGGACGAGCCCACCGTCCAGCTCCTCCACCGCCTCCAACGCAACACCTCCACCCGCACCGGACTGGTCGTGGGCTTCTTCGAGTCGGGCGCCCTCCAGACCATGATCGAGTGCGGGGTGGCCGCCGTCCTCCGCCGCGGCGAGGCCGACCAGGACCGGCTCGTCCACCTGGTGCGGGCGATGGCCAACGGCGAGGGCGTGCTCCCGGGCGATCTGCTCGGCAAGCTCCTCGACCACGTCAGCTCCCTCCAGCGGACGGTCCTCGACCCGCGCGGGCTCACGCTCTCCACGCTCACCGCGCGGGAGGCGGAGATGATCCGGCTGGTCTCGGAGGGCTGCGACACCGCGGAGATCGCGCAGAAGACCTCGTACTCCGAACGCACCGTCAAGAACGTGCTGCACGAGGTCGCGACCCGCCTCGAACTGCGCAACCGCGCCCACGCTGTGGGCTATGCGATGCGGCACGGGCTGATCTGAGGGGCGCATGCCGGGGGCGTGCTGGGGTGCTGAGGCGCTGAAGCACAGAGGTGCTGAGGTACAGAGGTGCTGAGGTGCCCGGGGGCCGAGCGCCCGGGCACCACACCGCCCCCGCTGCCCCGGAAACGGCCCGCCCGCCGCCGCAAAGGGCAGCGGTCCCTTCCCCCGCTCCGGGTACTCGCGGCCTGTTCTTCGCACCCGCGCGCGGGCGAGGCTGGCCGGTGGAGAGTCATCGACAGACTGTGAGGTGGGCCGTGACCGGCACTGCTGGCCCGGCAAAGCATTCCCGGCTGGGCCGACTGACCGGCGCGGTGGTGCTGTTGGCGCCCCTGTTGCTGGTCGGGTCGGCCGCCGCCCCGCACGGGGCGGGCCAGGCCGTCGCCGCCCCGGTGGACGCGGATCCGCTCCAGGCGGGGCGTATCGCCTTCGCCGGCACCGAGCACCGCAGCCTGGGGCGGGCGAACGACGCGGACACCACCGATCCGCTGTTCGGCGACGGGCCCGCCCACTACGACCAGGACCCCTCCGCCCGCGGTGACGTCCTGGTCTTCACCAGCCTGCGCGACAACGCCAGGCCCCAGGTGTACGTGCGCGGCGCGGACGGGTCGGTGCTCCGGCTCACCACCGACCAGGACACCGCCCACCCCGAACTCTCCCCGGACGGCCGGACCGTGGTCTTCGACGCGGCCGAGCCCGGGCCCGGCGGCACGGTCCAGCGTGACCTGTGGTCGGTCGGGGTCGACGGCTCGAATCTGCGCCGGCTCACCGACACCCCCGACAACGAGGAGTCCCCGACCTGGTCGCCGGACGGCACGAGGATCGCGTACGCCTGCGACGGCGACGCCGCACGGGGGTGGCAGATATACGAGCGGGCCGTCGACGGCGGTCCGCAGACCCGGATCAGCGACGGCCCGGCCGGCGACGCCACCGAGCCGTCCTGGAACCCGGTCGACGACGAGGCCCGCCGAGGCCTCGTCGCGTACACGCTCACCACGAACCCCGACCCGGACGTCGACGACGGCACCGAACTCCGCGCCACCCAGGGCCTCGGGACCGACCGGCCGCTGTTGGCCGGACCGCACGCCGAGTGGGGCACCCGCTCGGCGTCCTGGCTGCCCGACGGCAACGACATCGTCTTCCTCAGCCCCTACCACACCTGCGGCTGCGACGACTTCGACCATGTGTACCGGGTGACCGCCTTCGAGGGCGACGCGCCGCCGGACCAACTGGTCAACGAGAACCGCGAGGTGGGACCGCCCACCTGGTTCGCCCCCGCCGGGACCGTCATCGTGCCCCGGATCACCGCGAAGCCGGACGGCCTGCTGTCGGCGGCCCACGTCGTGACGCTCCAGGACGTCCGGCAGGACGGCTCCGACCCCCGCGACCTGCACCTCACCATCCTCAAGGAGGACCCGGCGGCCCGCACGAACGACAACCCCGCCGAGGACCCGCTGTTCAACCCGGCCGACGGCTACGACCCGTGGACCGAGCGGCAGAACTACACGCCCGACGGCCGGCGCATCGTCGTCACCCGCTTCGAGGACTCCGACGCCGGGCGGATCGAGCGGATCTGGATGGCCGACGCCGACGGGACGAACGCGGCGGTGCTGCCGCTCGCCGGGCGCGGTCCGAACGACTGGGACACCGACCCCACCTTCTCGCCCGACGGCACCAAGCTCGCGTTCACCCGCACCTCGCCCGGCGGCACCGGGGAGGCGGCCGGACCGGGCCGGATCCTCATCGCCGACGTCGCCACAGGCGCGATCCTCGACGAGGTCCGGCCGCCCGAGGGCCAGCAGGCGGGCGGCGACGCCCAGCCGACCTGGTCCTCCGACGGCGTCAACCTCGCCTTCACCCGTAACCAGGTCATCAACGGCAACGGCGGCAACAAGCACATCTGGGTCGTGCCCGTGGCGAGCCTCGACCGGCAGCGGGACCTGAGCGCCACCATCTGCCCCGGCGACTGCGAAGTCATCGACGACAGCCCGGCGTTCTCCCCGGACGGTCTGAAGGTGGCGTTCAACCGCAAGGACGGCGGCGGCCGGGTCAACGAGCAGGCCGGCGTCCTCATCAAGCCGCTGAGCGGCGGCGGCTGCCGGGTCGTGCTGCCCTCCGTCCAGAAGGACAACCCCGCCGGCTGCGACCTGCCGATCCCCGACACCACCGCGACCGGCCCCCACCAGCCCCGTGACGTGGCCTGGTCGCCCGACGGCTCCAAGCTCCTGTTCACCTCGCGCCGGGAGCTCGCCCCGAACTCCATGGAGCAGCTCTCCGTACTCGACATCGCCTCCGGCGACCTGGCCCCCGTCGACAACACGCACGCCGGACGGCAGAAGGAGCCCGCCTTCCAGCAGTCGGTCGACCTGGCGCTGACCGCACCGCCCACCGCCCCCGCGGTGGAGGTCGGCTCGTCCACCGAGGTGACGATCACCGTCACCAACCGGGGCCCCTCGCCCTCGCCCGGCACCACGCTCACCGTCGACGCCCCGCCCGGCGTACGGCTGGAGGAGCTGACCACCGACGCCGGTACCTGCGCCGCCGGCACGCCCCAGTGCGACCTCGGCATCGTCCCGCCCGGCGCCGATGTGACGATCACCGCCCGGCTGACCGGTGTGACCACCGGCGACCAGCGGATCAACTGGTCCGTCACCGGGGCCGTCCTCGACCCCAACCCCACGGACAACGCCACCGGAACGATCGTCCCGGTCGAGGACGTGCCGCCGCCGACCCCGACCCCCACGCCCACCACGCCCGCCCCGACCCCCACGACCCCCGACCCGACGCCCACCCCCACCCCGACGACCCCCGCGCCGCCGCCGACGACCACTCCGCCTCCGCCCCCGGCCCCCGCGCCCCCGCCGCCCGCGCCCGAGGCCGGACCCGGTGTCACCGTGCGGGCCCAGCCCAGCCCCGGTTACGTCGGCGGCAAGGTCGTGGTGACGTACACCGTGCGCAACGGCAGGAACGCGCTCGCCACCGGACTCCGGCTGAAGCTCGGACTGCCCGCGAACATCCCCGCCGGACCGTCCCCCGCGGGCTGCGCAGGCGGCACCTGCACGCTTCCCGACCTCGCACCGGGCGCGTCCACCGTCGTCAGCGTCGTCCTGTCGCCCGACAAGGCGCTCCGTACGACGATCACCGCGTCGCTCACCACCACGGGAACCGACGCGAACCTCCGCGACAACGTCTCCCGGATCCCGCTGCGCATCCTCCAGCCCCGCATCATCGCGGTGCCCAAGGTCGGCAAGCCCGGCTTCGTCACCTCCGTACGGGGCAAGGACTTCCCGCCCGGCGCGCCCGTCACCCTGAGCTGGAAGCCCGGGATCACCGCAGCGGCCGTCCCGACCCGGCCGCTGGGCGACGGCACGTTCATCGCCCAGCTCCTCATCCTGGCCAAGGACGAGACCGGGCCGCGCGACATCACCGCGAAGGGCCCCGGGTTCAGCCCCGTGAAGACGGACTTCCTCGTGGTGCTCGGCACCATCACCCCGCCCGACGAGGTGATCCGCCGATGATCCACGAAGTCGACGAGGGGCTGCGGCTGCTGCTGGCCGAGGCCGGTCTGGAGGACAGCGGCGTCGACCTGGTCTTCGACGCCCCGACGAAGGACTGGTCCGCCCGCCGCAACGCCCCGACCGTCAGCGTCTTCCTGCACGGCATCCGCGAGGACGCGGGCAGGCGGCGCACCGGCACGGCCGAGGTGCACGACGGGGAGGGCGTGGTCACCGGCTGGCGGACCCCGCCGCGCTGGTTCGAGCTGACCTATCTGGTCACCGCCTGGACCAACCGCCCGCAGGACGAACACCGGCTGCTCTCCGAGGTGTTGCGCACCCTCGTCCGCTCCGATGTGCTGCCCGCCCGGCTGCACACCGGCAGCCTCGCCGAACTCGGCCTGACCGTGGAGCTGGAGGCGGCCGGGCCGGGCGCCGGCGGACCGTCCGCCTCGGACGTCTGGTCCGCGCTCGGCGGCGAGCTGAAGGCCGCGATCGACCTCCGGGTCGTCGCACCGCTGGCCGGCGAACGCACCCCCGCGGGACCGCCGGTCACCGAAGGACTCGTGATGAAGGCCGCACCGCACCTGAACGACGACGGCGACGACGGCGACCCCGGTCGGCGACTGCGCTACGACGGGGCGTCCGATCCTGGCGCGGCGGGCTTCGCCGCGCCCCGGGAACGACGACTGCCGCCCGGCCGACGCAGGCGGGGGAACGCCGCACGATGACCCTGGCACCACAACAGACTTACGAGCAGGGCCCTTTGGCGGATGTCGGAGAGCTCTGGGAGCGGCTCGGCAGGATCGAGCAGCGGGTCCGGGAAGCCGTCGCGGCCCGCCGGGCCGTCGACCCGGACCCCGACGACCCCTACCGGGGGCAGTACCTCACCCCCGAGGCCGCGGCCCGGATCCTGGAGACCCGCGACGCGTTCACCCCCGTACCGCCGTACGAGGACGGAGCCCCGGCGGACAGGCCCGCCGAGGGTCGGCTCGGTCGGCTGGCCGAGCGGTTCGGCCTCGTGCCGCTGGACGTCGAACTGCTGCTGGTGGCCCTGGCCCCGGACATCGACCCCCGGTTCGAGCGGCTGTACGGCTACCTCAACGACGACCTCACCCGCCGCCGGACCACCATCGGCCTGGCCCTGGAACTCTGCGGGCTGCCCGCGGCGGGCTCCGGCCGCTTCCGGTTCTCGCCCGCCGCACCGCTCGTCGCGGGCGGCCTACTGGAGATCACGGAACCCGAACGGCCGCTGCTCTCCCGGCTGTTGCGCGTACCGGACCGGGTCACCGCGCACCTCCTCGGCGACGACGAGACCGACGGCCGACTGCGCGGGCTCGTCCGGGAGGCCGCGCCCCCGCCGGAACCGGACGAGCGGCCCGAGGTCCCCCTGATCGCGGCCGCCCTCGGCACCGGCAGCGGTCTGGTGCACCTGCTCGACCGGGGCGGCGATCCGCGCGGCCTCGCGGTCGAGGCGCTGCACGCCGCCGGCCGGCGCCCACTGGTCGTCGATATCGCGGCGCTCGCCACCGCCGCCGAACCGGCCCCGCTCGTACGGGCGTTGGCGACCGAGGCCCGCCTCGGCCGGGCCGGGGTGGTCCTCGGTCCGCTCGAAACGCTCGCCCCCGAACGCCCCGAGGGGGCCCGGGTGCTCGCCTCGCTCTGCGCGGCGCTCGACTCCACGCCCCTGATCGCGTACGGGAAGAAGAACTGGGACCCGCTGTGGACGGCGGAGAGCCCGGTGCCCGTCACCGTCCTGCCGCCCGGACCCGACGGCACGGCCCGGCAGTGGCGGCGCGCGCTCGCCGAAGCGGGCCGGGCCGTCGGCCTGTCCGCCGCGCACGCGACCGCCGACGACGCCCTGATCGAGGCGGCCGCCGCCTACCGGCTCGACTCCGGCCAACTGCGTAGGGCCGCCACCGTCGCGTCCCGGCTGGCCGTCCTCGGGCCCCGGCCGGTGACCCCGGAGGACCTGCGCACGGCGGTCCGCGCCCAGAACGGCGCGGGCCTGGAGCGGCTCGCCCGCCGCATCGAACCCGCGGTCGGCTGGGACGACCTGGTGCTGCCCCCGGCGACCCGCACCCAGCTCTCCGAACTCGCCCTGCGCGCCCGCCACCGCGAAACGGTGCTCGGACAGTGGCGGATGCGGCCTGGCGGCGGCCGGGGCAGAGGCGTCATCGCGCTGTTCGCCGGGGAGTCCGGCACCGGCAAGACCATGTCCGCCGAGGTGATCGCCGCCGAACTGGGCATGGAGCTCTACGTCGTGGACCTGTCCACGGTGGTGGACAAGTACATCGGAGAGACCGAGAAGAACCTGGAGCGGATCTTCGTCGAGGCGTCCGACGTCAACGGCATCCTGCTGTTCGACGAGGCCGACGCGATCTTCGGCAAGCGGTCCCAGGTCAAGGACGCCCACGACAAGCACGCCAACGTGGAGTCGGCCTACCTCCTGCAGCGTATGGAGTCCTTCGACGGCATCGCCGTGCTCACCACCAACCTGCGGGCCAACCTCGACGAGGCGTTCACCCGCCGCCTCGATGTGATCGCCGAGTTCCCGATGCCCGACGCCGAGCAGCGCCTGGCCCTGTGGGACCGCTGCCTGGGCCCGGCGATCCCGCGCGACCCCGCGCTCGACCTGGAGTTCTGCGCGAACCGCTTCGAGCTGGCCGGCGGCTCGATCCGGGCCTGCGCGGTGACCGCCGCCTACCTCGCGGCCGAGTCGGGGACGCCGCTGGACATGGACCAGCTCGTCACGGCGGTGCTCCAGGAGTACCGCAAGCTGGGGCGGCTGGTGCTGGAGAGCGAGTTCGGGCCGTGGCTGGCGAAGGAGCGGGCGCGCGCCGGACGGTAGCTCGTACGGGTACGGGTACGGGGCGCTGCCGGCGCTCGCCGCGTCACAGCACCTCGTGCGGGACCGGGGCGCAGCCGGGGGCCGCTCGCCGGTCGCGCGAGCGGCCCCCGGCCGGTTCCGTTACGGGTGTGGCTAGTTGGTGTTGAGCGTCAGCCCGTAGTAGCGGAGGGCGTCGTCGAGCGGCTGGAAGTAGGAGGAGCCGCGCGAGTTGACCCCGCCGGTGCACCGCTGGTCGGTCGGGCCGCCGGAGGTCATGCCCTGGGCCTGGTTTCCGGAGATGTACGCGCCGCCGCTGTCGCCGCCCTCCACGCAGACGCTGGAGGTGGCCAGGCCGCTGACGACCGTGTCGGGGCCGCCGTTGCGGTCGATGTAGGTGACGGTGTTGTTGTACGAGCCGATCGTGCCGCAGGTCCAGCCGGTGGTGGCGCCGGACTTGCAGACCGCGGCGCCGGACGAGGCGCGGGCGCCGCCCCGGACGGCGACCGGGCTGCCGTTCCCCCAGGTGCCGACGCCGGTGGTGATCGAGTGGCCGGAGTTGATGGTCAGGATGCCCATGTCGACGCTGCGGGTGCCGAGCGCGTAGCGGGTCCTGTAGCCCTGGGCGAAGGCCGCCCCGTCGTAGCGCAGGGTGTTGGTGACGCAGTGGCCGGCGGTCACCAGATACTGCTTGCCGGAGCTGTCACGGGCGCCGTAGCCGACGGAGCACCACTGGGTGGTGTTGTTGAACGTCATCTTGCTGCCGGGGTAGATCGCGGCCTTGGCCTCCAGCTTCTCCTGGCCCCGCACGATCCGGACGGCGGAGCCGTGCTCGGCGGCCTTGGCGAGGAACGCCTTGGCGGCGGCGCCCCGGTCGTTGTTGACCTTGACGGTCACCTGGTCGGACGGCAGGTCCACGGACCAGGCGACCACGCCGGAGGGAGCCTTCCCGGCGGCGAGCCGGTCCAGCTGGGCCTTGATTCTGTCGAGTGCGGCCTGACCTCTGGCGGGCACCCGCGCCGCGAGGCCGGCCTGCTCGATCCTGGCCGCCTCGGCCTGGTCGTCGGCGTTGACGGTCAGCCGGCCCGAGGCGTCGAAGAACGCCCCGTCGCCGGATATGCCGCTCTTCCGCAGGCCGGTGAGCTTGGCCTGCTGGGCGTCCTGCCGGTCCAGCCGGTCGGCCGCGGCCTGCTCGCTCACACCGAGCGAAGCGGCCAACGCCCGGACCATCTCGGGCTGGTAGCGGGGGGCGGGTGCCCCGTCCCGCGCCTGCGCCATGGTCTGGGTTCCCAGAACCGTGGCGGCCGAGAGCAGGACGCCCGCGGCGGCAAGGCAGTACTTACGAGAGTTGCGCACGCTGATTCCTTCCGGATGACAGCCAGAGACCCGTATGGGGGGTGAATCGCCGGGCCCTGCCTGACGGAGAGTTCAGAACTCGCCGTGAGCCGAACTATTGAGGCCCCGCGTTCGCCGAGATATCCGGAGCGACGCATTCACGGATACGCAGATAACGCGAAGGACGCCTCACCGCCTCACCGCCTCGGCGCTTCAGAGCCGGCGGAGTTCCCACAGCCGCCAGACGGCGTCCTCGGCGAGGCGGTGCCCGCCCAGGACGGTGGAGCGCGTGACCACTTGACGCTGCTTGTGCCAGACGGGGATCAGCGGAGCGTCCTTCGCGATCGTGTCCTGGACCGCCCGGAACCGCTGCGTGGCTTTGCTGCGATCGGTGAACCGCTGGGTGTCCCGGATGGCGTGGTCGACCTCGGCCGACGTATAGCCGTTGCCCAGGACGTTGCCGGTCCCCACCAGCGGCTGGACGAAGGTGTCCGCGTCGGGGAAGTCCGGTATCCACTGGTAGAGGTGGACGTCGAACTCGCCCTTCAGACAGCGCTTCTGATACGTGGTGAAGTCGCGCTCCTCGATCAGCTCGACCCGGAACAGACCGTCCTTTTCCCACTGCTTCTTCAGTACGCCCGCCTCGACTGCGGCGATACCGGTCTGGTGGCCGAGTTTGATGCGCACCGGAGTGGTGACGCCGGCGGACCGCAGGCGTCGCGCCGCATACGCGGCGTCCGCCTCCGGGTAGCGGTCGAAGAACGCCGTGCTGTGTCCGACGACGCCCTGCGGGACGAGTGAGTACAGCGGCGTCACCGTGTGCTCGAACACCTCGCTCGCCAGATGTCCGCGGTCGATGAGTGCGGCGAGGGCTCTGCGGGTCTCGGCATGCCCCAGGGGCTTTCGCGGGGAGCGCAGGTTCAGTACGAGGTAGTGCGCCTCGGCGCTGTCTCCGGCGGAGAGCCGTACGTCCGTGTCGCTGGGGTCGATCTCGGCGAGGGTGGCGGCCGGAAGCCCGGCGTAGGCGATGTCGACCGTTCGGGCGTTCCAGGCCTCCTCGACGTTCTGCGATGTCTCGAAGTAGTGGACCTGGACCGCGACCCCCCGCTTGGTCACGGCGCCGTTGTAATCGGCGTTCGGTTTCAGGGTGATGGACTTCCCGGCCGTGTAGGACGCGATGACATAGGGTCCCGACCCCGAGGCGCTCTTCTCCTCCCGCAGCCGGTGCGACGGGAATTCCGCCGGGTCGACGATGGACCCGGCCCCCGTGGCGATTTTCGACGGCCAGGTGGCATCCGCGGTCGCCAGGTGGAACGTCACGAGGGAACCCTTGGCGTCCACGGAGCGAAGGTTCGCGAACAGCGGTCCCGGCCCCAGCGGATCGCGGATACGCAGAATGCGTTCGAACGACCGCTTCACCGCCGTCGCCGTGAGGGGGTTCCCGTTGGAGAACGTGAGGCCGTCACGGAGTTCGCACCGATACGTGGTGAGTGCGGGGGAGGTGAATGCGCAGGACTCGGCCGCGTCGGGCTTCGGGGTGGGCGACCCCGGCTCGAAGGTGAGCAGGTTCTGGTAGATGTTGGTGAAAACCGCCCAGGATCCGGCGTCGTACACCCCGGCGGGGTCCAGTCCGGCCAGAACACTGGATGTCCCGATGGTGATGGGCTTGCCGTCCGCGTTCTCGGTCGGAGATAACTGACAGCCACTGGCGAACAGAAGAGCAAAGGATCCTGCCACGATTCCGGGGCGGATGAATTTCATGGAGATGCTCATGCTTCCCTTGGTGATGGGCATGGCGGTGCTGTGCGTCGGTGGATGGAACCTAGTGACAGAGCGTGGGCGTTTTTATCCGTAGGCGTGAATCACGGATACGGCGTTGTGCGCACCGTCCGGCCCGCTCCGCTACGGGTCCGCCGGGCCGGAGGCGGTGGAGATGCCGCCCGCCCGGCGTCCGCCCCCCCGCCCGCCCGCCGTCGCCGGGCTTCGGTCGGCCGGATGCGCGGCGAGCGCGGCCGGGACCGCCCGGGAGCGCCGGGATACGTACGGGGCGCGGCAGAGATACGTATAGGTGATCGGGTCATTCCGGATATTGAGGACCGGGCGCGCCTCGTACGTTGGGAGAACCTGCCAGTGGTGGATCCGACGCGAGGGAACGCGAGGAAACGCGAGGCGAACAGCCCCGGCGACGCGCATCCGTCGCAGCCCGCGCCGGTGGGGCAGGAATCCGCGACACCGAGGAGATGGCGTCATGGCCGAGCTCTACTTCCAGGTCAATGTCCCCACCCGGAACTCGCTGCAGCCCGAGCGGTGCGGCCTGCACGTCTTCACCGGGTGCGCGGAGACCGAGTCGGACGCCCTGCGGATCGCGCGCGAGGCGTGCGACGCGGCGGTCGCCGCACAGAAGGCGGGCTTCGCCATCCCGCGCCGACGCCCGGACGGCTGGGGTGCGCGCGGGGTGCGTTCCGGCTGGGTGTTCGACTGGACGGCCGCGACCGTGGCCGTCTGGGAGCACGACCGAAGCTTCTGGGCCGACCGGTCCTTTCTGCCGCCGGGGCCGCGTCAGAGCCGGTGAGCGAGGTCGCGGCGGGAGAGCGCGCCGGTCTTCCGCATGGCGCCGGCGATGTGCTGCTCCACGGTCCGCGGGGAGAGATGCAGGGTCGCGGCGATCTCCCGGTTGGTCAGGCCGGACGAGGCGAGCTGGGCGACCTCCGCCTCCCGGGGGGACAGCTGGTCGGAGTGCGACGGGCGTCCGGGAGGGCGGCCCTTCTTGGCCGGCTGCCGGGTGCGCAGCAGGGCTCTGGCCCGCGTCGCGTCCCAGACCGCGCCCAGGTCGGTGAAGTGCTGGGCGCAGGACTCCAGTTCGGCGATCGCCGACGCGGTGGCGGCACGGTCGCCGGCCGGGACGGCCGAGCCGCCCGCCGCTGACGCTCCGGCGCCGTGGGCTCCCGCACCGTCCGCCGCGCCTTCGGCCACTCCCGCCCCGCTCGCCCCGTCGGCCCTACTCGCCTCACCCGCTCCGCCCGCCTCACCCGCGGCGTCCGCCGCGAGCACACAGCGCCCGGCGCACTCCGTGGTCAGCGCCTGGCTGTAAGGGCGCGGAAGCTCCGCGTAGGCCGCCGCCGCCTTCCGGTACGACTCCGCGGCCGTCAGCAGACCACCCGGCCGCCCCTGGGCCAGCGCCTCGCTCTCGGCGAGGACGGCCCGGCTCCAGACCAACGAGGCTCGGGCGGCGGGCGCGTCGGCCTCTCCGAGACCCTGGGCGAAGTCGCGGACCATGGCGTGCGCGCCGGTCGTGTCGCCCGCGCGCGCCAGTGCCTCCACGGCCCACGGCGCGAGCTCCGCGGCCCAGGGCCACACCCCCTTCTCGGCCACCACCGTCCACGCGGCCCGCGCCTGTTCCGCCGCGTCCGCCACCTCCTGGCGGGCCAGCGTCAGACGGATCACCGCGCCGGCCGCGGTCGCGCCCAAGGGCACCGGCAGGTTCTCCGTCCCGAACGTCCCTCGCTGGGACAACCAGGCCCGGGCCTCGCCCCAGTCCCCCTGGGCGACGGCGAGCAGGCCGCGTACGACATAGGCGTCGGAAGCGATGAACGGCATGTCCGCGGTGTCGGCGATGAAGTCCTCGCACCTTCTCGCCAGGCCCAGCCACTGGCCGGTCCACCACTCCTGGAGCAGCCGCGTCCCCGACGCGCTGTGTTCGGTGTACGGCGCGCCGCTGCGCGTGGCCAGCTCGCGCCCCTCGGTCAGCAGGCCGTCCACGCGCCGGTAGAAGCCGAGCCAGACGGCGGAGTCCGCGGCATTGCACAGACCGCGTGCCGCCTGCCGGGCGCAGGCGGGGTCCGCGCTCTTCACGGGCAGCCGCTCCACCAGGTCCCACGCCTCGGGGTCGGCCCAACTCATGGCGAGCCCCACATGGTTGGCGAGGACCGCCGTACGCATGGCCTCGTCCCCGCTGTCGTCCGCCGCGGCCACGGCCTTGATCAGCCACCCCCGGTGGACGTCGAGGGAGGCGCCCGGCCAGTACGGGGTGACCAGGGCCGCCATGGCGCGGGCGGCCAGCACGGACCGGACCTCGCGCAGTTCGGCGGCGGCGATCTCCAGCACCCGCCAGCCGTCGGCGAACCGGCCCATCTGGTTGGAGAGCATCAGCCCCAGGTCGAGCCGCAGCTCACCGCGTACGGCCGGGGGCAGGTCCGCGTCCTGCACGATCTGCGCGAGCACCTCCACGGTCTGGTCCGAGCGCAGCCCGGTCACCGCGTTACGGGCCAGCAGCGGCGCCAGCCGGGCCCGGGCCTGCGGGGGCATGCCGGGGGTGGCGAGCGTCCGCTCCAGGAGGGTGATCGCCTCCTGGTGCCGGCCGGACGCCGCCGCCGACTCGGCCGCCTTCTCCACCGCCCTGAGCCACCGGCGGTCGTCTCCGGCCGCCCGGTGGTGTTCGCCCACGGCTGCCCAGGCCACGGGCTGTCTGCGGCTGAGCACACCGGCCGCCCGCCGGTGCAGATCCTGCCGTACGGGCCCGGGCACGGTGTCCCGTACGGCAGCGGCGGCCAGCGGGACGGCGAAGCCGTAGCGCCCCTCGCCCAGCTCCGCCAGGGCCGCGCTCTCCAAGGCTCGGAGCAGGGCGTCGCTCCCCGGTACGGCCCCGAGCCCCGACACCGCGATCAGCTCGTCCCGGGCGGCGGGCCCGTCGAGGACGGCGGCCGCCCAGACCAGCGGCCGGTGCGCCGGGGACAACGCGTACGTGCGGCTCAGCACCAGCTCCGCCAGCCGGGTCGGCACACCGGCCGCGGCCACCTCGGCGGCCGTGCCGGCGAAGGCCGGCCGCTGTTCCCGCAGCATGGCCAGCAGATCGACGACCGCCCGGGGAACCCCACCGGTGCGCTCGTGCAGCGTGCCCACCGCCTCGTCCGTACAGCTCTCGCCCAGGACCTCCGCGGCGGCCCGGCGGACGCGTTCCTCGTCCCAGGGCGCCAGGCGGCTCTTGAGCACCGTCAGCCGGAAGGGGTACGACAGGGCGGAACCGCCCAACGGCATCCCGGCAACGGGGAGCTCCTCGGGGCGGTAGGCCACCGCGGCCGCCGATCCGGGCTCCAGCCCCTCCAGCACCCGCCGCAGCCGTCGCAGCTCGTCCTCGTCGGCCCGGTGGACGTCGTCCACCAGCAGAAGAGTCGGCTCCCGCCGGAACGCGCTCTCCTCCGGCTGTCCGTCGACGGCCCCGCACCGCCACCACAGACGGGCCACATCCGGAGTCTCGGGCAGGTCGGCCAGTTTGTGCAGCAGATGACTCTTTCCCAGACCGGCGGAGCCTTCGACGAACAACAGCACCGGCCCGGCGTCCGGGTCGGCGAAAGCGCGGGCGAGGGACCGCAGGGCAGCACCACACGTCGCGATCACGTCGCCACCCTCGCTCTCCGTCGTCCCGGGCCCACCACAGTGCGCCCAGGCCCATTCTGGGCGAACGGCAACGGACGCACCTCTTCACGGGCAGTCGCCCGCGGTCACGGTCCGCGCACGGGGGAGGATGCCGGTGCCGGGCGTACGGAAGGCCCTTCGGCGGAACGGCGCGCAGCGGAGCACGCCCGGCCGACTGCCACACACAGGGCGCAGTGCCCTTCCGGCTGGGACCCCGAAGGACGACGCGCGCAGGTTCCTTCCGCAAGCCCGGTCACCGCGGCCCGAAGCTATGCCACGGCCGCGCTCCCCTATATCCGAGGAGGCGGATTCACGGATACCCGATCAATGCTCGGCGCTCGGCGTACAGGCTCAGCACTCGATGATGTTCACCGCGAGCCCGCCCCGCGCCGTCTCCTTGTACTTCACGCTCATGTCGGCCCCGGTCTCCTTCATGGTCTTGATGACCTTGTCGAGGGAGACCTTGTGGCTGCCGTCGCCCCGCAGCGCCATCCGCGCCGCGGTGACCGCCTTCACCGCCGCCATGCCGTTGCGCTCGATGCAGGGGATCTGGACGAGGCCGCCGACCGGGTCGCAGGTCAGGCCGAGGTTGTGCTCCATGCCGATCTCGGCGGCGTTCTCCACCTGCTCGGGGGAGCCGCCGAGGACCTCGGCCAGGGCGCCGGCCGCCATCGAGCAGGCGGAGCCGACCTCGCCCTGGCAGCCGACCTCGGCGCCGGAGATCGAGGCGTTCTCCTTGAACAGCATGCCGATCGCACCGGCCGCGAGGAGGAAGCGCACGACGCTGTCCTCCTTCTCGGTCTCGGTGCAGCCGCCCGCCGCGAAGTTCATGTAGTAGTGCAGAACGGCGGGGATGATGCCCGCCGCGCCGTTGGTGGGGGCGGTGACGACGCGGCCGCCCGCCGCGTTCTCCTCGTTGACCGCCATCGCGTAGAGGGTGATCCACTCCATCGCGTGGGCCTGCGGGTCGCCCTCGGCGCGCAGCTGGCGGGCCGAGTTCGCGGCGCGGCGGCGGACCTTGAGGCCGCCGGGGAGGATGCCCTCGCGCGACATGCCGCGCGAGACGCAGGCCTGCATGACGCGCCAGATGTCCAGCAGCCCGGAGCGGATCTCCGCCTCGGTGCGCCAGGCCAGCTCGTTCTCCAGCATCATCTGTGAGATGGACAGGCCGGTCTCGCGGGACAGGCGCAGCAGCTCGTCGCCGGTGCGGAAGGGGTGCCGCAGGACGGTGTCGTCCGGGACGATCGGGTTCTCGCCGGCCACCGCGTCCTCGTCGACGACGAAGCCGCCGCCGACCGAGTAGTACGTCTTCTCCAGGACCGGGGCGCCCTCGGTGTCGTACGCGAAGATCGTCATGCCGTTGGCGTGGTACGGGAGTGCCTTGCGGCGGTGCAGGATCAGGTCGTCGTCGAAGGCGAAGGGGATCTCGTGCATGCCGAGCAGGTTGATCCGGCCGGTGGAGCGGATCGTCTCGACCCGGGCGTCCGCCGTCTCCACGTCGACGGTCTGCGGGGACTCGCCCTCCAGGCCGAGCAGGACCGCCTTGGGCGTGCCGTGCC
Organism: Streptomyces sp. SID14515; assembly: GCF_010548505.1. Lineage (NCBI taxonomy): Bacteria > Bacillati > Actinomycetota > Actinomycetes > Kitasatosporales > Streptomycetaceae > Streptomyces > Streptomyces sp. SID14515. The sequence continues at coordinate 133,547 of NZ_JAAGMH010000001.1, read as the reverse complement.
CGTGGCCGGTCGCGCCGAGGGAGCCGTACAGCTCGGCCCGTATCGACGCGGTGTGCGCGAGCAGGCCCTCGTTCTTCAGGCGGCGCGCGAACATCCGGGCGGCGCGCATCGGGCCCACCGTGTGGGAGCTGGACGGGCCGATGCCGACCGAGAAGAGGTCGAAGACCGAGATGGCCACGGGAGTACTCCTTGGGGTTGGAAGACGCCGTTGTCTGCCTGGGTGGTGCGGGACAAGCGGAACAAGAAGGATCATCGGGGACACGGTTCGGGGCACCGCGCTCACTCTGTTCAGTGTGCGCGGTGCCCCGTCCGAACGTGCGGAACCGCAGGCCGGCTGTTACTTCAGGCCGGGGTACAGCGGGAACTTCTCGGCCAGCGCGACCACGCGGGCCTTGAGGTCGTCCGCGTCGTAGGACGGCTTGAGGGCGGCGGCGATGATCTCCGCGACCTCGGTGAAGTCCTCGGCGCCGAAGCCGCGGGTGGCCAGCGCCGGGGTGCCGATCCGCAGGCCCGAGGTGACCATCGGGGGGCGCGGGTCGTTCGGGATGGCGTTCCGGTTGACCGTGATGCCCAGCTCGTGGAGCCGGTCCTCGGCCTGCTGGCCGTCCAGCTCGGAGTTGCGCAGGTCGACCAGGACCAGGTGCACATCGGTGCCGCCGGAGAGGACGGAGACGCCCACCTCGGTGACGTCCGGCTGGACCAGGCGCTCGGCCAGGATCCGCGCGCCGTCCAGGGTGCGCTGCTGGCGCTCCTTGAACTCCTCGCCCGCCGCGATCTTGAACGAGACCGCCTTGGCCGCGATCACGTGCTCCAGCGGGCCGCCCTGCTGACCCGGGAAGACCGCCGAGTTGATCTTCTTGGCGAGCTCCTGGGTGGAGAGGATCACGCCGCCGCGCGGACCGCCGAGGGTCTTGTGCGTGGTGGTGGTGACGACATGGGCGTGCGGCACCGGGTTGGGGTGCAGACCGGCCGCTACCAGGCCCGCGAAGTGCGCCATGTCGACCATCAGATACGCGCCGACCTCGTCCGCGATCCGGCGGAAGGCGGCGAAGTCCAGCTGGCGCGGGTAGGCGGACCAGCCGGCCACGATCAGCTTCGGCTGGGACTCCTTGGCGAGGCGCTCGACCTCCTCCATGTCCACGACGCCGGTCTCGTCGACGTGGTACGGGACCACGTTGTAGAGCTTGCCGGAGAAGTTGATCTTCATGCCGTGGGTCAGGTGACCGCCGTGGGCCAGGTTCAGGCCCATGATCGTGTCGCCCGGCTTCAGCAGCGCGAACATCGCGGCGGCGTTCGCCTGCGCACCGGAGTGCGGCTGGACGTTCGCGGCCTCGGCGCCGAACAGGGCCTTGATCCGGTCGATCGCGATCTGCTCGACGACGTCGACGTGCTCACAGCCGCCGTAGTAGCGGCGGCCGGGGTAGCCCTCGGCGTACTTGTTGGTGAGGACGGAGCCCTGCGCCTCCATGACGGCGACCGGAGCGAAGTTCTCCGAGGCGATCATTTCGAGGGTGGACTGCTGACGGTGGAGCTCGGCGTCGACGGCGGCGGCGACGTCCGGGTCCAGCTCGTGGAGGGAGGAGTTCAGAAGCGACATCAGGGGGTCCCTTAAGGTCTCAGTTGCCGGAGAACGCGGTGTACTCGTCGGCGGAGAGCAGATCGGCCGGCTCCTCCGCGACGCGCACCTTGAACAGCCAGCCGCCCTCGAAGGGAGCGGAGTTCACCAGCGAGGGGTCGTCCACGACGTCCTGGTTGGCCGCCGTCACCTCACCGGTCACCGGCGAGTACAGATCGCTGACGGACTTGGTCGACTCCAGCTCACCGCAGGTCTCGCCCGCGGTCACCGTGTCACCGACCTCCGGAAGCTGGGCGTAGACGACGTCACCGAGCGCGTTGGCCGCGTACTCCGTGATGCCGATGGTGGCGACGCCGTCCTCGACGGCCGACAGCCACTCGTGCTCCTTGCTGTACCGCAGCTGCTGGGGGTTGCTCATGACCTGAATTCTCCTGTACGCGGGGGAGTGCTGATGAACGGTGGTCTTACGGTGTGAGACGGAGGTACGTCACTTCCGTGACGCCTGCGCGCCGGTGAGGAGGGCCCGGAATGCGCCGTTCCCTCCGGGATATCACTTCTGGCGCTTGTAGAACGGCAGCGCGACGACCTCGTACGGCTCGTGCGTGCCGCGGATGTCCACGCCCACGCCCTCGGTGCCCGGGGCGGCGAAGGCCGCGTCCACGTACGCCATGGCGATCGGCTTGCCCAGGGTCGGGGAGGGGGCGCCGGAGGTGACCTCGCCGATCACCTTGCCGTCCGCGACGACCGGAAAACCGGCGCGCGGGACCCGGCGGCCCTCGGCGACCAGGCCGACCAGCTTGCGCGGCGGGGCGGTCTCGGCGCGCTCGGCGGCGGCCTTCAGCGCCTCGCGGCCGACGAAGTCGCCCTCCTTCTCGAACTTCACGACCCGGCCGAGGCCCGCGTCGAACGGGGTCAGCGCGGTCGTCAGCTCGTGCCCGTACAGCGGCATGCCCGCCTCCAGGCGCAGCGTGTCCCGGCAGGAGAGGCCGCAGGGGATCAGGCCGTGCCCGGATCCGGCCTCGGTCAGCGCCCGCCACAGCTGCTCGGCGTGCTCGGGCGCGACGAAGAGTTCAAAGCCGTCCTCGCCGGTGTAGCCGGTACGGGCGATGAGCGCCGGAACCCCGGCGACCGTGCCCGGCAGGCCCGCGTAGTACTTCAGCCCGTCCAGGTCGGCGTCGGTGACGGCCTTCATGATGGCGGGGGACTCGGGGCCCTGGACGGCGAGCAGCGCGTACGCGTCCCGGTCGTCGCGCACCTCGGCGTCGAAGCCCTCGACGCGGGCGGTCAGCGCGTCCAGCACGATCTGCGCGTTGCCCGCGTTGGCGACCACCATGTACTCGGTCTCACCGAGGCGGTAGACGATCAGGTCGTCCACGATGCCGCCGTCCTCCTGGACGATCATCGTGTAGCGGGCCCGGCCGTTGCCGACGGTGGCGATGTTGCCCACCAGCGCGTAGCTCAGGAAGGCGGCGGCCTCGGGGCCGGTGACGGTGATCTCGCCCATGTGCGACAGGTCGAAGAGGCCGGCGCGGGTGCGTACGGCGTTGTGCTCGTCGCGCTCACTGGCGTACCGCAGCGGCATGTCCCAGCCCGCGAAGTCGGTCATGGTGGCGCCGAGCGAGCGGTGCAGCGCGTCGAGGGCGGTGAGACGGGGGGCAGTGCTCATGGATACGGCTCCAGGGCATGACGACGTCAGGACGAATCCTCCCCATCTGTCATCGGAACCTGAGAGGTTCGCCGATAGCCCCTGACGGGGTATGCCCCTGGGGGCGCCCCTGTTCAGGGGGCTCGGCTTGCACCTTGGGTGGAGCCGCAGGGCGGCTCGCTTTTCAGATCTGCCTCATCCACGCGGTACGGGGCCTGAGAGATTCAAGGGAGGATCTTGCTCCTTCGGCGCCCGGCTCACACTGTGGCCGGAACTCTCCCGCGCGGATTCGAACGGCCGGTATGCAGTTGGCGGGGTCATCATCGCACGCATTGGTGGAGAGTGGGGGGTCAGGTCCCCACGCAGGTGAAGGCGGCGAGGGCAGTTGTGCCGTATTGCCTTTTCTTTACACTTCAGGAGCAGGTGTGGGTGACCCGACGGCAGGGGGATGGGCGATGACGTTGCAGCGGTCGGCACCGACCGCGGGGGTCGCGCACGACGCGATGCCCGCACAGCCCGGCGCACCCGTGAGGGAACTGCTCATAGAGGGTGCGCCGGTGGTACGCGACCTGCGCGGGCGCGCCCGCTGCGGTCCGTACTGCCTCGATTTCACCGCCGGTGACGTCGTAGTGGTCTCCGGGCTCCCCGGCAGCGGGAAGTCGACCCTCATCCGACGGGCCGTGCGCGGCCGCGCCATCGACTCCCAGAACACCCGCGACAGCTGGGCCGCGGCCCTGCCCCGCTTACTGCCCTACGCCCTCTACCGCCCCCTGGTGCGCGCCGCGCACTACCTCGGCCTCTGGAACGCCCTGCGCTCCGGTGAATCCGTCGTCGTGCACGACTGCGGCACCCAGACCTGGGTACGCCGCTGGCTCGCCCGGTACGCCGTGAGCCGGGGCCGCGCCCTCCATCTGATCCTGCTCGACGTGACGCCCGAGGTGGCCCGGCAGGGGCAGCGCGAGCGCGGCCGCGGGGTCTCCGGTTACGCCTTCGCCCGCCACCGGCACGCGGTGGCCCGGCTGCTCCGCGACACCGAGCAGGGCCTGCTGCCCCCCGGCTGCGCCTCCGCGGTGCTGCTGGACCGGGTGGCCGCGGGAGCGCTCGGACGGATCTCCTTCACGGAGGCCGAGGTCTCCGCCACCCGCTGAAGGTTAGGGTGCTGGCCGGAGCACGACGGCCGCCGCGCGCGGCCGAGGCGGTCGAGAGAGGCACAGAGGCAGTGGACATTCCGGCACCCGCACCGGCCCACCCCCAGCAGAGGTGGCCCGCCAACGAGCTCGAAGAGGTGCTCACGGCCTCGCTCGGCGTCCCGGACGCGGGCGGCCGCCTCGTCGAGGTGCTCGGCCGCAGCTCCGTCTGGGTGCCGCTGCCGGGCGGCGGCAGCCCCGCGAGCGCGGACCTCGACCTGCCGATGATGGAGATCGACGGCGCGGCCTTCGTCCCCGTCTTCAGCTCCGAGGCCCAGTTCCTCAGCTGCGTCGGCAGCCATATGTCCTTCGCCGTCGCGCCGGCCCGCGACTTCGCCCGGGGCCTGCCCCCGCAGGTCGGCATCGCGGTGAACCCGGGCGGCGCGGTCGGCATACCGCTCCCGCCACCCGCCGTCGCCGAGCTCTGCCGGGCCGGCCGCACCGCCCTGGACGGGCCCGCCACCGGCGGCCGGGTCAAGCTGTACGAACCGGACTGGCAGCACGACCCGGTCGACTTCCTCACCGCCGTGTCCGAGGAGTTCGAGGCCACCGGCGTGGTGAGCACCGCCCGCCGGGCGCTGGCCAGCATCGAGGGCGGCGACCCGGTCCTCTTCGTCGGCGTCGAGTTCGCCACCTGGGACGGCGCGGGCCAGAGCGCGCCCATGGACGCCATCGGCCGGGCGCTGGGCCGGGTCCAGGTGCCCTGGCCGGTCAACCTGGTCCTGCTGGATGTGGCCCAGGACCTCGTCGGCGACTGGATGCGGGAGAGGGTACGCCCGTTCTACCGGCGCGAGGGCCACTGATCCACCGGTACGAGGCCCGTCGGCGGCAGCAGGACCGGACGCCGCCGGACCGTGGCGTCAAGTCGGTGTCAGAAGTGGCGCATAAGCTGGTTTGATGGCGTGGTCGCTCCCGTGTGCCCGGGAGCGGTGGCGTGAACGCGATGGATCGACGAGGGGCGGGACCCAGGGTGAGTGCGTCAGGCACTGCGGCGGCCGGGAAGGTCGAGCACATGCTGCGCCAGGTGACCCCCGGGCGTTACGACACCTACGAGGCGCTGCTCGCCGCGGTCGCCGAGGGCCGGATCTGGATGCTGCTCTGGCACGGCACGGCCGGCTCACCGGACGCCCAGTACGGCAACATGGAGATCGACGGCCTGGGCTACGCCCCCTGCGTCACCTCCGCCCAGGAGCTCTCCGCCAGCGGCTGGAACCGGTCCCACGAGCTGGTCACCGGACGGGATATCGCCCGCGCCCTCTTCCCCGACCGCTGGGGCATCTGGCTCAACCCGCACGCCCCCGGCGGCGGCGTCGGCATCCCCTGGCTCGACCTGCGGCGCATCGCCACCGGCCTGGACCGGCTGCCCGCCGGACCGCTCCGGCTCTCCGAACCCGCCATCGAACTCCCGCAGTTCTACGCCCTGCTCACCCAGAACGCCCACCGCACCCCCGCGATCCGCTCGCTGCGCCGCGCCTGGGTGCACCCGGCGGTCGGCGTCCCGTACCTCGCGATCGGCCTGGACCTCTACGACACCGGCCGCGCCGCTGTCGAATCGGTGCGCGAGATGATGCGGCAGTCGGTCGGCGCGGTCCCCGACGGGCTGCCCGTCTCCACCGTCGCCATGTCCGACGAGTACGACCCGGTCGGCATGTGGCTGCGCGCCAACACCCGCCCCTTCTACGACCGCGAGGCACACGCCCCCGCCGGTCCGCCGCCCCTCGCCGCCCCCGGATACGGCTACCCGCCCCAGGGCATGTCCGGCGGATCCTGACCGGGTCCACGCCCCTGCCCCGCTGAGCCCCGGACCAGGGTCGAGCGGTCGGGCGCGCCCGCCGTCTCCGTACTCGGGCGCCCGCCCCTCCGCCTCCGGTCACCCTCCGTCGAACACCCCTCGATGTCCGGCTTGTTAACTTCCCCCGGGAGGATGTCCCGGAACTGGACGGTTTGTTAACTGTCCGGGTCTCGACTAGGTCTCACCGCTATCCGGACTGTTCTCTTGCGGCAGGCACCGTCTGTAGTGTGCGGCCATCAAACCTCACCACATGGCGAACCAGGGGTGGACCCATGCGAATATTCAAGTCCCGGGCTGTCCGGGCGATCACGACAGCGGTCGCTGTCGGTCTGATCGCCACGGGCTGTTCCAGCGAGCGGGACGAAGGCGGCTCCAAGGGGGGCGACAAGAACACCTTCGTCTTCGCCGGAGCCGGTGACCCCGGTTCCCTCGACCCGGCCCTCGCGAGCGACGGCGAGACGTTCCGCGTCACCCGTCAGGCCTTCGAGGCGCTTCTGGAGCACGAGCCCGGTGGGAGCAAGCTCGTCGGCGGCCTCGCCGAGACGTGGGAGAGCGACACGGCCGGCAAGGTCTGGACGTTCAACCTGCGCAAGGGCGTGAAGTTCCACGACGGCGAGGCGTTCAACGCCGCCGCGGTCTGCGCGAACTACGACTACTGGTTCAACTGGACGGGCACGTACCAGTCCAGCGCGGTCTCCTACTACTGGCAGACCATCATGGGCGGGTTCGCGAAGAACGAGGACCCCGAGACGCCCAAGCCGAACTACAAGTCCTGCACCGCCAAGGACGAGAACACGGCTGTCATCGAGGTCAACGAGCCCTCGGCGAACCTCCCGGGCGGCTTCTCGCTCCAGGCCCTGGCGATCCACTCGCCGAAGGCCCTCAAGGAGTACGCGAAGCAGAACGCGACCGCCAAGGGCGACGCGATCACGTACCCGAAGTACAGCCAGGAGGCCGGCACGGTCGCCGGCACCGGCCCGTACAAGATCGTGAAGTGGAACAAGGGGAACAAGGAAGTCTCCCTGGAGCGCTTCGACGACTACTGGGGCGAAAAGGCCAAGGTGAAGAACCTGGTCTTCCGCACCATCTCCACCGAGGAGACCCGCCGCCAGGCGCTCCAGGCCGGTGACATCGACGGCTACGACCTGGTCGCGCCGGCCGATGTGACGACGCTGGAGAAGGAGGGTTACGAGGTTCCGACCCGTGACGTCTTCAACATCTTCTACGTCGGTATGAGCCAGTCGGCCAACCCGGCGCTGAAGAAGCCCGAGGTCCGTCAGGCGATCACGCACGCCATCGACCGCGAGAACCTCGTCAACACCCAGCTGCCCGAGGGCGGCAAGGTCGCGACCCAGTTCATGCCCGACACGGTCGCCGGCTTCTCGGACAAGGTGAAGACGTACCCGTTCGACACCGCCAAGGCGAAGGACCTCCTCAAGCAGGCCGGCGAGGAGAAGCTCTCCATCGACTTCTGCTACCCGACCGAGGTCACCCGCCCGTACATGCCTGCCCCGCAGGACATGTTCGAGCTGATGAAGGCCGACCTGGAGAAGGCCGGCATCACCGTCAAGCCGAAGGCCATGAAGTGGGCCCCGGACTACCTGGACGCCACCGAGGCGGGCTCCTGCGCCCTGCACATGCTCGGCTGGACCGGTGACTTCAACGACGGCTACAACTTCATCGGCACCTGGTTCGCCGGACCGGACAAGCAGTGGGGCTTCAAGGACCAGAAGGTCTTCGACGCCGTGAACGCCGCTTCCAAGGTCACCGACCCGGCCGCCCGCACCGAGGCCTACAAGAAGGCCAACGAGGCGATCGCGGAGTACGTCCCGGGCGTGCCGATCTCGTCGTCGCCGCCGGCCATCGCGTTCGCCAAGAACGTCAACCCGCCGAAGGTCTCCCCGCTGACGCAGGAGAACTTCGCCGAGGTCTCCTTCAAGTAATCGCACACCAGCGGGTCCGCCCGGCCACAGCAACCAGGTGGCCGGGCGGACCCGCATCGACGCACGTGAGAAAGGGGCATGCGGGGTGCTGCGACTCGTCGTAAGAAGACTTCTCCAGCTCATTCCCACCCTGCTCGGCCTGTCGGTCCTGCTGTTCCTCTGGCTGAACCGACTGCCCGGCGGACCCGCCTCAGCGATCCTGGGCGAGCGGGCCACCGAAGCCGAAGTAGCGAGAATCAACCGGGCACTCGGGCTCGACGAGCCGGTCCACGTCCAGTACTGGCGGTTCCTCAAGCGCATCTTCGAGCTCGACCTCGGAACCTCCACCCAGACCGGCCAGCCGGTGTGGGACGAATTCACCCTGCGCTTCCCGGCCACCGTGGAGCTCAGCGTCGCCGCCATCCTGATCGCCGTGGTCGTGGGCATCCCGATGGGCTACCTGGCGGCCAAGCACCGAGGCGGATGGCTGGACGTCGCCTCCGTCTCCGGATCCCTCCTCGGCATCTGCATCCCGGTCTTCTTCCTGGCCATGCTGCTGCGCGGGATCTTCTCCGTGGAACTGGGCTGGTTCCCGAGCCAGGGCCGGCTGACCACCGGACTCAACGCCACCGACATCACCGGATTCTCCGTACTGGACGGGTTGTTGACCGGCGAACTCGACGCGAGCTGGGACGCGATCATGCACTTGATCCTGCCCGCCGTCGCGCTGGCCTCGATCCCGCTCGCCGTGATCGTCCGGATGACCCGCGCCAGCGTCCTGGAGGTGCTCGGCGAGGACTACATCCGCACCGCCGAGTCCAAGGGCCTGGACAAGAAGACCGTGCGCGGCCGCCATGTGCTGCGCAACGCCCTGCTGCCCGTGATCACCGCGGTCGGCCTGCTGACCGGCAGCCTGCTCTCCGGTGCGGTGCTCACCGAGTCCGTCTTCGACTTCGGCGGCATCGGCTCCTTCATCCGTACCGCGATCGACGGCCGTGACTACCCGGTCCTCGTCGGATTCATTCTCTTCATCGCGATGGTGTACGTGCTCATCAACCTCCTGGTCGACCTCGCGTACAGCATCATCGACCCGAGAGTGCGGGTGCACTGACGTGACGATCATGACCAACAAAGCAGACAAGATCGACCGTCTCGCCGAGCTGACCCAGAGCACCGAGACCGTCACCGGCACCAGCCTGTGGCGCGAGGCGTTCCGCAGGATGCGCTCCAGCAAGATGGCGATCATCGGCGCGGCGATCATCACCGTGTTCATCCTCGTCGCGATCGTCGGCCCCTGGGTCGCCCCGCACGGGCCCACCGCGCAGAACTGGCGCAGCGAAGTCTTCCCCAACCAGGGCAAGTTCGTCGGCATGCGCGGCGAGAACTGGTTCGGCCTGGACCACCTGGGCCGCGACATGTTCTCCCGCTGGCTCGTCGGAGCCCGGCAGACGCTGCTCGTCGGTGTCGTCTCCATGCTCATCGGCCTGATCGTCGGTGCGCTGGTCGGTGTGCTCTCCGGAGCCGCCGCCACCCTCGGCGGCAAGGTCGGCCAGCGCGTCGACACCGTGATCATGCGCTTCACCGACATCATGCTGTCGCTGCCCTCGCTGCTGCTCGCCGTCTCCATCGCCGCGGTCCTCGGGCAGTCGCTGACCACCGTGATGATCGCCGTGGGTGTCGTCCAGATCCCGATCTTCGCCCGCCTGCTGCGCGGTTCGATGCTCGTGCAGGGCGGCGCGGACTATGTGCTCGCCGCGAAGGCGGTCGGCATCCGGCGCAAGCGGATCGTGCTCACACAGATCCTGCCGAACTCGCTGAGCCCCGTGATCGTCCAGGCCACCCTGAGCCTGGCCACCGCGATCATCGAGGCCGCGGCCCTGTCCTACCTGGGCCTCGGCAACCCCGACCCGGCCGTTCCCGAGTGGGGAGTGATGCTCTCCCAGGCGCAGCGTTTCTTCGACAACGAGCCGATGATGGCCGCCTATCCGGCCGTCGGGATCATCATCACCGCCCTCGGCTTCACCCTGCTCGGCGAGTCCATGCGCGAGGCCCTCGACCCGAAGTTGCGAGGCTGAAGTCCCATGTCACTGCTCTCCGTTGAGGAACTCAGCGTCACCTTCACCGCCCGCGGCCGCAAGGACGCCACGGCCGTGGACGGCGTCTCCTTCGAGGTCGACCAGGGCCAGGTCGTGGGCCTGGTCGGCGAGTCGGGCTGCGGCAAGTCCGTGACCTCGCTCGCCCTGATGGGGCTGCTGCCCCGCAAGGCCGCGAGGATCGGCGGCCGCGCCGAGTTCGACGGTCAGAACCTGCTGACCATGAACGAGCGCAAGCTCCGCGATCTGCGCGGCAGCCAAATGGCGATGATCTTCCAGGACCCGCTCTCCTCGCTGAACCCGGTCGTCCCCATCGGGATCCAGGTCACCGAGATCCTCCAGCGCCACCGCGGGCTGAAGGGCGAGAAGGCCCGCAAGGAAGCCGCGTCCCTGCTCGACCGGGTCGGCATCCCCGACCCGGACCGGCGGCTCAAGGAGTACCCGCACCAGCTCTCCGGCGGTATGCGCCAGCGCGCGCTGATCGCCATGGCGGTCGCCTGCGCCCCCCGGCTGCTGATCGCCGACGAGCCGACGACCGCGCTGGACGTGACGATCCAGGCCCAGATCCTGGAGCTCCTGAAGGAGCTGGTCGACCAGGAGGGCACCGCCCTGCTGATGATCACGCACGACCTCGGCGTCGTCGCCGGCCTCTGCGACGAGGTCAACGTCCTCTACGCCGGCCGGGCGGTGGAATCGGCGGGCCGCCGCGAGCTGTTCGCCCATCCCACCCACCCGTACGCGCACGGACTGCTCGGCTCCATCCCGCGCCTCGACGCACCGCGCGGCGAACCGCTGCACCCGATCCGCGGGTCCATCAACGACAAGATCGCCTGGGCCGACGGCTGCGCGTTCGCACCCCGGTGCGACCACTACACGATGGAGTGCCTCACCGGCACCCCCGAACTGACCGAACCACGCACGGCCGGACACCAGGTGCGCTGCGTCAACCCGGTCCTGCCCAAGGCGGAGGTCCCGGCATGAGCCTGCTCGAACTGGACGGCGTCAAAGTCCACTTCCCGGTCAAGAAGGGCCTCTTCTTCGACCGTACGGTGGGCCACGTCTACGCGGTCGACGGCGTCTCGCTGAGCGTCGAGGCCGGTCAGACGTACGGCCTGGTCGGCGAGTCGGGCTGCGGCAAGACGACGCTCGGCCGCGCGGTCCTGCGGCTGAACGACATCACCGAGGGCGGGGTCGTCTTCGACGGCACCGACCTGGCGAAGCTGCCCGCCGAGGAGATGCGGGCCTTCCGCCGCCGCCTCCAGATGGTCTTCCAGGACCCGCTGGGCAGCCTCAACCCCCGGCAGAACATCGAGTCCATCCTGTCCGAGGGCATGGCTGCCCACGGCATCGGCAAGGACGCGGCGGAGCGCCGGGAGAAGATCAAGGACATCCTCGCCAAGGTCGGCCTGCCGTCCAACGCGATGTCCCGCTACCCGCACGAGTTCTCCGGCGGCCAGCGCCAGCGCATCGGCATCGCCCGCGCGCTCGTCCTGGAGCCGGACGTGATCATCTGCGACGAGCCGGTGTCCGCGCTGGACGTCTCGGTCCAGGCGCAGGTGATCAACCTGCTGGAGGAGCTCCAGGAGTCGCTGGGCCTGACCTACCTGGTCATCGCGCACGACCTGGCGGTCGTCCGGCACATCTCGGACGTCATCGGGGTGATGTACCTCGGCGGGCTCGTCGAGGAGGCCCCGAGCGACGCGCTGTACGCGGGGCCCCGGCACCCGTACACCAAGGCGCTGATGTCGGCGGTCCCGGTGCCCGACCCCGAGGTGGAGGACCGCCGCGAGCGGATCCTGCTCCACGGCGACCTGCCCTCCCCGGCGAACCCGCCGACCGGCTGCCGCTTCCACACCCGCTGCCCGTGGGTGCAGGAGACCAAGTGCGCCACGGAGCGTCCGCCGCTCCTGGACACCGGCGACGGGCACAAGGTGGCCTGCCACTTCACGGCCGAGATCGAGGCCGGCACGGTGAAGCAGACCCTGGCGACCGGCATCGAGGCGGTCATCGGCACGGAGACGGTGGCGGCCGAGGCGGTGGAGGTGTCGGAGGGCGAAGCCCCCGAGACCGCCGACGCTCCGGCGGAGAAGGCCGACAAGGCCGACGAGGCCGACAAGGCCGAGAAGGGCGAGCCCGCGGCCGTGCCGGCTCAGGCCGACGCGGAGAGCGCCGAGCGGGCGGAGGGCAGCCCCAAGGTCTAGTACCGGCACAATTGCCCGGTGCTCACCGAACTGTTCACGCCCTCCGTCCAGCATGCGCTCGACCTCGTCGGGATCTTCGTCTTCGCGATCTCGGGCGCCCTGCTCGCCGTCCGCAAGAACTTCGATGTCTTCGGCATCGCGGTCCTCGCGGAGGTGACAGCGCTGGGCGGAGGGCTGTTCCGCGATGTGATGATCGGCGCGATCCCGCCGGCCGCCTTCACCGACCTCGGCTACTTCATCACCCCGCTGTTCGCCGCCGTGCTGGTCTTCTTCCTCCACCCGCACGTGGAACGCATCCAGGTCGGCGTCAACGTCTTCGACGCGGCGGGGCTCGGCCTGTTCTGTGTGACCGGCACGGTCAAGGCGTACGAGTACGGCCTCGGGCTCACCGCGTCGGCGGCGCTGGGCCTGGCCACCGCGGTCGGCGGCGGTGTGCTGCGCGACGTCCTGGCCAACGAGGTGCCCTCGCTGCTGCGCTGGGACCGCGACCTGTACGCGGTGCCCGCGATCGTCGGCGCGACCATGGTGGTCCTGTGCATCCGCTTCGACACCCTCAACGCCCTGACCAGCGGCCTGGCGGTGATCGCCGCGTTCGTCCTGCGGCTGCTGGCGCTGCGCTTCCACTGGCGGGCGCCGCGCGCGTACAACCGTTCCTCCGCGCGGGCCGAGGAAGCCTGAGGTCCGGCGCCGAGTATGCCGAGTATTGCGGTACCCAAAAAGCTACCGCTCAGTAGGGTGATGGATGTACCGTGCATGCCATGGCACAGGCAGCGACTGAGGCGGCGCAGACCGCACGGGCAACCATCGGCGACAGCGAGTTCGACCGGGACACCGCGGTCACCCTGCGCGAGGAGGGCGTCTACGACGCCGAGCTCTCCGCGGGCTGGACCATCATCCACGCCGTCAACGGCGGCTATCTGCTCGCCCTGCTGGGCCGTGCGCTCGGCGAGGCCCTGCCGCACTCCGACCCGTTCTCGGTCTCGGCGCACTACCTCACGGCCTCCGTGCCGGGCCCCGCCGTCGTCCGTACCCAGATCGTCCGCACCGGCCGCACCCTCTCCACGGGCCAGGCCTCCCTCTTCCAGTACGCCGAGGACGGCAGCGAGATCGAGCGCATCCGGGTGCTGGCCACCTACGGCGACCTGGACACGCTCCCCGACGACGTCCGCACGACGGCCCTGCCGCCCGCGATGCCCGACCGGGACCACTGCCTCGGCCCGAGCGACGGCGCGCCCAGGATCCCCGGCAGCTCCGCCATCACCGACCGCCTCGACATCAAGCTCGACCCGGCGACCGTCGGCTGGGCCGTCGGAGCCCCGTCCGGCAAGGGTGAGATGCGCGGCTGGTTCGGCCTGGCCGACGGCCGCGACCCGGACCCGCTGTCGCTGCTGCTCACCGTGGACGCCCTGCCGCCGACCTCGTTCGAGCTGGGCCTGTCCGGCTGGACCCCCACCGTCGAGCTGACCACCCACATCCGCTGCCGCCCCGGGCCCGCTGCGCGTCGCCATCACCACCCGCAACCTCGCGGGCGGCTTCCTGGAGGAGGACGCGGAGGTCTGGGACAGCGCCGACCGCCTGGTCGCCCAGTCCCGCCAGCTGGCCAAGGCCCCGCGCGGCAAGTAGCCACAGCACGCAGTCGTAGCACCCGGAGATCCGGTCATCATGGACCGGTGAAATCCGACCGGCTGCTCTCCGTCCTCCTGCTGCTCCAGACCCGGGGCACGGTCCCCGCCACCGAGCTGGCCGAGCGCCTCGACGTCTCCGTACGCACCATCTACCGCGACGTCGAGGCGCTCTCCGCCGCCGGAGTGCCCGTCTACGCCGAACGCGGCCGGTACGGCGGCATCGCGCTGCTCCCCGGCTTCCGCACCGACGTCACCGGTCTCACCGCCGACGAGGCGCGCGCACTCTTCGTGTTCACCGCCGACGACGCGCACGCCGCCCTGGGCCTGGACGCCGCGCTCGGCTCCGCCCTGCGCAAGGTCATGGCCGCCCTGCCCGCCCCGCACCGCCCGGCCGCCGAGGAGACCAGCCGCCGGATCCTCGTCGACCCGGCCCGCTGGACGATCGGACCCAGAGCGGCCGTAGACGTCGCCGAACTCCACGAGGCCGTCCTCGCCGACGTGCGGCTGCGCCTGCGCTACCGGCACAGCGGCGCGGACGCCCCGCGCGACTACACCGTCGACCCCTACGGCCTCGTCGTGAAGGCCGGCGTCTGGTACCTGGTCGCGGACCTCGACGGCGACTCGCGCCTCTTCCGCGCCGACCGGATCCACACGGCCGAACCCACCGAGGATCCCGTACGGCGGCGCGCCGGGGCGGAGTTGGCGGGGGTGTGGGAGACGCTGCGCGCCGGGGTGGAGCAACGCCCCTCGGCGGTACGGCTGCGGGTCCGGGTGCACCGCCCCCGCCTGGAGCTCTTCCGGCGGCTGAACGCGGGCGCGCTGACCGGGGAGCCGCAGCCGGACGAGCCCCGGCCGGGGGAGGAGCCGGGGCAGTGGCTGCTGGCGGAGCTGGCCGTGTCGGAGATCAACTGGGCGCGGTCCCTCCTCGCCTTCGGGCCGGCCGTGGAGGTCCTCGACCCGCCCGAGGCCCGAGTCCTGCTGGCCGAGGCCGCCGCCCGGGTCGTCGAGATGTACGCGGCCGACGGCTGACCCGGCCCGCCGCCCCTCACTCCCAGCTCGCGGACTCCGGATCGACGCCGTGGGCCCGGGCGTTCGCGGAGATCACCGCGCACAGCCAGTCGTTGAGCCCGGGGGCGATCGCGTCGTAGTACGCGGCGTAACCGGGATCGGTGACATACGTCCGGCCGATGCAGACCTGCATGGCGTACGTGCAGTCGAAGTACGTCGAGATCTGCGCCCGGTGCCGCTCCGCGAGGGCGTTCGCCCGGTCCGAGCCGGCGGCGACGCCGGTACGGCAGGCCTCCGCGAGGTCGGCGGTCAGGGCCTCGGTGGTCGCCGCCACGTCCTTCCAGTCCTCGGCGCTCATCCCGGCCGCCCGCTCCGCGTACTGCGCCCACTGGTCCGTGCCGCCCCAGCGTTCCTCGGCCTCTCCGGCCCAGCCGGGCCGCCAGTCGGCCCCGAAGATCTCCACCTGCTCCTCGGGCGTCAGCCGGATCCCGGGCCTCGACTCCACCAGCATCCGGTCCACCGCCCCGACCATCCGCTCCAGCCGGGAGATCCGGTCCACGAGCTGCCCCCGCTGCCGGCGCAGATGCTCGCGCGCGTCGACCTCCGGGTCGTCCAGGAGCCGTCCGATCGCGGCGAGCGGGATGCCGATCTCGCGGTAGACGAGGACCCGGTGGAGCCGGGCGACGTCGTCGTCCCCGTACACCCGGTAGCCGGCCCGGGTGCGCCCGCCCGGCCGCACGAGACCGATCGTGTCCCAGTGGTGCAGCGTCTTCACACTGACCCCGACGAGCGCGGCGGTCCGTCCGACGGTCAGCCCGTCCGTCCGCCCGTCGGCGGGCGGTTCTCCGGGGCGGCGCTCCTCGTTGCTCACCGGCCCAGTCTCCCGCAGCCGGAGCCGGGTCATGCGGTGGTCGGCACGCCGGCGCCGGCCAGGATCTCCCGTGCGGGCAGGGCGACGCTCGCGGCGGCGGTGAGCCCGGTGGCCGTGAGATGGGCGTCCACGAAGCGCAGCCCGGCCGCGTACCCGGCGAAGTCCGGCAGCCCGACCGGCTCCTGCCCCAGTCGACGAGCGGTGCGGTCGCCGAACACGTACGGGGACAGGTTCCGCATGCCCGCCACGTCGATCCCGGCCGCCACCTTCGCGCAGACCTCGTCCAGCTCCGGGCCGTGCAGGGAGGTCGCCCAGGGGCCCATGGCGGCCTCGCCCGCCAGCTCCCGCACGAACGCCTCGGCCAGCCCCTCGGCCACCACCTGTTCGCCGACCGTGACCGCCATCGGGTCCCAGACCACGTTGGCGTAGCGGACGTTGTGGTGCAGCTCGTGGGCGGCGGCGTGCCCGATCTTGGCCAGGCCGGTTTCGGTGGGCCACATCATCAGCAGGATCGCGCCCGGGATGCCGCCGAGGCCGAAGTACCCCTGGTTGAGGCCCAGCTGCGGGTCGTCCGGGTCGCCGAGCATCAGGACCACCTGCACGGTGCCGGCGGTCCGCGCCCCGGGCGCCGCCACGGCCAGCCGCTCCTGTGCGGCGGCGAGCGACTCCTCGACCCGCTGCCACACCCGGGCCTCCCGCATCCGCTCCAGGGCCGCAAGGAGGCGCGGTTCGTCCCGGTCGAGCGGGAAGCCGCTGCCCGCGCGGTGCGTCTCGACCAGGTCTCCGACCCCCACCCGCGACATCACCTCCCGCAACGGGGCGTACATCTCGCGCAGGGCGTCGGGTCGTTGGGCCACCGGGCGGTGCAGGAGGTCGAGCAGGGCGGAGGCGGTGTCATGGACGACGATCTTCATACCGGGGGACCGTAGAGCCTCCTGTCGCGGGAGGGTCAAGGGCGCCGCGGCGTCTCCTGGCCTTCCGCCCGGTCCGTGCGTACGTCACCCCTCGTCCAGCCAGTGCGCCCGGCCGATGGTGACCAGCCGCAGCCGCCGCCGGGCCACCCGGACGACCTCCGCCTCGCCCTCCGGTCCGGCCTCCAGCAGGGTCGACGTGGTGATCACCATGTGGTCCACATAGAGGCCGCCGAGCATCAGCAGGTCCTCCTCGCTCCACCCGGCCGACCCCGGCTCCTGGCCGAGCGCGCAGGCCACCTCCTCCGCGAACCGCCGCAGCTGGGCCGCGATCGCCTCGCGCACCGGGCCGACCCCGCCGTGCTGCTCGCGGGCGATGAACCGGAAGTGTGCGGGCTGCGCGCCGACATGACGGGCTATCACCTCCACGCTGCGGTCCAGCCGCTCCTCGCTGTCGCCCGTCTCCGCGAGCACCGCCGCGATCAGCCCGTGCAGGCTGCCCAGGGTCTCCTCGACCAGGGCGACGCCGAGCGCGGCGGTGTCCTCGAAGTGCCGGTAGAAGGCCGTCGGCGTGACCCCGGCGGCCCGGGTGACCTCCCGCAGTCCCAGGCTGCTCAGGCTCTGGTGCTCCAGCAGGACGAGCGCGGCGTCCAGGAGGGCCTGGCGGGTCCTGAGCTTCTGGGTCTGGCGAATGCCGGCGGGAGTGTGACTCATGCCATTCAGTAAACAACCGTTCTCCGAGTCGAGGGAAGGGTGTGGGGTTTAGACTTTCAAGTCAGTGAACACTCGTACTCCGAACGGCTTTCGTCGTCGCACAGAGAGGTTCCGCCGTGCTCGTCCTCGTCGCCGCGCTGCTCCTGCTGGGAATCCTCCTCGGAGCGGTCGCCCACATCCCGCTGCCGCTGACCCTGGCCGCCGCGGCCGTGATCGGCTGCTGGCTGCTGATCTTCGCCGTACGCGAGCGCACGTCGCGCCGCACCCACTGACCCGCCGCACGCACCGACCCGCAGCACCCGCACCCGCCGAGCCTGCCGTTTCCCGGACCGATCCGAAGGAGCTCGCACCATGACCCTCACCCTCATCGACCGCACCCGCCGCACGGACGCGGCCTCCGGCAAGGACGTCGTCGACCCGGGCGCGGCGCCGGAAGCGGGGAAGAGCCCCGACGCCGCTCCGCGCCGGGCCGTGGGCCGCGAGGCGGACGGGCTCGCCGTCGCCTCGTTCGTCCTCGGCCTCGTCGGGCTGCTGGTCTTCAACATCCTGCTCGGGCCCACCGCGATCGTGATGGCGCTGCTGGCCCTGGCCCGCCGCACCCGCCGCCGGGGACGCGCCTACCTGGGCCTCGCCCTGGGCGTCGCCGACCTCGCCGTGCTCGCCGTCCTGGTCACCGCCAACGGCACGGTCGCCTGGAACCTCGGCGGCTGACGCACGCGCCTGACGCGGCCCCGCGAGCCGCTCTCCACCCGCTCCGGATCGGGCTCCGGACCGGGTCCGCCGCACCCCTCACGGGCGTGCGCGGGTGCCGGGCCGTGACGCGCCCGGCATGCGCCCCACCCGGGGCTCGTAGAATCGGCCCCACCATGGCCTACCTCGACCACGCCGCGACCACCCCGATGCTTCCCGAAGCGATCGGGGCGATGACCGCCCAGCTCTCCGTCACCGGCAACGCGTCCTCACTGCACGCCGCCGGACGCCGGGCCCGCCGTACCGTCGAGGAGTCCAGAGAAGCCCTCGCCGACGCCCTCGGCGCACGCCCCAGCGAGGTCGTCCTCACCTCCGGCGGCACGGAGGCCGACAACCTCGCCGTGAAGGGCCTCTACTGGTCCCGCCGCGACGCCGACCCCCGCCGCACCCGGGTCCTCGCCGGGCCCGTCGAACACCACGCCGTCCTGGACGCCGTCGACTGGCTGGCCGAGCACGAGGGCGCGACCGTCGACTACCTCCCCGTCGACCGCTACGGCCGGGTGCACCCCGAAGACCTGCGCGAGGCGATCCTCCGCAACCCCGACGACGTCGCGATGATCACGGTCATGTGGGCCAACAACGAGATCGGCACCATCATGCCGGTCCGCGAACTGGCAGAAGTGGCGGCGGAGTTCGCCATTCCCATGCACGCCGACGCGGTGCAGGCCTTCGGACAGCTGGAGGTCGACTTCGCCCGCTCCGGACTGGCCGCGATGACGGTCAGCGGGCACAAGATCGGCGGCCCGTTCGGCATCGGCGCGCTGCTGCTGGGCCGCGACCACACCCCCGTACCCGTGCTGCACGGCGGCGGCCAGGAGCGGCATGTGCGCTCCGGCACCCTGGACGTGCCCGCCGTCGCCTCCTTCGCGGTCGCCGGGCGGCTGGCGGCCGAGCGGCGCGAGCAGTTCGCCCGCCGCGTGGGCTCCCTGCGCGACGACCTGGTGGACGCCGTACGCCGGGCCGTGCCGGACGCCGTGCTCGGCGGCGACCCGGACTCGGCCGGACGCCTCCCGGCCAACGCCCACTTCAGCTTCCCGGGCTGCGAGGGCGACTCCCTCCTCCTGCTGCTGGACGCCCAGGGCATCGAATGCTCCACCGGCTCCGCCTGCACCGCCGGGATCGCCCAGCCCAGCCATGTCCTGCTCGCCACCGGCACCGACCCGGACCTGGCCCGGGGCACCCTGCGCTTCTCGCTCGGCCACACCTCCACCGAGGAGGACGTCAAGGCGCTCGCCGAGGCGATCGGCCCGGCGGTCGAGCGGGCGAGGACCGCCGGACTCAGCTGAGGGCCGTCACCCGGAGACTGCCGTCACCCGGAAGCCTTCGCGGAAGCGGAGGCCGAGGCCGAGGAAGTGGGCGAAGGGGAGGGTGGCGCGGTGGCGGCCCGGCGCACCAGCTCCATGTACCGGTCCCAGTCCCAGTGCGGACCCGGATCGGTGTGGTCGGTGCCCGGCACCTCCACATGCCCGATGATGTGCTTCCGGTCGACGGGTATGTCGTGCCGGGCGCAGATCGACGCGGTGAGCCGCGCCGAGGACTCGTACATCGCCTTGGTGAGGTTCTTCGGCCGGTCCACGAACCCCTCGTGCTCGATGCCGACGGCCCGCTCGTTGAAGGAGCGGTTGCCCGCCTGGTACGCCACGTCCAGCTCACGGATCATCTGCACCACCCGCCCGTCCTGCCCCACGATGTAGTGCGTCGCGGCCTGGTGGGCGGGGTCCTGGAACACCTTCACCGCGCTGTCGAAGCTGCCCTGGGTGACATGGATGATCACCCGGTCGATCGGGAAGTCGTCGGGCCGGTCCGCACGCCGCCAGTTCGCCTCCGAGGCGGCCACCCAGGTCGCCCCCGCGTAATCCAGCTCGCCCGGCTTCCGCGGCTTCTCGATGCCGGGCACCTGCCACCACAGCCGCTTCACCCGGTCGCGCGCGAGCACGGCGGCGGTGCCGGCGGCCACCACCGCACCGCCGCCGATCAGCAGCGCGCGCCGGCTGACGCCGTCGGCGGGCTTCTTCCGCGACGGCCTGCCCGACGACTTGCCCGAGGGCTTGTCCGACGCCCGGGTGCTCCCGTTGTTCCCCATGTGGTCGTCAACGCATATCCGCGAGCGTTCGGTTCCCGGGGACCCGTACCCTGGAGAGGCTATGACTCAGACTTCCCAGCGCCCCCTGCGTGTTCTCGCCGCGATGTCGGGCGGCGTGGACTCCGCCGTCGCCGCGGCCCGTGCCGCCGAGGCGGGCCACGACGTGACCGGTGTCCACCTCGCCCTGTCCGCGAACCCCCAGTCCTTCCGGACCGGGGCGCGCGGCTGTTGCACCATCGAGGACTCCCGGGACGCCCGCCGCGCGGCCGACGTCATCGGTATCCCGTTCTACGTCTGGGACCTGGCGGAACGCTTCCGCGAGGACGTCGTCGAGGACTTCGTCGCGGAGTACGAGGCCGGGCGCACACCCAACCCCTGCCTGCGCTGCAACGAGAAGATCAAGTTCGCCGCGCTCCTCGACAAGGCCCTCGCCCTCGGCTTCGACGCCGTGTGCACCGGCCACTACGCCACCGTCGTGCTCACCGAGGACGGCAGCCGTGAGCTGCACCGCGCCTCCGACATGGCCAAGGACCAGAGCTATGTGCTCGGCGTCCTGGACGAGAAGCAGCTCGCCCACGCCATGTTCCCGCTCGGCGACACCCTCACCACCAAGGACGAGATCCGGGCCGAGGCCGAGCGCCGGGGCCTGGCCGTCGCCAAGAAGCCCGACAGCCACGACATCTGCTTCATCGCCGACGGCGACACCCAGGGCTTCCTCGCGAACCGCCTCGGCGGCCCGGCCGAGGGCGACATCCTCGACGAGTCCGGTACGAAGCTGGGCACCCACGAAGGCGCCTTCGGCTTCACCATCGGCCAGCGCAAGGGCCTGAAGATCGGCCACCCGGCCCCCGACGGCAAGCCGCGCTACGTCCTCGACATCTCCCCGGTGAACAACACCGTCACCGTCGGCCCGGTCGAGGCCCTCGACGTGACCGCGCTGACCGCCATCAAGCCCCGCTGGTGCGGAACGCCTCCGTCCGGCCCGGGCACGTACACCGCCCAGCTGCGCGCCCACGGCGGCGAGACCGAGGTCACGGCCGAGCTCGTCGACGGCACGGAGCTGAACGTCACCTTCACCGAGCCGGTCCGGGGCGTGGCCCCCGGTCAGGCGGTCGTCCTGTACGACGGCACGCGCGTGGTCGGCTCGGCCACCATCGCGACGACGGTCCGGCGCGAGCGGGTGGCCGCGGGCGGCTGAGCCCGGTCCGCTGACGGCTCACGACGCTCGGGCCCGCAGGCGGGTCACGACGCCTGTCGGTACGCGTACACGTCCACGTCCTTGGCGAAGAAGTCCGTCAGCACCGGCGCGATCACTTGGGGCGCCACCTCGCGCATCTGGCCCGTCAGCGTTCGGTGCCGGCCGCGCGGCAGGGCCTCGGCCAGGGTGCGGGTCGCCGCGCGGGCCGGGGCGCTGCTGAAGCCGCCGCAGACCACCAGCGTCCGGGCGGCGACCGCCGCGAACCGCTCGGCCGGGATCGCCCCGTCGCCCAGCAGCGCGTCGTCGTACGCCAGGGTGTGCGCCATCGCCTCCAGCTCCGCCCACACCGGCGTGCGCCGCATCCGGGCGGCCGTCTCCGCCGCGACGCCCGTCATGGACAGGAACAGCTCCACCGCCCCGCCCCGGTCACCGGCCGCCAGCAACCGGTGCAGCCGGGCCGTGCAGCGGGCCTTGAACAGCAGGCCGGACGCGCCCGGAGTGTAGGGCGGCTCGTACACGGCGAGCAGCTCCACCGGGAGCCCGGCGGCCGCCGCCTCCAGCGCCAGCGCCCCGCCCGACGACATCCCGAAGACCGCCGCACCCGCCCCGGCCGCGCCGACGACGGCGGCCAGATCCTCGACCTCCCGCGCCACGGTGCAGCGCCCGGCGGCACCGCTGGCGCCTCGGCCCCGGCGGTCGTAGGTGAGCACCGTGAAGCGCGGCGCGAGCAGGGCGGCCAGCGGCGCCTCGGCCGCGGCGGTGCTCAGCGCCCCGCCGACCAGCACCAGCGGCGGCCCCTCGCCCTGGCGGCGGTAGGCGATCGGCGTGCCGTCGGCGGAGAGAATCCTGTCCATGGGAGAGGAGACCGGGGCGGTCCGCGAAACTCATCGCTCCGGCGGAGAAAACTTCCGCGGACCGCCCGGAGCGGGGTCAGTCGGCCACCGTCTCCGTCGCGTAGAAGCAGAAGTGGTCCTTGATCGCGGCGACTTCGGGCTTCGGGTCCGGATAGGCCCAGACGAGATCGGCGGCCCCGGGCAGCGACCAGTAGGAGGCGTCCCCCTTGAACGGGCAGTGGGTGGTGGTGTCCGACGGGGCGAGCAGTTCGGTACGGACGTCCTCGGGCGGCAGGTAGTAGCGGACCGGACAGCCGGTCTCGCGGAGCGCGAGCGGGCGGCGGCTCTCGGCCAGCACCTGGCCCTCGTGCACCGCCCGGACGTGCTCGGTGCCCTGCTCGACGGTGATGCGGTGTCCTCGGGTGGCAGTCATGCTTCTTTCAGCGGCGTACGGGGCCGTCTTCTTCCCGTACGCCGATCCCGTACGCCGATCCGTCCCCGGAACGGGGGAGTGTCCGAGGCGGGTCGTACGGTGGCTCCATGAACATCTGCGTCTTCCTCTCCGCCGCCGACCTCGACGACCGCTACACCGTGCCCGCCCGGGAGTTCGCCGAACTGCTCGGCAGAGGCGGGCACACTCTGGTGTGGGGCGGATCGGAGAGCGGGCTGATGAAGGTCGTCGCGGACGGTGTGCAGGCGACGGGCGGGCGGCTCGTGGGCGTATCGGTCGACTTCCTCGCCGCGAAGGCCCGGGAGAACGCGGACGAGATGGTGATCGCCCGCGACCTCGCCGAACGCAAGGCCCTCCTCCTGGAGAAGTCCGACGCCATCGTGATCATGGTCGGCGGGACCGGGACGCTGGACGAGGCCACCGAGATCCTGGAGCTGAAGAAGCACGGCAAGCACACCAAGCCGGTCGTCCTGCTGAACACGGCGGGCTTCTACGACGGGCTGCGCCAGCAGTTCCAGCGCATGGAGGACGAGGGCTTCCTGCCGCTGCCCCTGACGGACCTGGTCTTCTTCGCCAAGGACGGCGTCGGCGCGCTGGCCTACCTGGAGGAGTCCGCCGGTCACCGGTAGAGGACCCGGATCTAGGATCGCCCCATGTCTACCCACCTCATCACCGGCGCCGGATCCGGCATCGGGGCCGCTGTCGCCCGCCGTCTCCTGGAGCGCGGCGACGGCCTCGTCCTGCTCGCCCGGGACGCCGGCCGCGCCAAGGAGTTCGCCGACCGCTATCCGGGCGCGCGCACCCTCGTCGGCGACCTTGGCAACCCGGACCGGCTGTCCTGGGCGTTCGGCCAGCAGGCCATGCCCGAGCGGATCGACACCCTGCTGCACATCGCCGGCGTCGTCGAGCTCGGCGAGGTCGGCGAGCTCACCCCCAAGGCCTGGCACTTCCAGCTCAACGCCAACCTGATCGCCCCCGCCGAGATCACCCGCCTCCTCATCCCGCAGCTCCGCGCCGCCCAGGGCCACGTCCTGTTCGTGAACTCCGGCGCCGGGCTCAACGCCCACGCCGGGTGGAGCGCGTACGCCGCGAGCAAGCACGGCCTCAAGGCGCTCGCCGACTCGCTGCGCCACGAGGAGCACGCCAACGGCGTGCGCGTCACCACCGTCTACCCCGGCCGCACCGCCAGCCCGATGCAGGCCAAGGTCCATCAGCAGGAGGGCAAGGAGTACGACGCGGAGCGCTGGATCGACCCCGAGTCGGTGGCGACGACGATCCTGATGGCCCTCGACCTGCCGCGCGATGCCGAGGTGAACGACCTCACGGTCCGCCCCGGCCGCTGACGCCCTGAGGAGCAGACGCCCCGCCGGTGACCGTAGGCTTCCCGCGTGAGCGAGAAGAGCAAGTTCAGCGGGTGTCCGGCGACCGGCATCGGGTCGATGCCCGGAGGAGACGCGAGGGAGGCGGCGAAGACCGTAACCGGCTCCTTCGCCGACGGCCAGGGCATGCCGTACCTGGCGGAACTGCCCGCGCGCGGGCCGGGCGCCGACATGATCGGCCGGACCATCGGCATGCTCGTCGAGATGTACGGGCACGTCGAGCCGAGCGGCTGGCGTATCAGCGACCGGCCCGGCCGCGACACCCGCCGCGCCCGCTCCTGGCTGGGCGAGGACCTGGACGCCCTGGAGGAGTTCACCCAGGGGTACGAGGGCCTGCTCAAGGTCCAGGCCGTCGGGCCCTGGACGCTCGCCGCCGCCCTGGAACTGCGCGGCGGCGAAGCCATGCTGGCCGACCCCGGCGCCTGCCGCGACCTGGCCGGATCCCTGGCCGAAGGACTCCGCGCCCACCTCGCGGAGGTCCGCCGCCGGATGCCCGGGGCGCAGATCGTCCTCCAGCTCGACGAACCCTCCCTGACCGCCGTCCTGCTGGGCCGCGTCCGCTCCGCCAGCGGCTACCGCACCTACCGCGCCGTCGACCGCCAGATCGTCGAGGGGACCCTGCGCGACGTCCTCGCGGCGGCGGGCGAGGACGGCACGACGCTCGTCCACTCCTGCGCCCCCGAAGTGCCGTTCGCGCTGCTGCGCCGGGCCGGGGCCGACGGAATCTCCTTCGACTTCTCCTTGCTCACCGAGCGTGAGGAGGAGACGATCGGGGAAGCCGTCGAGGGCGGCACCCAGCTCTTCCTCGGCGTGGTGCCCTCCACCGACGCCGCCTCGGACGGATTGTCGGACCCGGGCGGTAGCGTCATGGGAGTCAGGACGCTGTGGAGCAGGCTGGGGCTGAATCCGGGGACTCTCGCCGAGTCCGTCGCGATCACCCCGTCGTGCGGTCTCGCGGGTGCGTCGCCCGCGTACGCCCGTCACGCGCTCGCCCACAGCGCCCGGGCGGCGAGGTCGCTCGCGGACAACCCTGAGTGACGGGGACGACGGGTACACAGGAGGACGGGACGATGGCGGGCGAAGAGCGGGTGGAGCAGGAGAGTTCGGTCCCGGCGGGCGTGCGGGAGACCCACGCGCTGCTGGCCGAGCAGATCGAGGAGCACCGCTTCCGGTATTACGTGAAGGACCAGCCGGTCGTCAGCGACGCCGAGTTCGACCGGCTGATGCGTTCGCTGGAGGCGCTGGAGGAGGAGTACCCCCCGCTCCGCACCCCCGACTCCCCGACCCAGAAGGTCGCCGGGCCCTACCGCACGGAGTTCACCTCCGTCGAGCACCGCGAACGCATGCTCTCGCTGGACAACGCCTTCGACGACGAGGAGCTGGCCGCCTGGGCCGAGCGCGTCGCCAAGGACGTCGGCACCCCCGATCACCACTTCCTGTGCGAGCTGAAGGTCGACGGCCTCGCCGTCAACCTCACCTACGAGCACGGCCGCCTCACCCGGGCGGCGACCCGCGGCGACGGCCGCACCGGCGAGGACATCACCCCCAACGTCCGTACGATCGCCGAGATCCCGCACCGCCTGAAGGGCGAGGACATCCCGGCGCTCGTCGAGATCCGCGGCGAGGTCTTCTTCCCCATGGAGGACTTCGAGGAGCTGAACGCCCGGCTGGTCGCCGCCGACGACAAGCCCTTCGCCAACCCCCGTAACGCGGCCGCCGGTTCGCTGCGCCAGAAGGACCCGAAGGTCACCGCCACCCGCCCGCTGCACATGGTGGTGCACGGCATCGGCGCCCACGAGGGCCTGAGCATCGACCGCCTCTCCCAGGCATACGACCTCCTGCACTCCTGGGGCCTGCCCACCGCCCGGCACAACAAGGTCGTCGATTCCCTGGAAGGCGTACGGGAGTTCATCGCGTACTACGGCGACCACCGGCACTCCGTGGAGCACGAGATCGACGGCGTCGTCGTCAAGCTCGACGAGATCCCGCTCCAGGGACGGCTGGGCTCCACCTCGCGCGCCCCGCGCTGGGCCATCGCCTGGAAGTACGCCCCCGAAGAGGTCAACACCAAGCTGGTCAACATCCGCGTCGGCGTCGGCCGCACCGGCCGCGTCACCCCGTACGCCCAGGTCGAGCCGGTCGAAGTGGCCGGTTCCGAGGTCGAGTTCGCCACCCTGCACAACCAGAACGTGGTCAAGGCCAAGGGCGTCCTCATCGGCGACACCGTCGTCATCCGCAAGGCGGGCGAGGTCATCCCGGAGATCCTCGGCCCCGTCGTCGATCTGCGCGACGGCACCGAGAAGGCCTTCGAGATGCCGGCCCACTGCCCCGAGTGCGGGACGGAGCTGCGCCCCATGAAGGAGGGCGACATCGACCTCCGCTGTCCCAACGCCCGCACCTGCCCGGCCCAGTTGCGCGAGCGGGTCTTCTATCTCGCCGGGCGTAAGTGCCTGGACATCGACCACTTCGGCTATGTGGCCGCCGCCGCGCTGACCCGGCCGCTGGAGCCCGCCGAGCCGGTCCTCAAGGACGAGAGCGATCTGTTCTCGCTCACCATCGAGCAGCTGCTGCCGATCCGGGCGTACGTCCTGGACCAGGACAGCGGGCTGCCCAAGCGCGACCCGAAGACCGGCGAGGAGAAGATCGCGACGGTCTTCGCCAACCAGCAGGGCGAGCCCAAGAAGAACGCCGTCGCCATGCTGGAGGGCATCGCCGCCGCCAAGGAGGCCCCCCTCGCCCGGATTCTCACCGGGCTCTCCATCCGGCACGTGGGACCGGTCGCCGCCCAGGAGCTGGCCCGTCAGTTCCGCTCCGTCGACCGGATCGACGAGGCGAGCGAGGAGGAGCTGGCCGCCGCCGACGGCGTCGGGCCGACCATCGCCGCCTCCGTCAAGCAGTGGTTCGCCGAGGACTGGCACCGCGAGATCCTGCGCAAGTGGCGCGAGGCCGGGGTGCGGATGGCGGACGAGGGCTCCGACGAGGAGGAGGGCCCCCGCCCCCTCGAAGGACACACCGTCGTCGTCACCGGCACCCTCGCGGGCCACACCCGCGACGGCGCCAAGGAGGCGCTCCAGGCCCTCGGCGCGAAGGTCGCCGGATCGGTGTCGAAGAAGACCGCCTTCGTCGTCGTCGGCGACAACCCCGGCTCCAAGTACGACAAGGCGATGCAGCTGAAGGTGCCCGTGCTCGACGAGGACGGATTCGCGATCCTGCTCGAATACGGACCCGAACGCGCCCGGGAGGCAGCCCTTCCCGTACCGGAATCCGCGCCCGAAACGGCCCCGGCGGACAGCGGGGAGTAGACCGGGAGTAACCGACCGCCGGGCCGCACTTCGCCCGTTGTTCTCCGGATCGAGACGCCTTCGAGACGCTGCCCCGGCGTGGCGCGGCCCGAGCGGGGAAGGAAACGGGGCAGAGGGGTGAAGAAGGGTCGGGCGTGCCCCGAATGGCCCTGGCGCACCACCCGTTCGGGCCATTAGCAGATGGTGACGGGTGGTCGGCTCGCATTCGGGCAAGAGCTGTAGAGCGCTGCCCCTGGAAGCCTTTCGCGGCCTACTGTTGAGAGGTGCGCCCGCCGTGCACGGCTGCTCGACCGGGCCGTGACGTCACAGGAGCGGGCGCCACCGAGGGACATCGGCACCGCCGGCTGTGAGAGGGACGGAATGAAACCGACCGAGAGCGCCGCACCGGTGTCGCGGCTGCAAGGTTTCGTCGGCCTCACGCCCCCCGTGGGCGCCGCCGTCGTAGGGATCGCCGCGTTACTGCTGGCGGTCGGGTCCTACCGGACCGTCCAGCAGGGCCACGCGCTCTTCCCGGACGGAGCGGTGGGCTGGTCCCTCGCCGTGCTCACCGGGATCATCGTCGGCCATCTGGTGGCGCTCGGCCGCGACCGCTGGTGGGGCGGCACGGGCTCCGGGGCCGCCCTCACCCTCGCCGTGCTGCTGCTGTACGGCTGGCTGCCGGCCGTGCTGGTCAGCCTCGCCGTCGTGGTGCTCGTCGGGACTGCCCGCAGACACCGCTGGTGGCAGGGGCTGCTGCACGGCGGGGTCGACATGCTGGGCATCGGCGCGGCCGCCCTGGTGCTGGCCGCCTTCGGCGAGGTGCCCACCGTCGAGGAGCCCTGGCAGCCACTCGACTGGGGCATCGCGGCCGTTCCGGAACTGCTCCTGACGGCGTCCACGTATCTGCTCGTCACCCGGGTCCTGCTGTGGTACGCGCAGGCCCCGCACAACGGCGGGCTGCCCACCATCGCCCGGACCGCGATGCTGCGGCAGGGGCTCGTCGCTGTCGCGCTCCTCGGGCTCGCCCCGCTGATCTGCGCCGTCGCAATGTCCATGCCCGTCCTGCTGCCGCTCTTCGCGGTGCCCCTGATCGCCCTGGACTCCACGCTCTGGATCGCCCGGGCCCGCGCCGAGGAGCAGCTGCGCGACCCGCTGACCGGGCTGCCCAACCGCCAGTGGCTGCTGGAGCGCACCTGGTCGGCGCTGGAGGACGCGGAGTCCGTCGGCACCCGCTCCGCGCTGGTCCTCATCGACCTGGACCGCTTCCGCGCGGTCAACGACACCCTGGGCCACCTGGCCGGCGACCGGCTGCTGTTGCAGATAGCGGAACGCCTGCGGCTCGCCCTGCCGCGCGGTGCGGAGGCGGCCAGGCTCGGCGGCGACGAGTTCGCCGTCCTGCTGCCGCACACCGACTCCACCACCAGCGCCCAGCAGGTCGCCCGCCATCTCGTCGCCGAGCTGTCCTCGCCGCTCGACCTGGACGGGCTGACCCTCGTCTTGGAGGCCAGCGCCGGGGTCGCGGTCTACCCCGACCACGCCCTGGACGCCGAGGGCCTGCTGCGCCGGGCGGACGTCGCGATGTACCAGGCCAAGCGGGACCGCACGGGCGTGGAGGTCTACGAGTCCAAGCGCGACAGCAACACCCCCGACCGGCTCGGGCTCCTCGGCGACCTGCGCCGGGCGCTGGACGCGGGCGAGGTCGAGCTGCACTACCAGCCCAAGGTCCGGTTCGACGGGCAGGTCGCCGGTCTGGAGGCGCTGGTGCGCTGGGTGCACCCGGAGCGCGGCCGGGTCCCCCCGGACGAGTTCATCGCCATCGCCGAGTCCTCCGGCCTGATGCCGCACCTCACGGAGTACGTCCTGGAGACGGCGCTCGCCCAGGTGGCCCGCTGGCGGGCGCAGGGCCTGTTCGTTCCGGTCGCGGTCAACGTCTCCCCGCGCGACGTCCACACCCCCGGCTTCGCGGGAGGCGTCGCGGCCCGCCTCGCCCGCCACGGCGTGCCCGCGGGAGCGCTCCAACTGGAGATCACCGAGCATGTGCTGCTGGAGGACCCGCAGCGCGCCGCCGACACCCTGGCCGGGCTCACCGCGCACGGCGTGAAGATGTCCCTGGACGACTTCGGCACCGGCTACTCCTCCCTCGTCCACCTGCGCAGACTGCCGGTCAGCGAGCTGAAGATCGACCGGTCCTTCGTGGCCCGGCTCGCCGTCGACCACGAGGACGCGGAGATCGTCCGCTGCACCATCGACCTGGCCCACTCGCTCGGCCTGGTCGTCGTCGCCGAGGGCGTCGAGGACGACGAGACATGGGAGCGGTTGCGGGACCTCAGGTGCGACGCGGTGCAGGGCTGGCTGGTGGCGGCCGCGATGCCGCCCCAGGAGACGACGGCCTGGCTGCGGGCGCGCGGCGAGCACGGCTGGCGCAGGCCCGCCGAGCTGAAGGCCCAGGCGGCGGCCGCCGCGGGGTCGGCGACCGCCTCGGCGACCGGCTCGATGAACGGGTCGCTGAACGGCGCGGTGAACGGCACGGCGGAGACCGAGAGCCCCTGAGGACCGCAGGGGGCGTCGCCCGGAAAGGGGTAGCCCGATCGGGGTGGGGTACCCGGCCCTGCACGACCCCATAGGATTGGGCCAAAACCACACACCAACCCCTGAGGATCGCTGCATGCCTGGCATCACGCGCGAGGAGGTCGCCCACCTCGCCCGGCTGGCGCGTCTGGAGCTGAAGGGCGAAGAGCTCGATCACTTCGCCGGTCAGCTCGACGACATCATCGGCGCGGTCGCCCGCGTCTCCGAGGTCGCCGACCAAGACGTACCGCCGACCTCCCACCCGCTGCCGCTGACCAACGTCATGCGCGCGGACGAGGTCCGTCCGTCGCTCACCCCCGCGCAGGCGCTCTCCGGCGCCCCGGCCCAGGAGCAGCAGCGTTTCAAGGTGCCGCAGATCCTGGGGGAGGACTAATCGCCATGACGGACATCAGCACCATCATCAAGCTCACCGCGGCCGAGATCGCCGGGAAGATCGCCTCCGGCGAGCTGACCGCCGTCGAGGTCACCGAGGCCCACCTGGCCCGGATCGACGCGGTCGACGAGAAGGTCCACGCCTTCCTGCACATCGACCGCGAGGGCGCGCTCGCCCAGGCCCGTGCCGTGGACGCCAAGCGTGAGGCGGGCGAGAAGCTCGGCCCGCTGGCCGGCGTCCCGCTCGCGCTGAAGGACATCTTCACCACCAAGGACATGCCGACCACCGTCGGTTCCAAGATCCTTGAGGGCTGGGTCCCGCCGTACGACGCCACGCTCACGCGGAAGCTGCGCGACGCCGACGTCGTCATCCTCGGCAAGACCAACATGGACGAGTTCGCCATGGGGTCCTCCACCGAGAACAGCGCCTACGGCCCCACCGGCAACCCCTGGGACCTCACCCGCATCCCCGGCGGCTCCGGCGGCGGCTCCTCCGCCGCCCTCGCCTCCTACGAGGCCCCGCTCGCCATCGGCACGGACACCGGCGGCTCGATCCGCCAGCCCGCCGCCGTCACCGGCACCGTCGGCGTCAAGCCCACCTACGGCGGCGTCTCCCGCTACGGCATGGTCGCCTTCTCGTCCTCCCTCGACCAGGGCGGGCCCTGTGCCCGTACGGTCCTGGACGCGGCGCTGCTGCACGAGGCCATCGCCGGGCACGACCCGCTGGACTCGACGTCCATCGACGCCCCGGTCCCGCCGGTCGTCGAGGCCGCGCGCAACGGCTCCGTCCAGGGCATGCGCGTCGGCGTCGTCAAGCAGTTCCGCGGCGAGGGCTACCAGGCCGGTGTCCTCCAGCGCTTCGACGAGTCGGTCGAGCTGCTGAAGTCGCTGGGCGCGGACGTCGTCGAGCTGGACTGCCCGTCCTTCGACCTGGCGCTCTCCGCGTACTACCTGATCGCCCCGTCCGAGTGCTCCTCCAACCTGGCCCGCTTCGACGCCATGCGCTACGGCCTGCGGGTCGGCGACGACGGCACGAAGTCGGCCGAGGAGGTCACCGCGCTCACCCGCGAGGCCGGCTTCGGCGACGAGGTCAAGCGCCGCATCATCCTGGGTACGTACGCGCTCAGCTCCGGCTACTACGACGCGTACTACGGCTCCGCCCAGAAGGTCCGCACCCTCATCACCCAGGACTTCGCGAAGGCCTTCGAGCAGGTCGACGTGATCGTCTCGCCGACGACCCCGACCACCGCCTTCCCGATCGGCGAGCGCGCCGACGACCCGATGGCGATGTACCTCGCGGACCTGTGCACCATCCCCACCAACCTGGCCGGCAACTCCGCCATGTCGCTGCCCTGCGGCCTGGCCCCGGAGGACGGTCTGCCGGTCGGACTGCAGATCATCGCCCCCGCCATGAAGGACGACCGGCTCTACAAGGTCGGAGCGGCCGTCGAGGCCGCGTTCGTGGAAAGGTGGGGGCACCCGCTGCTTGAGGAGGCTCCGTCGCTGTGAGTGCCATGGCAAAGAAGGCCAAGAACTTCAAGAAGTCCAAGACGGGCGCGTACATCGCGATCGGCAGTACCGCGTTCGGCGCGATCAGTGTCGTCAAGCAGGCGAAGCTCGCCCGCAACGACAACGACATGCTGCGCCTCGTCGACGCGGCCGTCTCCGCGGCCGCCATCGTCACCGGACTCGCGATCCTCTATCGCGAACTGAAGCGTCTCGGCGACGACGACGTTCTGCTGGGCTGAGAGGGAAAGTTTCACCGTGACTGTCACTGACCTGGTGTCGTACGAGGACGCGCTCGCGTCCTACGACCCCGTCATGGGCCTCGAAGTCCATGTCGAGCTCGGCACCAAGACCAAGATGTTCTGCGGCTGCTCCACGGAGCTGAAGCAGGACGCCAACTCCCAGACCTGCCCGGTCTGTCTCGGGCTGCCCGGCGCGCTGCCGGTCGTCAACGAGATCGGCGTGGAGTCGGCCATCAAGATCGGTCTCGCGCTCAACTGCGAGATCGCCGACTGGTGCCGTTTCGCCCGGAAGAACTACTTCTATCCGGACATGCCGAAGAACTTCCAGACCTCCCAGTACGACGAGCCGATCGCCTTCAACGGCTATCTGGACGTCCAGCTGGAGGACGGCGAGATCTTCCGGGTGCAGATCGAGCGCGCCCACATGGAGGAGGACACCGGCAAGTCGACGCACGTCGGCGGCGCCACCGGCCGTATCCACGGCGCGTCCCACTCCCTGCTCGACTACAACCGGGCCGGCATCCCGCTCATCGAGATCGTCACCAAGCCGATCGAGGGCGCCGGCGCCCGTGCGCCCGAGGTCGCCAAGGCGTACGTCGCCGAGCTCCGCGAGCTGATCAAGGCGCTCGGCGTCTCCGAGGCGCGCATGGAGATGGGTCAGATGCGCTGCGACGTGAACCTGTCGCTGCGCCCCAACGGCACCGAGACCTTCGGTACCCGCTCCGAGACGAAGAACGTGAACTCGCTGCGTTCCGTCGAGCGGGCCGCGCGTTTCGAGATCCAGCGGCACGCCGCCGTGCTGTCCTCGGGCGGCACGATCGTGCAGGAGACCCGGCACTTCCACGAGGAGGACGGCTCCACCACGGCCGGCCGCATCAAGGACAACGCCGAGGACTACCGCTACTTCCCCGAGCCGGACCTGGTGCCCGTGGCGCCGGCCCGCGAGTGGGTCGAGGAGCTCCGCAAGGGCCTCCCCGAGCTGCCCCGGCTGCGCCGGGCGCGGCTCAAGGAGGAGTGGGGCGTCTCCGAGCACGACATGCAGTCCATCCTCAACGCGGGCGCGGTCGACCTGATCGTCGCCACGATCGAGGCGGGCGCACCCTCCGACCAGGCCCGCAAGTGGTGGATGGGCGAGCTGGCCCGTAACGCCAACGAGACCGGCCGCGGCCTGGACGAGCTGCCGATCACCCCGGCGCAGGTCGCCCGGGTGGCCGCGCTCGTCGCCAAGGGCGACCTCAACGACAAGCTGGCCCGCCAGGTCATCGAGGGCGTCCTCGCGGGCGAGGGCGACCCGGACACCGTCGTCGAGAAGCGCGGCCTGAAGGTCGTCTCGGACGAGGGCGCGCTGTCCACGGCCGTGGACGAGGCCATCGCGGGCAACGCGGCCATCGCGGACAAGATCCGCGGCGGCAAGGTCGCGGCGGCGGGCGCGCTCGTCGGCGCGGTCATGAAGGCCACCCGCGGCCAGGCCGACGCGGCGCGTGTGCGTGAGCTGATCCTGGAGAAGCTCGGCGTCGAGGGCTGATCCACCCGATCACCACCCGGAGGGGCGGTGCACCCGTGACACGGGGGCACCGCCCCTCCACCCGTCCGGAGAGAACCCGCTGAACACCGTCACCGCCGAGCTCGTCTCCTTCGCCCTGCTGCTGGGCGTCCTCGCCTTCGCCGTCGTACGCCCCCGGGGCCTGCCGGAGGCGACCGTCGCCGTGCCCGCCGCCGCGCTGGTCGTGGTGGTCGGTGCGGTCTCCTGGCCCGAGGCCCGGGAGCAGGTCGGCGAGCTGCTGCCGGTCGTCGGCTTCCTCGCCGCGATCCTGGTGCTGGCCCAGCTCTGCGCCGACGAAGGGCTCTTCCGGGCCGCCGGTGATCTGGTGGCCCGCGCCTGCCGGGGGCAGACCCGCCCCCTGCTCGGCGGCGTCTTCGTCGTCGCCTCGCTGATCACCGCCGTCCTCAGCCTGGACGCCACCGTCGTCCTGCTCACCCCGGTCGTCCTCGCCACCGCCGCCCGGGTCGGCGCGCGGCCCCGCCCGTACGTCTACGCCTGCGCGCACCTCGCCAACTCCGCCTCGCTCCTGCTCCCCGTCTCCAACCTCACCAATCTGCTGGCGTTCACCGCGAGCGGTCTCTCCTTCACCCGGTTCGCCGCGCTGATGGCGCTGCCCTGGCTCGCCGCCATCGCCGTCGAGTACGCCGTGTTCCGCCGCGCGTTCGCCGCCGACCTGGCCGCCGGGGCGCACGCGCCGGATCCCGAGGCGGAGCGCACCCCCGTACCCGTCTTCACGCTCGTCGTGCTGGCGCTGACCCTGGCCGGGTTCGTCGTGACCTCGTTCGAGGGGGCCGAGCCGCTGTGGGCGGCGCTGGCGGGAGCGGCCGTGCTGGCCGTACGCGCCCTCGTCAAGCGGGAGACCACTCCGGTCGCCGTCGTCCGCTCGGCCAACCCGCTGTTCTGCCTCTTCGTCCTCGCGCTCGGCGTCGTCGTCAAGGCGGTCGTCGACAACGGCCTCGGCGACGGCATCGCCGCCCTCCTGCCCGACGGCGACACCCTGCCCGCGCTGCTCGGCGTGGCCGTGGTCGCCGCGCTGCTGGCCAACCTGATCAACAACCTGCCCGCGATCCTCGCCCTGCTGCCGATCGTCGCGGCGGCCGGGCCGGGGCCGCTGCTCGCGGCCCTGATCGGGGTGAACATCGGGCCGAACCTCACCTACGTCGGTTCGCTGGCCACGCTCCTGTGGCGGCGCATCCTGCACGCCCACGGGGACGCCCCGGAACTGGGCCACTTCACCCGGCTGGGGCTGGCGACCGTACCGGCGACGCTGCTCGCCTCGACGCTCGCGCTGTGGGGATCGCTGCACCTCATCGGGGTATAGGCCGCGGGTTGGACTTCTCGTCCGACCTCTTGGACGTTCACCACCGGTCCGTACGCAGTCCTTCCCGCCGCCACCTGGGCTGACTAGCTTCCCGGCTGTGACCACCCGGAACCAGGAGGCTCTTTTGACCACGGACATGTCTCGGCGACGGCTCTTCGCGCTGGGCGGCGGCGCACTTGGCGCCGCTGCGGCCGGATCGTTCCTGCCGCCGTCGCTCCAGGCCGCCATCGCCGCGCAGCCCGCCCACGCGGGGTCCGGCGGGCTCGGGTCGATCAAGCACGTGGTGATCCTGATGCAGGAGAACCGTTCCTTCGATCACTACTTCGGCACCCTGCGCGGGGTCCGCGGCTTCGGCGACCGCAACGCCATCGAGCTGCCCACCGGCTCCACGGTGTTCGAGCAGCCCGGCGCGGCCGGCTCCGCCGTGCTGCCCTTCCCGGTGCGCGGCGCGGCCGAGGAGCAGAAGAAGGACCTCCAGTACATCGGCGCCCTCGACCACTCCTGGAACGGCGGCGCGAAGGCCTGGGGCGGCGGCTGGATGAACGGCTGGATCAGCGCGAAGACCGCGGCCACGATGGCGTACTACGACCGCCGCGACATCCCCCTCCACTACGAGCTGGCCGACACCTTCACCGTCTGCGACGCCTACCACTCCTCGATCCACACCTCCACCAGCCCCAACCGCAACCACCTGTGGAGCGGGAAGACCGGCTTCGAGCCGAACGGGAAGCGGGCCGTCGGCAACGACGCGTACAACGAGGGCACCCACCCCGGCTACGACTGGTCCACCTACCCCGAGCGGCTGGAGCAGGCCGGGCGCAGCTGGCGCACGTACACCGAGTGGGAGAACTTCACCGACAACCAGATCGAGTTCTACGCCACCTTCAAGGCGATCGCCCGCAAGGCACTGGCCAAGACCGGCGGCCATACGTACATGGAGGCCTTCTACGCCAAGGTCCGCGGCGCGTCCGAGGCCGAGCGCACCCGGCTCCTCGGGCTGCTGGAGGAGGGCGTCGCCACCCTCACGAAGCAGGAGCGCAGCCTGTTCGAGCGCGGGCTGCGCCGGCTTCCGACCGGAACGCTGGCGGACGAGTTCGCCAGGGACGTGGCGGCCGGGAAGCTCCCGGCGGTCTCCTACCTGGTGCCGTCGGCGATCGACTCCGAGCACCCGAGCGTCTCCTCGCCGGTGCACAGCGCCACCGTCGTCTACAAGATCCTCGACGCGCTCGGCAAGCACCCGGACGTCTGGCGGCACACCGCCGTCCTGATCAACTACGACGAGAACGACGGCTTCTTCGACCACGTCCCGCCGCCCGTCGCACCGCCCGAGGTGACCGACGAGCAGTGGGAGGGCCGGCCGACCGGCCTCGGGATCCGAGTGCCGCTGCTGGTCGTCTCGCCGTGGACCGTCGGCGGGTACGTCTGCTCCGAGGTCTTCGACCACACCTCGGTGATCCGCTTCCTGGAGCGCTGGACCGGGGTGAAGGAGCCCAACATCAGCGACTGGCGGCGTCGCGTCACCGGCGACCTCACCTCCGCCTTCGACTTCACCCGGGCCCGGCGGCAGCCCGCCGTGGAGCAGCCCGGCGCGATCCCGCCGCTCAGCGGACGCTGGCAGCCGAAGCCGCCGGCCGTCCAGCACCTGCCCGAGCAGGAGCCCGGCGCACGCCCGGCGCGCCCGCTGCCCTACCAGCCGGACGCCCGGGCACGGCGGTCGGGCGACACGCTGCGGGTGGACCTCGACAACACCGGCCGGTCCTCGGCGCACTTCGCGCTGTACCCGTACGCGGGCGAGTTCCCGGCCCCGCAGCACAAGGACGTCCGGGGCAGCGCGCACTGGACCGTGCCGCTGACGGGCGAGGCGTACCGCTTCACGGTCACCGGGCCGAACGGCTTCCGGCGTGAGTTCGCCGGACCGGCCGACGGGGGAGCGGAGGTCGCCAGCCGCATCGACCACCGCGACCGCGATCTCCACCTCACTCTGCGTAACACCGGCCGCCGGACCCTCACCTTCCTGGTGCGGCCGCTCGGCTACGTCGACGAGGACGACGTACGGGACTGGACCCGCCGGGTCACGGTCAAGCCGGGCCGCAGCCGGGCGCTCGTGCACTCGGCGGCCGACGCCCACGGCTGGTACGACCTCGCGGTCACCGTCGACGGGGAGGACGGCTTCCGGCGGCGGCTCATGGGGCACATCGAGAACGGCCGCGCCAGCGTCTCCGGCTGACCGGTCGAAGCGGACCCTATCCGGCCCCTATCCGGCCCCTATCCGGCCCCTATCCGGTCCCGATCCGGTCCCGATCCGGTCGACGGTCCGCCTCGGATACGACGGTCACAGGGCTTGATCCATCCCGTATAAGGAACAGATCAAGCCCTGTGACCATGGCCACGAAACGGACAAAGGATCACGTTCTGCTGACAGAGTGACGGTCTCAGGTCATGAGACGTTTGCGGGCAGATCACGTTATCTGCGGGTAAAGGTCCACGAACCCGCAGGGAGCTCATCCGTTGGCTGCCATCGCCCGCTGGTGCATCAGGCACCGCCTCGTCGCCGTCCTCATCTGGCTCGCCGCCCTCGGCGGAACCGCCGCAGCCGCGGGCTTCGTGGGTTCGGCGTACTCCAACGACTACGAGGTCCCCGGCACGGAATCCGGCCGGGCCACCGAGCTCCTCTCGCGCGGCTTCACCGACCTCGGCGGCGACACCGACACCGTCGTCTGGCACACCACCGGCTCCACGGTCCGCGCCGCCGACGTCGAACAGACCATGACCCGCACACTCCACGCGATCGAGGACCTGCCCGGCGTCGGCGGGGTCACCGGCCCCTACGGAGCGGCCGGCCCCGGCCAGATCAGCGAGGACGGCCACACCGCCTACGCCACGGTCACCTTCGACAAGCCCGCCGACGAGATCCCCGCCGCCCAGGCGCAGGCCCTCGTCGACACCGCGAAGGCCGCCGAGGCCGACGGACTCCAGGTCGAGCTGGGCGGCACCGCCGTCGCCCTCACCGAAGCGCCCTCCGTCCACCTCGCCGAGGGCATCGGCGTCGTCGTCGCGGCCGTCGTGCTCTTCCTCGCCTTCGGCTCGCTCGCCGCCAGCCTGCTGCCCATCGCCACCGCCCTGGTCTCCGTGGGCACCGCCTACGCGGGCATCGTGCTGCTCGGCCATGTGATGACCGTCGCCGACTTCGCCCCGATGCTCGGCATGCTCATCGGGCTCGGCGTGGGCATCGACTACGCGCTGTTCATCGTCACCAGACACCGCAGAGGCCTCCGGCGCGGGATGTCGGTCGACGAAGCGGCCCAGAACGCGGTCACCACCACCGGCCGGGCCGTCGTCTTCGCCGGGGCGACCGTCTGCATCGCCCTGCTCGGCATGCTGATCCTGCGGCTCGGCTTCCTCAACGGCGTCGCCATCGCCGCCTCGCTCACCGTCGTCCTCACCGTGCTGGCCTCGGTCACCCTGCTGCCCGCCCTGCTATCGCTCATCGGGATGCGGGCGCTCAGCCGCCGCGAGCGACGACAGCTCGCCGAACACGGACCGCGGCCCGAGCTGCCCACCGGCTTCGCCGCCCGCTGGTCCGCCTTCGTCGAGCGCCACCCCAAGCTGCTCGGAGGCATCGCGGCCGTCGTCATGGTGGTGCTCGCGCTGCCCGCCCTCGGCCTCCACCTGGGCACCTCCGACCAGGGCAACAACCCGGCCACGGCCACCACCCGGCAGGCCTACGACCTGCTCGCCGACGGCTTCGGGCCCGGCGTCAACGGCCCTCTCACCATCGCCGCCCAGCTCGACGGCGCGGACGACCGGCTGGCGCTGGACTCGCTGCCCGAGAAGCTGCGCACCACCGAGGGCGTCGCCTCGGTCGGCCCGGTCACCTACAACGCGGGCGGCGACACCGCCTTCCTCACCGTCGTCCCCGACTCGTCACCGCAGTCGCAGGACACCAGCGAGCTGGTCGACCGGATCCGCGCCGACGTCCTCCCGCCGGTCCAGGACAAGACCTCGCTGGAGGCCCATGTCGGCGGGGTGACGGCGAGCTACGACGACTTCGCCGAGATCATCGTCGACAAGCTGCCGCTCTTCGTCGGCGTCGTCATCGGACTCGGCTGCCTGCTGCTGCTCCTGGCCTTCCGGTCCATCGGCATCCCGCTCAAGGCCGCCGTGATGAACGTGGCCGCCGTCGCCTCCTCCTTCGGCGTCGTCGTGGCCGTCTTCCAGTGGGGCTGGGGCAGCGAACTGCTCGGCCTCGGCAGCGCCGGGCCCATCGAACCCTTCCTTCCCGTGATCATGGTCTCGGTCCTCTTCGGCCTCTCCATGGACTACCAGGTCTTCCTGGTCGGGCGGATGTACGAGGAGTGGCTGGAGACCGGCGACAACCGGCGGGCCGTCCGGGTCGGCCTCGCCGAGACCGGCCGGGTCATCAACTCCGCCGCCGTGATCATGATCTCCGTCTTCCTCGCCTTCGTGCTCAGCGGCGACCGGGTCATCGCCATGTTCGGCATCGCGCTCGCCACCGCCGTGGCGCTGGACGCCTTCGTCCTGCGCACCCTGCTGGTGCCCGCCCTGATGCACATGCTCGGCGGGGCGAACTGGTGGCTGCCGGGCTGGCTGGAGCGGCGGCTGCCCAGGATCAGCATCGAGCCGCCCGACTGCGTACCGCTCCATGCGAAGATCCCGGAGGCGCGCGCCACGCAGGAGGGCGCCGCGCATGCCGAGGAGGAGCACGATGTTCGCCATATCGCTGGGTGACGACACGGCGGAGCTGCGCCCGCTGGAGCCCTGGCAGGCCGTGGAGTTCCTGGCCCACATGGACCGGGCCCGGGAGCTGCTCGACCCGTGGATCCCGTTCGCCTCCTACGCCACCGACCTGGACTCGGCGCGCGCCCTGCTCCAGAAGTACGCGGACAAGCAGGCGGCGGACACCGGACGGCTGTACGGGATCTGGCTGGCGGGCACCCTCGTCGGCGGCGTCCTCTTCCCGTCCTTCGACGCCGAACGGGGCAACTGCGAGGTCGGCGTCTGGTTGGAGCCCGCCGCCCAGGGCCGCGGGCTGATCACCCGCGCCGCCGAGCGCCTGATCGACTGGGCGGTGTACGAACGCGGCATGCACCGCGTGGAGTGGGACGCCTCTCCCGGGAACACCCGGTCGATCGCGGTGGCGAAGCGGCTCGGGATGACCCGGGACGGGGTGCTCCGGCAGAGCTACTTCTACCGGGGAGAGCGCCACGACTCGGAGATCTGGTCCGTCCTCGCCCCGGAGTGGAAGGCCCGCGCGGCGCGCTGAGGCCCGGCGCACGCCCGGCGTTAAGGGGGCTCTCATCCGGGCCCCCTAGCGTGCGGCGCATGAACACCACCCCCTCCAAGACGACGACCCCGTCCACGACCACCCCGCCCGCCGGGACGACCGACCCCGCCGACGCCGTTACGGAGGACGCGACCGGACCGGACGCGACCGGGCAGGACGCCACGGCGAAGGACCCGCTCGCGAAGGACGCCACCGGTACGCCCTCCGACGAGGCCGACCCCGCGACGGCCTCCGACGACATCGCCGACCGGACCGACCAGGACGACCACGCCGACGACGAGGACCTGGAGCCCGACCCCTTCACCGAGGCCCGGCACGGCGTCGGCGCGGGCGCGGCCGCCGTCGTCTCCGCCGCCCTGGGCGTCGTCGCCCTGACCGGCGCGTGGACCGGCCGGGTAGCCGCCGAACGCGAGACGCTCATCGGCCAGATCAAGACGTCCGGCGGCGGCAGCGCGTCCCAGCAGATCTCCGAGATCTACGGCGACGCCTGGCACACCACCGCCCTGGTCAACGGCGTCTTCGCCGTCCTGGCCCTGCTCGTCGGCGTCTTCGTCCTGGTCCGCCCCGCCTTCGGCGTTCCCTCCCAGAAGCCGCAGCCCACCTGGGTCCGCGCGGTCGCCCTGGCCGGTGTCGCCCTCGGCGCGCTCGGTGTCCTGATCTCCGTGGGCATGTACTTCGACCTCTTCGCCGCGCTGCCCACCGCGGGCGCCCCGGCCGCCGGCTGACCCCGGGCCGAGGCCCCGTACGGCACACGTCTAAGGCCCCCGCCCACCCCTCGGACACGGGGTGGGCCCGCCTAAGGCCCCCACCGCCGCGAAGATGCGGAACTCGCCCGATGCGACGCCCCCTCCTGGCCGACGACAGTGGACACACAGCGGACACAGGGCCCCGGCCGACCGGCCGGGCACCCCTCCGGTCCGCTGCCACGACCAGGAGTCAGGGGCACACCGTGTACGAGTACGAGCTCTACCGCCACACCTCCGCCGAGCTGATCCGCCGGGCCGACGCCGAGCGCGAGATCGGCCGGGCCCGCCGCGCCCGCCGGGCCGCCCGCCGTACCGGACGCGGTGATCCCGAAGGGAAGGTGATGGAGGCCGACCGCACCCGCTTCGCCCCGGTCGCCTGACGGTGTCCCGGCCCGGGACGACCACCGAGCCGGGACCGGACCGTGCCCGGAGCATGATCACTGTCGGCGAAAAAGATCCCTCCGCCTCGTACGCGTATGCGATGCTCGGCGGCGTGGAGACCAGGTCAGTCAGCCCCGTGTTCGTCGGGCGCGCCGAGGAGCTCGCTTCGCTCACCGAGGCGCTCGGGCGGGCCGCGTCCGGCGACCCCCAGGCGCTGCTGATCGGCGGCGAGGCGGGCGTCGGTAAGACCCGGCTGGTCGAGCAGTTCGTCACGGCGGCCGAGCGGCGCGACGCCGTGGTGGCCGTCGGGTCCTGCGTCGAGATCGGGGCCGACGGGCTGCCGTTCGCCCCCTTCCCGACCGCCCTGCGCGCCCTGCGCCGGGCCCTGCCCGAGGAGATGGCCGCCGCCGTCGCCGGCCAGGAGGGCGAGCTGGCCCGCCTCCTGCCCGAGCTGGGCGAGGCCCACCGGGACGCGACCGACGAGCACAGCACCGCCCGCCTCTTCGAACTCACCGCCCGGCTGCTGGAGCGGATCTCCGCCGACCGGGCGGTCGTCCTCGTCCTGGAGGACCTGCACTGGGCGGACGCCTCCACCCGGCACCTGCTCGCCTATCTCTTCCGCACCCTGAGCACCGGCCGCCTCATGGTCGTCGGCACCTACCGCGCCGACGACATCCACCGCCGCCACCCGCTGCGCCCGCTCCTCGCCGAGCTGGACCGGCTGCGCACCGTCACCCGCGTCGAACTCGACCGGTTCAGCCACGACGAGGTCGGCCACCAGCTCGCCGGGATCCTCGCCGAGACGCCCGAGGCCGCACTCGTCGACGAGATCTTCGACCGCTCCGACGGCAACGCCTTCTTCGTCGAGGAGCTCGCCCGCTCCCTGGAGTGCTGCGGCGACAGCTCCGGGCTGACCGAATCGCTCCGCGACCTCCTGCTCGTCCGCGTGGAGGCGCTGCCCGAGCACGCCCAGCGGGTCGCCAGGGTCGTCGCCGAGGGCGGCTCCTTCGTCGAACACGAACTGCTCGCCGCCGTCGCCGGTCTCGGCGAGGACGAGCTCGACGAGGCACTGCGCGCGGCCGTCGGCGCCAACCTGCTGCAACCCGCGCCCGACAGCAACGGCTACCGCTTCCGGCACTCGCTGGTCCGCGAGGCCGTCAGCGACGACCTGCTGCCCGGCGAACGCACCCGCGTCAACCGCCGCTACGCCGAAGCCCTGGAGGCCGACCCCGCCCTCGTACGGGACGACGAGCGCGCCACCCGCCTCGCCAGCTACTGGTACGCCGCCCACGACGCCCCCAAGGCCCTGCCCGCCGTCCTCCGGGCCGCCGTCGAGGCCCGCCGCCGCTACGCCTACTCCGAGCAACTGAGGCTGCTGGAGCGGGCGATGGAGCTCTGGGACGATGTGCCCGACGCGGTGCGCGCCACCCTGCGCCCCTTCGACTACGCGGAGGTCTACCCGGGCTCCGGCCGCGACCCGGAGAACACGCCGCTGCGCTATCTGGACGTGATGGCCGAGGCCACCGTCGCCGCCCACTTCGGCGGCGACCGCAAACGCGCCCTGGCCATCTCCAAGAAGGCGCTGCGGGTGCTGGCCGCCGAGGCCGACCCGCTGCGCGAGGCCTGGTTCCTGGTGCAGCGCAGCCGGCTGGTGCAGGGGCTCGACAAGGGCGACGGCTGGGAGGAGCTGGCCACCGCGCAGGAGCTGGTGCGCGGGCTGCCGCCGTCGCCCGTGCAGGCCGACGTCCTGACCAATGTGGCCAGTTGGCGGGCGCTGCACCAGCCGGGCCCGCAGGCGCTCGCCGACAGCGACCGCGCGGTGGAGTACGCCCGGCTCGTCGGCGACGAGTACATCGAGCTGCACGCCCGTCTCACCCGGGGCTGGCTCACCGCGGACGCGGGCGGCGTCGAGGACGGCCTCGCCGAGATGTACGTCGTCCGGGACCGCGCCGAGAAGCTGCACCTGATGAACCTCCTCGGCCGGGTCAGCGTCAACCTGCCCTCCTCGCTCGAAGCGATGGGCCGTTCGCTGGAGGCCGTCGCCGCCGCCGACCACGGCATCGAGATCTGCCACAGCCACGGCCTGGCCGACTCCGGGGCCTGGGTGTACGCCAACCAGTCGCAGTCCCTGTTCTCCCTCGGGCACTGGTCCCAGAGCGAGGCCGCCGCCGCGTCCTCCGCCCGCCTGGCGCTGGGCCCCAAGTCGAAAGGGCTCGCCGCCCTGCGCCGTACCGAACTGGCCGTAGCCCGCGGGGACCTCGCCGAGGGGGAGGAGCTGCTCGCCCTGGTCCGCAAGCACTTCGGGCAGCGCGATCCGCAGCACCAGCACCTGATCGACCCCGTCCGGCACGGCATGGTGCTGGCCGCCTCACAGGGCAGGCTCGCCGAGGCCCGGGCCGCGTTCGAGGAGCTGGCCCGGCCCGGCTTCCCGCCCGGCACCCAGCGCTACGCCCTGCCGCTGCTCCAGACCGCCGCCATGATCGAGGCGGACGCCCGCGGACTGCCCGCCGCCGAACCGGACCGGCCGGAGCTGCTGGCCCTGATCCGCCGGTGCCTGAAGAACCTCCCGATGCTCGTGCCCGTATGGGTGGCCTACGGCGTCTTCATCGAGGCGGAGCTGGCCCGCGCGGAGGGCGCCGACACCCCCGACCACTGGGCCCGCGCCGCCGAGGCCTTCGGCCCGCTGTGCCGCCCGTACCAACTGGCCCAGATCCACCGCCGCTGGGCGGAGTCGCTGCTCATCGCCCCCGGCGACCGGTCCACCGCCACGGCCCTGCTGCACCGCGCCCTGGAGGCCGCCCGCCGGCTCGGCGCCCGCCCGCTCGCCGAGGCGGTCGAACAGCTGGCGGCCCGGGC
Organism: Streptomyces sp. SID14515; assembly: GCF_010548505.1. Classification (NCBI taxonomy): domain Bacteria; kingdom Bacillati; phylum Actinomycetota; class Actinomycetes; order Kitasatosporales; family Streptomycetaceae; genus Streptomyces; species Streptomyces sp. SID14515. The sequence continues at coordinate 89,166 of NZ_JAAGMH010000001.1, read as the reverse complement.
CCGCATCCCCCTGGACGGCTCCGGCGCGGCAGCCGGCCACGACAGCGGGATCCACCCGGCCGTCCTGGCCGACGCGCCCCCCGGAGAGGGCCAGGAGCGGCCGTCGGCCGAGGAGCAGGATCCGGCCATCGCCGCCGTGGCGTCCTTCGGGCTGACCCCGCGCGAGCAGGACGTGCACCGGCTGGTCGCGGCGGGGCACACCAACCGCAGGATCGCCGAGGAGCTGTTCATCTCGCCGAAGACCGCCAGCGTGCACGTCTCCAACATCCTGGCCAAGCTCGGCGTCTCCAGCCGGGGTGAGGCGGCCGCCCTCGCCCACCGCCTCCGGCTCTACCCGGCCGCGTAGGACCCTCCCGGGTGCCGTGGGCCCCCTCGCCCCTACCCCTCGGGCTCCTCCTCGGCGCGGCGCTCCGGCCCGCTCACCGGCTTCCCGGCCCGGGGCCGGTCGAGCACGGCGTCCTGCTCGGGCGCGACCGGCCGCATACGTCCGTTCCGGGGCTCGGGCGCATCATGCCGCGCCGGAGCATCGTCCCGGGCCGGAGCATCGTCCCGGGCCGGAGCATCGTCCCGGGCCGGAGCACCGGCCCGCGCCGGATCGCCGTCCGGGGCGGGGGTATCGCTGTCCGGGGCCGGAGCACCGTCCAGGACCGGGGCGCGCACGGTCACCTTCCCGGAGGTCAGGTCTATCGGCCCACGGTTCGGATCGCCGATGCCGAGATCGACCCGGCTCAGCTCCAGCCGCTTCTGCTCGTCGGAGACGTGTTTGCGTCCCGGGGCGAAGAGCTCCTCGAAGAAATTGAACACCGGCCGTGCTCCCTCCGACATGCCGCGCGGGCCGGCGGTCACTCCACTTCCACCAGGAGGACCCTGTCGTCCCCGGGCTTCGGCGTGCCCCGTCCGTCCGTGTTGCTGGTGACCAGCCACAAGCGGTCGCTCCCCGCACTCACCACAGTGCGCAGGCGGCCGTGCTTCTCCTCCAGGAACGGCTGGGGGTCCGCCAAAGGTTCCTCGGCCTTCTCGCCCGACAGCGGAATCCGCCACAGCCGCTCACCGCGCAGCCCGGCCATCCAGATCGAGCCCTCCGCGTACGCGATCCCGCTCGGGGAGGCCTCGGAGGTCTTCCACTGCGCCACCGGGTCGATGAACCCGTCCTCGCCCTCCTGGCCCTCGACCTCGGGCCAGCCGTAGTTCCCGCCGGGCTCGATCAGATTCAGCTCGTCCCAGGTGTTCTGGCCGAACTCGGCGGCCCACAGCCGCTTCTGCGCGTCCCAGGCGAGGCCCTGCACATTGCGGTGCCCGTACGAATACACCACCGAGTCCGCCTCCGGATTGCCGTGCACCGGCTCGCCGTCGGGGGTCATCCGCAGGATCTTGCCCGCCAGCGACTCCTTGTCCTGGGCCAGCCCGGTGTCGCCGGTCTCGCCCGTGCCCGCGTACAGCATCTTGTCCGGGCCGAAGGCGATCCGGCCGCCGTTGTGGATGCTGCCCTTGGGAATGCCGCGCAGGACGGTGTCCGGAGCGCCGAGCTGCTGCCCCGCCGGGCGCTTCTCGTCGTAACTCATGCGGACGATCCGGTTGTCGGACGTGGTGGTGAAGTAGGCGTACACCAGTTGGTCCGCGCCGAACGTGGAGGAGACGGCGAGCCCGAGCAGCCCGCCCTCGCCGGCCGGGGACACCCCGGGCACCGAGCCCAGCAGCGTCTGCTTGCCGCTCTCGCCGTCGATCCGGTGGACCGTGCCCTCGTCCCGCGAGGACACCAGCAGATCACCGCCCGGCAGCGCGGCCAGACCCCACGGCGACTTCAGCTCCTCCGTCAGCGTCGAGACGACCTTCGCCGACCCCTTCTCGGGCGGCAGATCGGCCGAGCGGCTCGGCGAGGCCGGCGGAGCGGAGCCCTCCGAAGCGGTCGGGGAAGCGGCGGGCCGCCCGGACGCACCCCCGTCCCCGTCGGCGGAACACGCGGCCGACAGCAGCAGGGCGGCCGACGCCAGCGCGGCCACCGCCCCTCTGCGCATCGCCCGGGACTGCACAGGTCCGACCAGAGCACCACGCACGGAACCGATTCCTTTCGACGCTTGCCCGACTACCTGCTCCCGCACCGTGTTCCTACTCCCCGGCCGGCCCAGGAGTTCCCGACCCGCCCATTCTCCCGCCGTACGGCCCGCCACGCCCGGCCCACCGGACCCGCCCCGGTCAGTCCCACGATTCGCGGGCCGCGGGCAATGCGTCGATCTCCGCCAGATCCCGGTCGTCCAGGACCACCCGCGCCGCCCCGGCGTTCTCCACCGCCCACCGTTCCCGCTTCGCCCCCGGCACCGGCACCACATGCGGCCCCTGGCGCAGCACCCACGCCAGCGCCACCTGGGCCACGGTCGCCCCCCGGCGCTCCGCGACCCGCCGCAGACCGGCCACCACCGGCTGGTTCGCCGCCATCACCTCCGCCGTGAACCGCGGATGCCTGGCCCGCAGATCCTCCGGCTCGAACCCCTGGCCCGGCTTCAGCGTCCCGGTCAGATAGCCACTGCCCAGCGGCATCGCGGCCAGCAACCCGACCCCGCGCGCCACACACCACGGCAGCAGCTCCGCCAGCGCCTCGCGCGACCACACCGACAGCTCCGCCTCCACCGCGCTGACCGGGAAGACCTGCTGGATCCGCTCCAGTTGCCGGATCGTTCCCTCATGCGGCCCCTCGCCCGAGCGGCGCGGGGCCCGCGCCCCCACCGCGCACAGCCCGAGCGAGCGCACCTTGCCCGCGGTGACCAGCTCCGCCAGCGCACCCCAGGTCTCCTCCACCGGCACCTCGGGGTCGGCCCGGTGCAACTGGTACAGGTCGATCACATCGGTCTGGAGCCGCCGCAGCGAGGCGTCGCAGGCCCGACGGACGTACCCGGGGCGGCCGTTGGCGACGATGTGCTGATCGCCCACCAGCAGCCCGCACTTGGTGGAGACGAACGCCTCCTGGCGGCGGCCCTTCAACGCCCGACCCACCAGCAGCTCATTGGTGAACGGCCCGTACATGTCCGCGGTGTCGAGCAGCCGGACGCCCGCGTCCAGAGCCGCGTGCACCGTCCGCACCGAACGGTCGCCGAGCTGCTGCGACGCGCTGTAGCCCCAGCTCATCGGCATGCAGCCCAGCCCGACCGTGCCCACGGCCAGCCCCGCCGCCCCGATAGTCCTGCTCTCCAACTCCCCGAACCCTTTCCTGGACGAGCCATTCCGCCTTCCCCTCCGCCGCGGTCCGCGGGCGGCTCCTCCGGGAACGGCGCGAGAACGCGGTCCCGGACCCGGACGGCCACGCCCGCCTGATCCACGACGCAGGTCCCTGTAGGGGGAGTCCGGGGAGTGATTGACGGAAGCGTTTGGGCGATGTGACGATACGCCGATGCCCGCCCTACACGCACGGATGGCTGCTCGCAGCGGTGACCTCACCGCTGCCGTGGTCGCCCGGTGCACGGCGGAGATCCCCTTCTACGGGGAGTTGCCGCGCCGCACGCTGGAGGGCGAGGTGACCCGGTCGGTCACGGCCGTGAACGATCTGCTGCTGCGGGCCCTGCGTCAGGACGGCGTGATGGGCCCGGGCGAGCTGACCCGGCTCATCGAGTGGTCGGGGCGCCGGGCCGAGGAGCGGGTGCCGCTGGAGGCGGTGATCGCCGCCTACCTCGTCGGCGCGGAGGTCTGGTGGCAGGCGCTGGCCGAGACGGCGGAGCCCGAGGAGCTGACCGGCGCCGGAGCCAAGCTGCTGGCCTGCCTGCACGCGGCGATGCCCGCCGTCGTACTCGCCCACCGCACGGCCCAGGAGGACATCCACAGCGAGGACAAGCGGGTGCGGCGGGCGCTGCTGACCGCGCTGCTGGCCGGCCGGCCGTACGAGGAACTGGCGGCGGCGGCCGGGTTCACGGTGACCGGCGGCCACGAGGTTCTCGCCCTGGCCTTCGAGTCGAGTCCGCCGGCCCGGCTGGTGCAGTCGTCGATCGAGGCCCACGCGGGCGTCCCGGTGCTGATGGACCACGTCGCGGGCCTCGCGCTGCTGCCGGGCGGCCGCGATCTGTCCGGCCTACCGGACGCGCTCGGGAAGGACGTCGGGCAGCGGGTGTACGCGGCCGCGGCCCCGGCCGCCGGACCGGACGCCGTGCCCGGGGCGGCGGAGGAGGCCGGGCGGGTGCTTGAACTCGTCCGGCGGCTGGGCCGCCCGCCCGGGCTGTACCGGCTCGACGACGTGCTCCTGGAGTACCAGCTCGCGCGTCCGGGCGACGCGTTGCTGCGGCTGGCCGCCAAGCTGGACCCGCTGGAGGACCATCCGTACCTGCTGGAGACGCTGCGGGTCTTCGTCGACCACGGGCACCACCGCAGCCGGAGCGCTGCGGAGCTGTGCGTCCACCGCAACACGCTGGACTACCGACTGCACCGGGTGAGCACGCTGACCGGGCTGGACCCGACCGTGCCCGCCGAGGCGCGGCTGCTCCAGGCGGCGCTGGTCGCCCGGGACCTCGCCTGACGGCGGACCCGGCCGCGTGAACCGGCTGCCGGGCCCGCGGCGGCCCGCACGGCGCTACAGCCAGGCCCGCAGTTCCTCCTGTCGCGGCGCGAGGACCGTGGACGTACGGGGATGGTCGAAGACCCTGACCGGTCGGCGGCTGTCCCAGGCGGTCCAGCCGGGGTCGCCGAAGGCGGCGAAGTCGACCCAGGCCCGGTGCATGGCGTCGGCCAGCGGCTGCGGGGCGTCCGGCCCGGTCAGCGCCTCGCCGTGCCGGAGGTTGTCGAAGACGAAACCGATCTCCAGCGCATGGCAGGCGCCCAGGTCCAGGACCGGCGAACGCCAGGCGAACTCGTAGAAGAACGTCCGGGCGGGCCGGGCGGCGGAGGCGGCGGGTCCGCCGGTCCCGGTGTCGGGTAGCCGGGAGTCGGGGAGCCCGGCGTCGGGCAGCCGGGAGTCCGCCAGCCGGTTGAGCGGCCCCCGGAGCAGCAGATCGGTGGCAATCTCACCGAGGATCACCCCCGGCTTCGCGCCCGGCCGGCCGGCTCGGTACAACCGCGCCACCTGGCCGGGGATCTTGAACTTCAGCAGGGCCAGCCGCAGAGTCAGTCCGCCGACGCGGTCCACCGCCCCGCTCGGCACGAACCACAGGCGGTACTCCTCGCGGTTGCAGCCCAGCAGCAGATCGACCGAGGGAGGCGGCGGATCGGCCGGCACCACGTCGTCGTCGACCACGATGTGGAAGCCCGGCCCACCGCTGATCGGATCGGCCCCGCCGACCACCTCGTCCTGGGCGTCCAGCAGCCGTTCGCGGTCCACCGCGGCGAACCCCTCCGCCGTGGCCGGCACCCGCAGAGCCTTCGCCATCGCGCGCACGGTCCGCGCGCCCCGGTCGCGGGTCACGGTGTGCGGCGGGCCGCTCTGCAGGACCGCCCGGTGGAACAGACCGGCCGCGCGAGGGCTGGTCAGCAGGGCGGCGATGCTGATCGCTCCGGCGGACTCGCCGCACACCGTCACGCACGCGGGGTCTCCGCCGAACCCCGCGATGTTGTCCCGCACCCAGGTCAGGGCGGCGATCTGGTCCAGCAGACCCCGGTTGTCGGGTGCGTCGGGGAAGACGCCGAACCCCTCGACCCCGAGCCGGTAGTTGACCGATACGAGTACCACACCGTCGCGCGCGAAGGCCCCGCCGTCGTACAGGGGCATGGCGGCGGAACCGTTCCGCAGAGAGCCTCCGTGGATCCAGACCAGCACCGGCAGAGGTCCGTCGGCCGCCCGGGGCGCCCAGACGTTGAGGTTGAGGCACTCCTCCCCGGGGACGTCCACCTCGGGAATCAGCCGGTCCAGCGGCGGCCGGTAGGGGCGTTGCGGAGCGCTCGGCCCGAACTCCAGCGCGTCGCGCACCCCCTCCCAGGGCTCTACGGGCGCGGGCGCGCGGAACCGGTGGACCCCGAAGGGCGCGGCGGCGTACGGGATCCCCAGGTAGGAGGCGACTGCCCCGTCGACGCGGCCGCGTACCTTCCCGTGGCGAGTCGTCGCGATGATGTCCATGCCGGTCCGATCGGTCGGGGCGGGTTACGGAGTGGTGGCCGGGAGGCCCAGGGCCAGGCTGTTCCGGCGGACGTCGGACCAGGTGGCGGTGTCGGTGCAAATGCCGCAGCCGGGGCCGAAGAACTGGGCACGGGCCGTCCGGTCGCCCATGAGGTGGGCACGGAACCAGGCGGTGGTCGGCGCGGCGAACGGGCCGGGGTCGCCGACGACCGTGAAGTGGTCGGCCCCGCGCAACTCGCCGTAGAGGGCCGGAATGTGGTCGGCCGCGTTGTAGAAGGCCCGGACGAGGGCGGGGAAGACGATGCTGTCCTTCTGGCCGGCCAGCAGCAGCGCGGGCACATGCACCGCGTTGATGTTGGCCAGTGGACCGGGCTGGATCGGCAGGATGGTGTCGATACGGGGGTCCGCGCCGACGACGATGGCGGCCGCGCCGCCCTGCGAGTGCCCCGAGGCGCCGATGTGCTCCAGGTCGACGCGGTCGAAGAAGGCGCTGCCCGGGTCGGCGTTCCGGCCGGTGAGCAGGTCGATGCCCGCCCGCATGGAGATGCCGAGGTTGGACTGCGGGGTGTTCGCGGCGGCGACGATGAAGCCCTGCCCGGCCCAGTGGAGCAGCAGCTCCCGGTAGACGAGGGGGACGCCGCCGGTGCCGTTCCCCCACACGATCACCGGGTGGCGGCGGTCGCTGTCGGCGATGTCGCGAGGGTAGTACAGGGTGGTGACCGCCCCGACCTCCACCGCGGTGGCGTACGGGCCGGGGGCGCCGAAGTCGGCGGCGGCCGAAGTGGTGGGCGCGGCGGCGGCCACGGTGGTGTCCGTGGCCGCCACCGCCGTGCCCGCGCCGGTCGACGCGGTCAGGACCAGAGCGAGCGCGGCCAACGGGACCAGCGGATTTCTTCTCCACAGCACGGCGACTCCTGACGTCTGGGGGACCGAGTGACGCGTCCGGATCACATCGGTGTCTGACCGCACATCCTGGGGGAGCGATCGGCGGTCGTCTCTGCGCAATCGCGGCAATCACCCACGGCCGAGTTTGTGCAACCTGCCCAGAGACCGCCCCGCCGACCGCGGCCGCGCCGACAGCCCCCGGAGTTCCTGCCGCTGTCCTGGAGTGTTCGCACACCCGTCGCATAGCCTCCTGACCATGACTGCGACGACCACCGATGTGTGGCTGCCCTTCCCGGCCGAGGAGATCGACGGGCTGCCCGACGGCCTCAACTACCTGTTCTGGGACGGCGAACCGGACTACCCCGCCGACCCGGCCCACTGCGCCTACTACGTCGTGCCCTACATGAAGGGCCCCGAGGTCGCGGTGCGCCCGCTCGCCGCGATGGGCGCCGTCCAGGTGGTGCAGACGCTCTCCGCCGGCATCGACCACGTGGAGCCGGGCCTCGGCCTGCTGCCCGCCGGCGTACGCCTCTGCAACGCCAAGGGGGTCCACGAGGCGTCCACCGCCGAGCTGACGATCGCGCTCGTCCTCGCCTCCCTGCGCGGCTTCCCCGGGTTCGTCCACGGACAGGACAAGGAGGAGTGGCGGTCCGGTTTCTACCCCGCGCTCGCCGACAAGTCCGTCCTCATCGTGGGATACGGCTCCATCGGCTCGGCCATCGAGGACCGGCTCGTCCCGTTCGAGTGCGCGCGGGTGGCGCGCGTCGCGCGCTCCGCGCGGACCACCGCACGCGGCCCCGTACACACGCTCGACGATCTGCCCGCCCTGCTGCCCGAGGCCGACGTCGTGATCCTCTCCACCCCGCTGAACCCGTCCACGCAGGGGCTGGTGGACGCCGACTTCCTCGCCGCGATGCCCGACGGCGCCCTCCTCGTCAACGTCGCACGCGGCGGAGTCGTCGACACCAAGGCCCTGTTGTCCGAACTCGAGTCCGGACGGCTGCGGGCCGCACTCGATGTGACCCATCCGGAACCCCTGCCCGCGGGCCATCCTCTCTGGCATGCTCCGAATGTCTTGATCACGCCTCATGTGGGCGGCAGCACCTCGGCGTTCGAACCGCGCGCTAAGCGGCTGCTGGCCGCACAGCTCACCCGGTTCGCCGCCGGAGAGCCGGTGCACAACGTCGTCACGACCACCGGCTGACCCGTCGGGGCGGCCACGCTACGGGGTGGTCCGGATGCACGCAGTGCCGCTCACCTCGTCTTTCGTCACGGAGCGTAGAGAAGCTATGGCCCTGAGTGACGGATCTGGTGTATCGTCCGATCCGGGGGGCTGCGCCGTGGAAGGGACGGCGCGGGGGGAGCATCGGAACGCGAGGGGGCGACGGGCGATGTGCTGGCCATGGAGAGACGATCCGACGCGGACGGGTGGACGGTCGCTGCCGTACGCGCCGACGCATCACAGCACCCGCGGATGGCCGGATCCCTGCCCCGGACCGGCATCGCCGACGCCGTCGCGGCCGGGCCGGAGCGAGCGGCGCCGCAGGGGCCCCGCGAGGCGCCGGGCGCCGGGGAACGCCTGCCCGGCGGGCCCGGGGCGGGGAGCCCTCCGGTGAGCGCGCTGGGGGCCCTGCTCGCCCCGCGGTCCGCCTCCGGCTCCACGGGGATGCGGTCCCGGATCCTGCTCGGCTTCGTCTGCGCGGCGTATTCGGTGGGCGCCGCCGTCGGCTGGGGCTCGCCGCAGGTCGCCGTCTTCATGGGCGACTTCGGGCTCGCCGCGGCAGCGCTGATCGCCGCGGTCTCCTGCTTCCTCTACGCGAGGGCGGGCGCGGGCCGACTGCGGCCCGCCTGGCTGCTGTTCTCGCTCTCCTCCCTCATGGCGGCCTGCGGAAACGCCGTCTGGGGCTGGTACGAGGTGATCCTCGGCGTCCCCGTGCCCACGCCCTCACTCGCCGACGTCTTCTTCCTCTGCTTCGCGCCGCCCGCCATCGTCGGGCTGCTCGTGCTCGCCAAGCGCCCCGTCACCCGCGCCGGCTGGGTGTGTCTGGCCCTGGACGCCTGGCTGATCGGCGGCTCGCTGCTGACGCTCGCCTGGAGCCTCGCCCTCGCGCACACCACGCACCTGGCGGGCTTCCAGGACACCAGCGTCGCGCCCGCGGCCCTCTCGCTGGCCTACCCGCTGCTCGACATCGTGCTCGTCTCGATGGTGCTCGCGCTGCACTTCCGCCGGGCCGGGGTGAACCGCTCCGCGGTCAACACCGCCATCGCCGCCCTGGCCCTCACCGTGCTCAGCGACGCGGTGTTCACCTCGCCGCTGCTGCGCTCCACCTACCACTCGGGCCAACTCCTCGACGCCGGCTGGTTCGCCGGGTCGCTGCTCCTCGCCTACGCCCCCTGGGGCGCCCGGCGCGCGGCCCGGCCGGCCGGCCGCCCCGGGCCTCCGCGCGCCATCGCCAGCCGGCCCATCGCCGGCTCCCTGGCCGCGCTGACCCCGTATCTCGCCGCCGCCGTCTGCACCCTGGGCATCCTGTACAACGTGGTCGACGGCCGCCGGGTGGACCGGGTCGTCATCTTCACCGGCTGCACCGTCGTCCTGGCGCTGGTCGTCCGGCAGGGCATCATGCTCCTCGACAACATCTCCCTCACCCAGGAACTGGCCCAGAAGGAGAACCACTTCCGCTCCCTGGTGCAGGGCTCCAGCGACGTCATCATGATCGCCGCCCCCAACGGCACCCTGCGCTACGTCAGCCCCGCCGCCGCCGGGGTCTACGGGCGCGAGGCGGAGGATCTCGTCGGCTCCGAGCTGTCCTCGATCATCCACCCCGACGACCTCGGCGGGGTCGTGCACGAGCTGCGGCGCTTCCTTGCCGCCCCGCCGCACGAGGAGCCCACCACCCGTATCGAGTGCCGCTTCCGCTCGGGCGCGGGCGACTGGCTCAACGTCGAGTCCACCGTCAACCGCCACCAGGGCGGCCTCCTCCTCAACAGCCGGGACGTCACCGAACGGGTCAGGCTCCAGGCCCAGTTGCAGCACAACGCCGAGCACGACCCGCTCACCGACCTGCCCAACCGGGCCCTGTTCACCGCCCGGGTCCGCCAGGCGCTCGGCGGCCGCCGCTCGGGCGACCCCGGCACCGCGGTCCTCTTCATCGACCTCGACGGCTTCAAGCAGGTCAACGACACCATCGGCCACCAGGCGGGCGACGAACTGCTCATCCAGGCCGGCCGCCGCCTCCAGGACTCCGTCCGGGCCGGCGACACCGCGGCCAGGCTCGGCGGCGACGAGTTCGCCGCGCTCATCATGGGCGACGGCACCCGCGACCAGGGCGCCCGCGAGTACCAGGTCCACGAGATCGCCGACCGGCTGCGGCTCACCCTCTCCCAGCCCTACCGGATCGGCACCAGCGAGGTCCGGGTGGCCGCCTCCATCGGCGTGGCCTTCGCCGAGCCCGCCATCAGCCCCACCGACCTCATGCGCAACGCCGACCTCGCGATGTACCGCGCCAAGGCCGGCGGCAAGGACCGGGTCGAGCTCTACGCCCCGCAGATGCAGGCCGACGTCGTACGCCGCTCCGAGCTGGCCACCCGGCTGCGCACCGCCCTGCGCGACGGCGAGTTCGCCCTGCTCCACCAGCCCGTCGTCCACCTCGCCAGCGGCTCCGTCGCCGCCGTCGCCGCCCAGGCCCGCTGGCGCTCCGCCCAGGGCATCCTGTTCACCCCCGCCGAGTTCCTGCGGGTCACCGGCGACGACGACCGCACCGCCGAGCTCGGCCGCTGGCTCCTGGAGGAGGCCGTGAAACAGGCCGCCGACCGGGCCAGGGCCGGGCACCCCGTCGCCGTCTCCGTCCGGCTCTCGGCCGCCCGGCTGCTGGACGCGGGCCCGCCCCCCGGCTCCATCGAGGCGCTGCTGACCCGCCACGGGCTGCCCTCGGGCGCCCTGATGATCGAGGTCGCCGACAGCGACCCCCGGGTCTCCTTCGACGCCCTGGAGCAGCGCCTCGTGGCCCTGCGCCGACTCGGCGTACGGATCGCGCTCGACGGCTTCGGCAGCGGCTTCGCCGCGATCAACGCGCTGCGCCGGCTCCCCATCGACGTACTGAAGCTCGACCGGAATCTGGTCGAGGGCGTGGTCGAATCGGCCAGGCTGCACAAGATCACCAGCGGTCTCCTGCGGATCGCCTGCGATCTCGGCCTCCAGTCCGTCGCCGACGGCGTCGACGTCCCCGAGCAGGTCCTCGCCCTGCGCGCCATGGGCTGTACCCACGGCCAGGGCATGGCCTTCTCCGGACCGCTCGACGAGTACCGGCTGCGACGCGCCCTGGTCCGCGGGGAGTTCCCCGTGCCGGGCATTCCGAGCCCCCGGCCGGTGATGGCGGGCGGCTCGATCCCGCTGCTCACCGGATCACATACTGAGACGCCCGTCCCACCCACTTGACACGTCATGCGTGCCGGAGAGAGGGTCAATGCCATGCGCACCCGAATTCTCGTACTTGGAAAGCGCGTCGGCTGAAGCAGAGTCACTCCACGACACTCTGCGGACCGCACCCGGCGCGCTCCCCTCGCTTGCCTCACGGCACGAGGGGTTTTTTGTTGCACTGACACCTCTCAAATCGCTGCAAAACACCCGCGAAAACCCTCAGCTTCGAGAAGAGAATGCCGATGACCGAGCAGGCCACCGGGGCCCACCACCCGCAGCCGCGCGCCCGTAACGGCGGACAGCCGTCCGTCACCGTTGAGCACGTCACGGGCGCGCAGTCCCTCATCCGTTCTCTCGAGGAAGTCGGCGCCGACACGGTATTCGGCATTCCCGGCGGCGCGATCCTCCCCGCCTACGACCCGATGATGGACTCCACCCGGGTCCGCCACGTCCTGGTCCGCCACGAGCAGGGCGCCGGTCACGCCGCCACCGGCTACGCGCAGGCCACCGGCAAGGTCGGCGTCTGCATGGCCACCTCGGGCCCCGGCGCCACCAACCTGGTCACCCCGATCGCCGACGCGCACATGGACTCCGTGCCGCTCGTCGCGATCACCGGCCAGGTCGCCTCCAAGGCGATCGGCACCGACGCCTTCCAGGAAGCCGACATCTGCGGCATCACGATGCCGATCACCAAGCACAACTTCCTGGTCACCAAGGCCGAGGACATCCCGCACACCATCGCCGAGGCCTTCCACATCGCCTCCACCGGCCGCCCCGGACCGGTCCTCGTCGACATCGCCAAGGACGCCCTCCAGGCGAAGACCACCTTCAGCTGGCCGCCCACCCAGGACCTGCCCGGCTACCGCCCGGTGACCAAGCCGCACGCCAAGCAGATCCGCGAGGCCGCCAAGCTGATCACCCAGTCCAAGCGGCCCGTGCTGTACGTCGGCGGCGGCGTCCTGAAGGCCGGCGCCACCGCCGAGCTGAAGGTCCTCGCGGAGCTGACCGGAGCACCCGTCACCACCACCCTGATGGCGCTCGGCGCCTTCCCCGACAGCCACCCGCTGCACGTGGGAATGCCGGGCATGCACGGAGCGGTCACCGCCGTCACCGCGCTGCAGAAGGCCGACCTGATCGTCGCCCTCGGAGCCCGCTTCGACGACCGCGTCACCGGCAAGCTGGACAGCTTCGCCCCGTACGCCAAGATCGTCCACGCCGACATCGACCCGGCCGAGATCGGCAAGAACCGCGTCGCCGACGTCCCGATCGTCGGAGACGCCCGCGAGGTCCTGGCCGACCTGGTCCAGGCCGTCCAGGCCGAGCACACCGAGGGCCACACCGGCGACTACACCGCATGGTGGAAGGACCTCAACCGCTGGCGCGACACCTACCCTCTGGGCTACGACCTGCCCGAGGACGGCAGCCTCTCCCCGCAGCAGGTCATCCAGCGCATCGGCAAGCTCGCCCCCGAAGGCACGATCTTCGCGGCGGGCGTCGGCCAGCACCAGATGTGGGCCTCCCACTTCATCGACTACGAGCAGCCCGCCACCTGGCTCAACAGCGGCGGCGCCGGAACGATGGGCTACGCGGTCCCGGCCGCGATGGGCGCCAAGGCCGGCATGCCCGACCGCACGGTCTGGGCGATCGACGGCGACGGCTGCTTCCAGATGACCAACCAGGAACTGACCACCTGCGCGCTCAACAACATCCCGATCAAGGTCGCCGTCATCAACAACGGCGCCCTCGGGATGGTCCGCCAGTGGCAGACCCTCTTCTACAACCAGCGCTACTCCAACACCGTGCTGCACTCCGGCGCGGACACGGACGGCAACGCCGCCAAGGGCACCCGCGTCCCGGACTTCGTCAAGCTCTCCGAGGCCATGGGCTGCTACGCCATCCGCTGCGAGGACCCGGCCGACCTGGACAAGGTCATCGAAGAGGCCAACTCCATCAACGACCGCCCCGTCGTCATCGACTTCATCGTCCACGAGGACGCCATGGTCTGGCCGATGGTCGCCGCCGGCACCTCCAACGACGAGGTCCAGGCCGCCCGCGGCGTCCGCCCCGACTTCGGCGACAACGAAGACGACTGAGAGACAGAGAGAGAACGACTCCCATGTCCGAAAAGCACACGCTCTCCGTCCTGGTCGAGAACAAGCCCGGTGTCCTCGCCCGGATCACGGCCCTGTTCTCCCGACGCGGCTTCAACATCGACTCGCTCGCGGTCGGTACCACCGAGCACCCCGACATCTCCCGCATCACCATCGTCGTGAATGTCGAGGGCCTGCCCCTGGAGCAGGTGACCAAGCAGCTCAACAAGCTGGTCAACGTCCTGAAGATCGTCGAACTCGAGCCCGCCGCTGCGATCCAGCGGGAGCTCGTCCTGGTGAAGGTCCGCGCCGACAGCGAGACCCGCTCCCAGATCGTCGAGATCGTCCAACTGTTCCGCGCCAAGACCGTCGACGTCTCCCCGGAGGCCGTCACGATCGAGGCGACCGGAGGGGCCGACAAGCTGGAGGCGATGCTCAAGATGCTGGAGCAGTACGGCATCAAGGAGCTCGTCCAGTCCGGCACCATCGCCATAGGGCGCGGCGCGCGCTCGATCACCGACCGGTCCCTGCGCGCCCTCGACCGCTCGGCCTGAGCGGACGGAGCCGCGCGCTCCGCTCGCATGGCGAGACCCGACAACGCATACGACGCACCCGCCGTACGGTGGGACGCAACACCTGCACACCAAGGAGAAGACCCAGTGGCCGAGCTGTTCTACGACGACGATGCCGACCTGTCCATCATCCAGGGCCGCAAGGTCGCGGTTCTCGGTTACGGCAGCCAGGGCCACGCCCACGCGCTGTCGCTCCGTGACTCCGGCGTCGACGTCCGCGTCGGTCTGCACGAGGGCTCGAAGTCCAAGGCCAAGGCCGAGGAGCAGGGCCTGCGCGTGGTGACCCCGTCCGAGGCCGCCGCCGAGGCCGACGTCATCATGATCCTCGTCCCGGACCCGATCCAGGCCCAGGTCTACGAGGAGTCCGTCAAGGACAACCTCAAGGACGGCGACGCGCTGTTCTTCGGCCACGGCCTGAACATCCGCTTCGGCTTCATCAAGCCGCCGGCCGGCGTCGACGTCTGCATGGTCGCCCCCAAGGGCCCCGGCCACCTGGTCCGCCGCCAGTACGAGGAGGGCCGCGGCGTTCCCTGCATCGTGGCCGTCGAGCAGGACGCCTCGGGCAAGGGCCTGGCGCTCGCCCTCTCGTACGCCAAGGGCATCGGCGGCACCCGCGCCGGCGTCATCAAGACCACCTTCACCGAGGAGACCGAGACCGACCTGTTCGGCGAGCAGGCCGTCCTCTGCGGTGGCACCGCCGCCCTGGTCAAGGCCGGTTTCGAGACGCTGACCGAGGCGGGCTACCAGCCCGAGATCGCGTACTTCGAGTGCCTGCACGAGCTGAAGCTCATCGTCGACCTCATGTACGAGGGCGGCCTGGAGAAGATGCGCTGGTCCATCTCGGAGACCGCCGAGTGGGGCGACTACGTCACCGGCCCGCGGATCATCACCGACGCCACCAAGGCCGAGATGAAGAAGGTCCTCACCGAGATCCAGGACGGCACCTTCGCCAAGGCCTGGATGGCGGAGTACCACAACGGTCTGCCCACGTACAACGAGTACAAGAAGGCCGACAGCGACCACCTGCTGGAGACCACCGGCCGCGAGCTGCGCAAGCTCATGAGCTGGGTGAACGACGAAGAGGCCTAGGCCTCGGGGGGAGCGGGGCGGGTCCATCAACCGGACCCGCCCCGCTCCGCGGTACCGGGAGAAGCCGCTCCGTACGGGGGTCCGGAGGGGCTGTTCCGTACGGGTGTACACGACGTCCACCCTCGTGCGGGTGATCCTTCCACCGGGGCGCAGTAAGAAGCCCGTCGCATGACTACACTTCTCAACACATACACGCGTCAGGGCCCACAGTGTCGTGCGTCTACCACGCGGCTAGCCCCTCCACCGCCTGCGGCCGTCGGGACGGCCGTCCGCACTGGACTTGTGAGGACTCACGTGAGCTCGAAACCTGTCGTACTCATCGCTGAAGAGCTGTCGCCCGCCACGGTCGACGCTCTGGGTCCGGATTTCGAGATCCGGCACTGCAACGGCGCGGACCGCGCCGAGCTGCTCCCCGCGATCGTCGACGTCGACGCCATCCTGGTGCGCTCCGCCACCAAGGTCGACGCCGAGGCCATCGCCGCCGCCAAGAAGCTCCGGGTCGTGGCCCGCGCGGGCGTCGGTCTGGACAACGTCGACGTCTCCTCGGCCACCAAGGCCGGCGTGATGGTCGTCAACGCCCCGACCTCCAACATCGTCACCGCCGCCGAGCTGGCCTGCGGTCTGCTGGTGGCCACCGCGCGCAACATCCCGCAGGCCAACACCGCGCTTAAGAACGGTGAGTGGAAGCGCTCCAAGTACACCGGCGTCGAGCTCAGCGAGAAGGTCCTCGGCGTCGTCGGCCTCGGCCGCATCGGCGTCCTGGTCGCCCAGCGCATGTCGGCCTTCGGCATGAAGATCGTCGCGTACGACCCCTACGTCCAGCCGGCCCGCGCCGCGCAGATGGGCGTCAAGCTCCTCAGCCTGGACGAGTTGCTTGAGGTCGCCGACTTCATCACGGTGCACCTGCCCAAGACCCCCGAGACCCTCGGTCTCATCGGGGACGAGGCGCTGCACAAGGTGAAGCCCTCGGTGCGCATCGTCAACGCCGCGCGCGGCGGGATCGTCGACGAGGAGGCGCTGTATTCCGCACTCAAGGAGGGCCGCGTCGCCGGTGCCGGCCTCGATGTGTACGCGAAGGAGCCCTGCACGGACTCCCCGCTGTTCCAGTTCGACCAGGTCGTCTGCACCCCGCACCTCGGCGCCTCCACCGACGAGGCGCAGGAGAAGGCGGGCATCGCGGTCGCCAAGTCCGTCCGCCTCGCGCTCGCCGGTGAGCTGGTCCCGGACGCGGTCAACGTCCAGGGCGGCGTCATCGCCGAGGACGTACGCCCCGGTCTGCCGCTCGCCGAGAAGCTCGGCCGGATCTTCACCGCGCTCGCGGGCGAGGTCGCGGCCCGGCTCGACGTCGAGGTGTACGGCGAGATCACCCAGCACGACGTCAAGGTGCTGGAGCTCTCGGCGCTCAAGGGCGTCTTCGAGGACGTCGTCGACGAGACCGTCTCCTACGTCAACGCCCCGCTGTTCGCGCAGGAGCGCGGTGTCGAGGTCCGCCTCACCACCAGCTCCGAGTCGCCCGACCACCGCAATGTGGTCACCGTGCGCGGCACGCTCTCCGACGGCCAGGAGGTCGCGGTCTCCGGCACGCTGGCCGGCCCGAAGAACCTCCAGAAGATCGTCGCGATCGGTGAGCACGACGTCGATCTGGCGCTCGCCGACCACATGGTCGTCCTGCGCTACCAGGACCGTCCCGGTGTGGTGGGCGCGGTCGGCAAGATCCTCGGCGAGGCCGGGCTGAACATCGCGGGCATGCAGGTGTCCCGGGCCGCGGAGGGCGGCGAGGCGCTGGTCGTCCTCACCGTCGACGAGACGGTCCCGCAGCCGGTGCTGACGGAGATCGCCGAGGAGATCGGCGCGTCCTCGGCCCGTTCGGTGAACCTCACCGACTGACGCACCCGTACGATCCCGGCTGCCGGGCGCCCCTTCACCGGGGGTGCCCGGCAGCCGTTTTTTCTGCGGCTCAACCCGCCCGGGTGGGCCCGGGGTTGGGTCCTGGGGCCCACGACGTGAAGGGGCGCCCGACCCTAGGGTGACCGGTTGTCATGTCACTCATGGGCACCGGGGGTCGGATCACGTATGTCTGCTGTCGGTGGCATACCCGTAGCGGGAGGCCCGGCCCCGGCCGTCGCCCCGCGGCGTGACCTCCCGGGCCCGCTCACCGTGGTCCGGGTGGCTCTCCTCGTGCTGTTCGGCGCGACGGTGCTGGGCGCGATCGGCCTGTCCGGCTCGGCGCTCGCGGCGGACGCGATGGGCGCCGAGGTGCTCGGCATCCTGCTGTACGCCTCCGCGCCCGGGGTGCTCGCGGCACTGCTGGCCCGGCATGTCAGGACCGGTGGCGCACGGGTGCGGTGGGGCATCGTCGCCGTCCAGGCGTGGCTGATCCTCGGCGGTCTCGCCAACCTCGGCGACGGATCGCCGGACGGACTGACCCAACTGGTTCTGCCGATCCTGATCCTCGTCCTGGTCAACCGCCGGGGGAGCCGGGAGTGGTTCCGGCTGCCGCCCGGAGAGCGCGGGCAGCCGCCGAAGTTCTCGCTCCCGCACATGATCACCTGGAAGCGGGACCGGGGGCAGACCGCGCTGGAGTACCTGGGCCTGGTCCTGATCGTCGTCGCGCTGATCGCGGCGCTGACGGTGGGCGGCCTCGGCGGCCGGATCACCGAGGGCCTCCAGTCCGCGATCTGCTCGCTGACCGGCAGCTCCTGCCCGGTCTCGCCGGGCAGCGGCTCCGTCGAGGCGGGCGAACAGCAGGGCGGCGGCACGGACGGCGGGGGAGCGGACGGCGGTACGTCGGGGAGCGCGGACGGCGGTACGGACGGGGGAGCCGACGGCGGCTCGACGACCACCGGAGGCACCACAGGCGGCACGACCGGCGGCGACGCCACGGGCGGCACGGGCGGCACAGGCGGTCCCGGCGGTTCCGGCGGCACAGAAGGCAGCGGCGGTACGGCCGGCGCCACCGGAGGCGAGAGCTCGGGCGGCCCCGGCTCCACCACGACGAGCGGCGGCACCGGCGGACCCGACGATGCCGACCGCCCCGGCACCGGCGAGGACACCTTCCCCGAGGACAACGAGGAGCCGGAGGCCGCCTACGACGTACAGGCGTCCGACGACGGCGAAGGCGAGGGCGAGGGCGGCGAGCAGGCCGAGGAGAAGGAGGACTGCGGCGGCTGGGGCTTCTTCGGCTGCGCCTGGGACCGTACGACGCAGGTCTTCAAGGGCCTCGTGGTCGACGGGATCTGGGGCGACATCTCCGGGATCATCGACCTGTTCAAGCCGGAGACCTGGTCGGGTCTGGTCGACTACGGCAAGCAGCTCGGCGACCAGTGGGTCAAGGACTCCTCGGGCGCGGCCGACAAGTGGGCCGACGGCGACTACCTGGGCGCGCTCTGGGACTGGGGCGGGGCCTCCGTCAACACCGTGGTCTCCGTGGGCGACGACATCTTCGTCGGGGACGAGGTCCGCGAGCGCTGGAACAACGGCGAGAAGACCCGGGCCGTCACCGATGTGATCTGGAACGTCGGATCGATCTTCATCCCCGGCTACAACGTCGGGAAGGTCGTCGGCAAGGTCGGCAAGCTCGGGGTGCTGGGCAAGGTCGCCGGAGCCGTGGGCCGCGCCGCCGACGACGCGGGCGCGGCGGCCCGCCGGGCCCGTAAGGCCGCGGAGGCCGGCGACCTCGACGGCGTACGGAAAGCGGCGAAGGAGGCCGACGAGGCGGCGGACACCGCCGAGGACGCGGCACGCCGGACCGGCTGCGCGATCGCGGGCGGGCCGGCCCTCGTCCCGTACGGCGGAGGCGGTGGACACGGCACCGGCGGCACCGGCGGTGTGCCGGGCACGGGCACCGGCGTGCTGGCGGGCGGTTCCCCGGCCCGGGTCGTCCTCGCCGAGGGCGGCTGCGACGAGGCGGCCAAGGCGGCCGCCGCCCAGGCGCGGGCGGCGGAGCGGGCCGCGCACCTGGAGCAGAAGCGGCTGGAGGAGCCGGAGCGGGCGCGCAAGGCGGAGCTGGACAAGAAGAAGTACCCCGAGGCGCAGCGCAACGACACCTCCGACCCGCGCAACTACAACCCGCCGTCCTGGGCCGACGACCTCAAGGACCGTACGCTCGGTGACGCCGACGCGGGCGACGGCTACTGGGCGAGCCGGGACCGCAACCCCGCGCCGAACTGGAAGAACGAGTCCTGGCTCCGCTACCAGGAGCAGATCACCGGCACCAACCGGGGCCAGGAGTACGTCGTCCCGCATCCACGCGAGGGCAAGCCGGCGGTGGAGTACGACGGATGGGACTCCTCGCGGCAGACGTTCCTGGAGGCCAAGAACGGCTACGGCAGCTATCTGTCCAAGACCGACAGCGACACCCTCACCCCGTCCGGCAAGGACAAGTTCGTCACCGAGGCCCGCGCCCAGGTGGAGGCGTCCGGCGGCCGGACCGTGGAGTGGCACTTCTCCGACCCGGACGTGGCCAAGGCCGCGCGCAAGGCGTTCCGCGACGAAGGGCTGCCGGTCAAGGTGGTCCACAGCCCCACGAAGCCGAACGACAGCACGAGGAAACCGGGAGCCTTCGACGAGTAGCCGAGTAGCCTGCAACGCGTGGTGACCCCGGCCGTCGTCCGGCCGGGGGACCGCGGTGCAGCGGCCCGGGCGACGGAGGAGAGACGAGCATGCGACGTGTAGTGCGGGGCTTCTGGGGGCCCAGGCCGGAGCCGGTCGAGGCGCTGGCCGACCGGTGGCGGCGGACCCTCGACGGGCTCGCCGAACTGGTTCCGCAGGCGGCCGACGCCTGGAGCCAGGTCCACGGGAACGGGCCCGCCACCGCCTTCACCGCCGACGGCGACACCCTGCTCGCCGCGCTGCGCACCGCCCAGAGCGCGGCCGACTGGTCGGATCTGACCGGCACCGGGCTGCGGCTCGTCGGCACCGGGGCACGCGGCTGGGAGGCGGAGGTCAGCGGACTGGCCGGGGGAGCGCCGGAGTTCCTGCTCCAGTCGCTCGCGATCATCCTGCACGCCCCGGACGAGGCTGTGGTGCCCGAGGAGGCGTTGCTGTCCCTCGTCGCCCGGGTGTGGGAACCGGACTTCGGCGATGTGAGCGACGACGACGTGCTGGACGCGCTGGAGGACGACGCCGGGTACTCCGTCGGCGACCCGGTCGTCGGCCGGACCGGCTATCTCTCCCCGGCCCGCGCCGCCCTGGTCCCCGGCGACCTGGAGGCGGTCCGCGAACCCCTGCCCGGCGGCGGGGAGTTGCTGAGCATCGCGGCTCCTGGCGACAGTGCGACCGTGGTGCGGGTGTACGAGCGGCTGCGCGAGGCGGGGGCGCTGGCCCCGCTGCCCCGCCCGATGGACCGGCCCGTCCTGTGACCGCCCGGGCGGGCGAGGCCTTCGACGCGCGGCGGGCGGCCGCCGAGGTGGGGGCGCTCCTCGCCGCTCCCGTACCGGCCGAAGGGCCCACCACCGCCCAGGGCGACCCGGCCACCGGCGAGTGGACGGTCACCGTCGGGGCGGGCTTCCGGATCGTGCCGCTCTGGGAGGGCGACCCGCTCACCGGTGTGTACGCCCCCGAGTGGAACGACGCCGAAGAGGCCGCTGAGGCCCATCTGGCTTCGCTGGCCGAGGAGTTGGACCGCCACTGGGGCGCGCACCGCACGGTGCGGCTGCATGTGCCGCTGATGCGGTGGCAGGCCGGTGCGCCCGTGGAGCCGCTGTTCGCGGCGCTGTTCGCCGAGGACCTGTACGGGGACCTGGAGGTATGGGGCCCGGTGGACCCCGGCGGGCGGTGGATCGCCCTGGCGCTGGGCCACAGCGACGGGGACGCGCCGCTGGTGCTGGCCGCCCTGGTCAGCGACCGCCCGGTCACCGAACCGCCGGACGGCGACGGCCCGTTGTGAGCCCCGGCCCGGACCCGGCAGGAGGCGGCCGGAGCCGCTGATAAGGTCCTTCGACATCAGCCGTCCCGTCTTGGAGAGGGTTCATGAAGCTGCTCCCCCTGTTCCTCCGACGGCCGATCGAAGCGGTGTACGAGCGCCGGCTCGCAGCCACCCTGGTGGGCCTGCCGCGCCCCCAGCACGTCGGGATCATGGTCGACGGCAACCGGCGCTGGGCCCGCAAGGCCGGGCACACGGACGTCCGGGAGGGCTACCGGGCGGGCGGCGCCAAGGTGACCACGTTCCTGGGCTGGTGCACGGCCGCCGGGATCGAGCACGTGACCCTCTTCATGCTCTCCGACGACAATCTGGGCCGCCCCGCCGAGGAGCTCGGCCCGCTGATCGAGGTCATCGAGGAGACCGTCCGGGACATCACCGCCGAGGGCCGGGACTGGGAGGTCCGGGCGATCGGCTCGCTGGACATGCTGCCCGGCACCAGCGCCCGGGTGCTCAAGGAGGCCACCGCCGCCACGACCGGGCGCGGCGGCCTCAAGGTGGACGTGGCGGTCGGCTACGGCGGCCGGCGCGAGATCGTCGACGCAGTGAAGAGCGCCTTCGAGGAGCACATCGCGGCCGGCGGCGACCCGGCCGAGCTGGTCGCCCGGTTCGGCATCGACGACATCTCCCGGCACCTCTACTCACCCGTGGCCGACCACACCGATTTCATCATCCGCACCTCCGGCGAGCAGCGGCTGTCCGGCTTCCTGCTCTGGCAGTCCGCGTATGCCGAGATGCACTGGGTGGACTGCTACTGGCCGGCCTTCCGGCACGTGGACTTCCTGCGCGCGCTGCGCTCGTACGCGAACCGGGAACGCCGCTTCGGCAAGTGAGCGCTGCCGGAGCTCCTACAGCCGCGCCCGCTTCACCGCCATGTGCAGCAGCAGCCGGTCCTCGCCGTCGTTCAGATCGAGGCCGGTGATCTGCTGGATCCGGGAGAGCCGGTAGTAGAGCGTCTGGCGGTGGATGCCCAGCGCGGCGGCCGTCCGGCTCGCCTGGCCCGCGCAGTCCAGGAACACCTCGGCGGTGTGCGCCAGCTCCCGGTGCAGCGGGGTCAGCAGCGAGGCGACCGCCGGGTCCCCGGGGTCGTTGCCGGTGCCCGGGAGGGCGGTCAGCAGCCGGTACGGGCCGATCGCCGACCACCGGGCGACCGGGCCGAACCGGGTCTCGGCGCGGGCCGCGCGCGCCGCGGCCGTGGCCTCGCGCCAGGAGACCGTCAGCTCGTCCAGACCCCGGCGCGGCGCGGCGATCCCCCCGGTGGCGGCCGGTCCGGCACTGGTGCGCAGCCGGTCCGCGGCGCTCAGGGCCGGGTCCAGGCGGTCCGCCGAGCGCAGCCGGACGAGCGCGGCCAGCGACCGGGGCCCGGCCGCCCCCGGCGCGGCGACCGTCGCCAGCGCCGCCGCCGAGGCCACTCCTCGTACCGAAGGCGTGTCGTCCGCCCACGGGGTCACGCACACCACCGTGTGCAGCCCCTCCGCGTCCCGCCCCAGGGCCTCGCCCAGCGCGGCGACGGCGGTGTCGAGCTGCCGGCCGGGCCCCGCCGTGAGCACCGCGCCGAACTCCCGCGAGAGGTCCGCGCCCGCCCGTGCCTCGTCGGAGAGCAGCGCCCCGATCCGGGCGGCGACCTCCATCGCGGCGGCCAGCTGTTCGTCGGTGGGGCCCGGGTCCGCGTCGAGCAGCCAGACGTAACCGAGGACGACACCCCGATGGCGTACCGGAAGGCAGATGCGGTCCCGGAACACCCCGGCCTCCGGGGCGGCGGGAATCCGGACGGGCCCGGTCGCCCGGGTGATGCCGAACCCCTCGAACCAGGCGCGCACGGCGGGCGTGGAGCGCCGGGTCAGGATCGAGCGGGTGCGGACCGGGTCCATCGCGGTGTCGTCGTCGCTGTCGTGGGCTCCGAAGGCGACCAGGCCGAAGTCCCGGTTCTCCAGGGTGGCCGGAGCGTCGAGGAGGGCCGAGATCTCGTCGACCAGTTCCTGGTAATCGCCTGTCACTCCGCCATTCTGCACCCCTTCGCGGTCTTCTTCAGACAGATGTCTGAGATGGCGGCCACGGATGCGTGACAGGTGTCGATGGCACAGGATCGGAGCGGTCCCTAGATTTCACGGTGGTTATCCGTGCCGTACCGGTCCGTTCACGTTCGCACCGTTACGGCCCTTCGTCCGTACATTCGTGGAGGTGCCCCGTGCTGGGTCCCGTGATTCTCGCCGCATCGCGCAGCGACAAGATGCGCCGGTTCGTCTCGGCCGCGCCCGGCACCAAGCAGGTCGTCGACCGCTTCATCGCCGGGGAGACCGTCGACCAGGTCGTGCCGATCGTCGAGGACGCCGCGGACAAGGGCCTGGAGGTCACGCTCGACGTCGTCGGCGAGGACATCACCACCCCCGCGCAGGCCGAGGCCGCCCGCGACGCCTACCTGGAGCTCGTGGAGCGCCTGAAGGCCCTGGACCTGGGCACCCGCGCCGAGATGTCCGTGAAGCTGTCGATGTTCGGACAAGCGCTGGAGGGCGGCCACGAGCTGGCCCTCGCCAATGTCCGCCCGGTCGTCGAGGCGGCGGCCGCCATCGGCACCACGGTCACCCTGGACGCCGAGGACCACACCACCCTCGACTCGATGTTCGCCATCCACGAGGAGCTGCGGAAGGACTTCCCGCAGACCGGCTGCGTCATCCAGTCCTACCTGTTCCGCACCGAGGACGACGCCCGCCGCCTGGCCGCCGCCGGCAGCCGCGTACGCATCGTGAAGGGCGCCTACAAGGAGCCCGCCTCCGTCGCCTACCAGGACAAGGCCGAGATCGACAAGGCGTACGTCCGGATCACCAGGATCCTGATGGAGGGCGAGGGCTACCCGATGATCGGGTCGCACGATCCCCGTCTCATCGCCATCGCCCAGGAGCTGGGCCGCCAGGCCGGGCGCAAACTGGACGAGTACGAGTTCCAGATGCTGTACGGCATCCGCAGCGACGAGCACATCCGGCTCGCGGCCGAGGGCCACCGGATGCGCGTCTACACGGCGTACGGCACCGACTGGTACGGATACTTCATGCGCCGCCTCGCGGAGAAGCCGGCCAACCTGCTGTTCTTCGGCCGCTCGATCCTCACCAAGGGCTGAGCAGCCCCCGGGCTGACCCACACCCCCGCCGACACCAAGGAGACAAGGCAATCATGGACGCCGTCACCCAGGTCCCCGCGCCGGTCAACGAGCCGGTCCACTCCTACGCCCCGGGCTCCCCGGAGCGCGCCCGCCTGGAGGTGAAGCTCAAGGAGCTCGCCGACAATCCGATCGACCTGCCGATGACCATCGGCGGCGAGAAGCGGATGGGTGGCGGCGAGCGGGTCAACGTCGTACAGCCGCACAACCACAAGGCCGTCATCGGCACCTTCGCCGGCGCCACCGAGCAGGACGCCCAGGACGCCATCGACGCGGCCCTCGCCGCCGCTCCGGCCTGGCGCGCGATGGCGTTCGACGACCGCGCGGCGATCATCCTGCGCGCCGCCGAGCTGCTGTCGGGCCCCTGGCGCGAGACGCTGGCCGCCTCCACCATGCTCGGCCAGTCCAAGACCGCCCAGCAGGCCGAGATCGACACCCCCTGCGAGCTCATCGACTTCTGGCGCTTCAACGTGCACTACGCGCGGCAGATCCTCGCCGAGCAGCCCCCGGCGAACTCCCCGGGCGTGTGGAACCGTATGGACCACCGCCCGCTGGAGGGCTTCGTCTACGCGATCACGCCGTTCAACTTCACGGCCATCGCGGGCAACCTCCCCACCGCCCCCGCCCTCATGGGCAACGTCGTGGTGTGGAAGCCGTCCCCGACCCAGACCCACGCCGCCGTGCTGCTGATGCAGCTCCTGGAGGAGGCCGGTCTGCCCAAGGGCGTCATCAACCTGGTCACCGGCGACGGCATCGCCGTCTCCGAGGTGGCGCTGAACCACCGCGACCTGGCCGGCATCCACTTCACCGGCTCGACCCCCACCTTCCAGCACCTGTGGAAGACGGTCGGCAACAACATCGCCAACTACCGCACCTACCCGCGGCTCGTCGGCGAGACCGGCGGCAAGGACTTCGTCGTCGCGCACCCCAGCGCCGACCGCGCCGTTCTGAAGACCGCGCTGACCCGCGGTTCCTTCGAGTTCCAGGGCCAGAAGTGCTCGGCGTCCTCGCGGGCGTACGTCCCGGCCTCCATCTGGAACTCCGGTTTCCAGGAGGAGTTCGCGGCCGAGGTCGACTCCATCACGATGGGCGACGTCACCGACCTGTCGAACTTCATCGGGGCCGTCATCGACGAGCGCTCGTTCGCCAAGAACAAGGCCGCGATCGACCGCGCGAAGTCCGACCCGGCGTGCACGATCATCGCGGGCGGCACCTACGACGACTCGGTGGGCTACTTCGTCCGCCCGACCGTCATCGTCTGCTCCGACCCGGAGAGCGAGGTCTTCACGACCGAGTACTTCGGTCCGATCCTCGCGATCCACGTGTACGAGGACGAGAAGTACGACGCCATGCTGGAGCAGATGGAGTCCGTCTCCGACTACGCGCTGACCGGCTCGGTCATCGCGGGCGACCGTGCGGCCGCCGCGTACACGATGGACAAGCTCCGCTACGCCGCGGGCAACTTCTACATCAACGACAAGTCGACCGGCGCCGTCGTCGGCCAGCAGCCCTTCGGCGGCGGCCGCGCCTCCGGCACCTGCGACAAGGCGGGCGCCCCGCAGAACCTCCAGCGCTGGACCCTGACCCGGGCCATCAAGGAGACGCTGGTTCCGCCGACCGACTACACCTACCCCCACCAGGGCTGACGCCCTCCCGGGGCGCCGCAGCACGACGCCCCGGACCCGGGGTCTCCACTGCGGAGCCCCCTCAGAGCACCGCCCCCCGACCGGCCCCCCTGCCGGCCGGGGGGCGGTTTCCATGTGCGCACCTGTACGGGGCCGTCGGCGTGGCCCCGGGTCACGCGGTCTTGTGGTTTAGGTAATGGGCATGTCAAATTCCTTCTCGGTACGTCCCCACACGTCACCCCTGAAGGAGTTCCCCCATGAGACGCAACTCCCGCGCGCGCCTGGGCGTTTCCCTGCTGCTCGTCGCCGGCGCCCTCGGCCTCGGAGCCGCCCCCTCCGCCGCCGCCGACGCTCCCGCCGCCGCACCCTCGGCGATCCCCGCCCCGTCCGCGTACGCGCTCGACGCCGCCGTCGAACGACAGCTCGGGGCCGCCACCGCCGGAACCTACCTCGACGCGAAGACCGGGAAGCTGGTCGTCACCGTCACCACCGACCGGGCCGAGGAGCAGGCCCGCGCCACCGGAGCCACGGTCCGCCGGGTGGCCCGCAGCGCCGCCCAGCTCGACGCCGCGATGGCGACTCTGGAGGCCGAGGCGAAGATCACCGGCACCTCCTGGGGCATCGACCCGCGCACCAACCGGGTCGCCGTCGAGGCCGACTCCTCCGTCTCCGCGCGGGACTTGGCCCGCCTCGAAGCCGTCGCCGAACGGCTCGACGGCGCGGTCGACATCAAGCGCGTCCCCGGTGAGTTCCGCCGCGAGGTGCTGGGCGGCGGAGCGATCTACGGCGGCGGCAGCCGCTGCTCGGCCGCCTTCAACGTCACCAAGGGCGGGGCCCGTTACTTCGTGACCGCCGGACACTGCACCAACATCTCCGCCAACTGGTCGGCCAGCTCCGGCGGTTCGGTCATCGGCGTCCGGGAGGGCACCAGCTTCCCGACCAACGACTACGGCATCGTCCGCTACACCGACGGCTCCTCGCCCGCCGGAACGGTCGACCTCTACAACGGCTCCACCCGGGACATCACCTCCGCCGCCGACGCCGTCGTCGGCCAGGCGATCCAGAAGAGCGGCTCCACGACCAAGGTGACCTCCGGCACCGTCACCGCCGTCAACGTCACGGTCAACTACGGCGACGGGCCCGTCTACAACATGGTCCGCACCACCGCCTGCTCGGCCGGCGGCGACAGCGGCGGCGCGCACTTCGCCGGATCCGTCGCCCTCGGCATCCACTCCGGCAGCTCCGGCTGCTCGGGCACCGCGGGCTCGGCTATCCACCAGCCGGTCACCGAGGCGCTCTCGGCGTACGGCGTGACGGTGTACTGACCTGCGGGCGGCTGAGGCAGCCGCACGAGCCCGACGCCCGCCCGGACCACCGCGCACACGGTCCGGGCGGGCCTTTGCGCACGCGGGCGCCGGTCACCGGCGGGCCTCAGTCGGCGATCTTGATCAGCATCTTGCCGGTGTTCTCGCCGCGCAGCATGCCGAAGAACCCGTCCACCGTCCGCTCGAAACCGTCCACGACGGTGACGTCCGGCGCGATCAGACCGCTCTGCAGATGCGGCACCAGAAGCGCTTCCAACTCCGCCTGTGCGTACCCGTAGTCGCGCACCAGCACCCCTTCGAGGCGCAGGCTCTTGCCCACGATGTCGAACAGGTTGCGCGGAGCGGCGGGCGGCTCGTGGGCGGAGTGGTACTGCGAGATCGCGCCGACCCAGGCGATCCGGCCATGGTCGCGGAGGACCGAGATCGCGCCCTCCAGATGGTCTCCGCCGACGTTGTCGACGTAGGCGTCGATGCCGTCCGGGGCGGCCTTCGCCAGCAGTTCGCCGACCGGCCCGTCGTGGTAGTCGAAGGCCGCGTCGAAGCCGAGTTCCCCGGTCAGCCGGGCGACCTTGGCGGGCGTGCCCGCGCTGCCGATCAGGCGTCCGGCGCCGAGCAGCCGCGCGATCCGCGCCACCGCCGTGCCGACCCCGCCCGCCGCCGCGGAGACGAAGAGGTCCTGACCGGCCCGGAACTCCAGCGTCCGGGTGAGCGCCACATAGGCGGTGAGCCCGGTGCCGCCGAGGATCGAGAGGTGGGCGGCGAGCGGGACCCCGTCGTACGAGGGCACCGTCCGCACGCCGTCCTGACCGGGCGTCACCACGGCGTGGGTCCGCCAGCCCGCACGGTGGAAGACCAGGTCGCCCTCCGTGAGGCCGGGGGCGCGGGAGGCCGTCACCCGGCCGATGGCGCGGCCCTCCAGCGGAGTGCCCAGCTCCCAGCCGCCCTCGTCCATCAACTCGCGGTGGTACGGGTCCACCGAGAGGTAGAGGTTCTCCACCACGGCCGTACCCGGCTCCGGTTCCGGTACGGGCGTCTCGTCGACGGTGAAGAGGTCCGCCGTCGGGAAACCGTGCGGGCGGGCGGCGAGTTGGAAGGCGCGGGCGGTGCGCTGTGTCGTCATGCCGACGACGGTAGGAGGGAACGCGACGGCCGGACAGGGGGCGTCGTCGATGGAACAATCCTTTCCATGAACAGCTTTCATGCAGGGGGCCCGGGGGCGGGATCACATGAGGTGCGGGGCATGGGGCGGGCGGAGCGGTGACCGACCTCCTCCCGCAGGAACTCCGCGTCATCGCCGCCGTCGCCGACGCCCGCGGATTCTCCGCCGCCGCCCGGACCCTCGGCATGACGCAGTCCGCCGTGTCCCACTCCGTACGCGCCAGCGAACGCAAGGTCGGCGCGGTGCTCTTCGACCGCGGACGGCTCGGCGCCGCGCCCACCCCGGCCGGTGAGGTGGTCGCCGGGCACGCCCGGCGCATCCTCAGGCTGCTCGATGTGCTGGGCGCCGAGGCCCGGGGGGTGGCCGCCGGGTCCGGCGGGGCGGACACGGTGAGCGGTCCGCTGCGGATCGCCGCCTTCCGCAGTGCCGCCCTGTATCTGCTGCCGCCGGCGCTGGAACGCCTCACCGCCCGCCATCCGGGCATCGAGCCGGTGGTCCGGATGGTCCGCGAGGTGGGCCGGGGCACGGCGGGCGAGGTGCTGGACGGGCGGGCGGACCTGGCCGTCGCGACGCTCGGGACCACCTCGCCGGTGCCGCCGGGCCTGGTCGGCGGCGTACTGCTGGAGGAGGAGTACTCCCTGGTGCACCCGGCCGGACACGCGGCACCCCGCACCCTGCCGCTGGTCGACTGGGTCGAGAACTGCACCTCGTACACCCGCGACTGGTGGGCGGCCCAGGAGTGGATCCCCCGGGCGACGGTCGAGGCCGAGGACGACGGGGCGGTGCTCTCGATGGTCTCCCGTGGCCTCGGCATGGCGATCATGCCGGGTCTGTCCCTGTACGGAGCACCCGCCGGAACCGAGATCACCGCTCTCGGACCCGACCGCCCCACCCGCTCGATCGGCTATGTCACCACCCCTGAGCAGGCACGATCGCTCGCGGTGCGGGCACTGATCCGGGAGCTGCGGGCGGAACGCGCGGAGTCGGCCGTCTCAGATAGTAGGAAGTCCGACTAACTGTGGAGACAGAGCGGCCCGACTGTCCTAGCTTTGTAGGAGCCGAACGAATCGCTCGATCGAGCGACTGTGGCGGTTGCGGGCGCGCGCCCCGAAGCAGGTAACCCCTGCGGCGTACGCTCCCCGCTCCTTCCGGCACCTCGAAATCCGATTTCGATCCCTCGGCACCGTGCCGCGTCGTGGCTTCGCCCGACGCCCGGTCCCGACATCCACGCGATCTCAAGGAGTCGATCCATCATGGCCACCTCCACCGCACGCCGCGTCCGCCACACTCCCCGTCAGTCGGAGTCGGACCGCAAGAACGCCGCCGCCGCCCTCCAGCGCGCCCTCGACCGCCGCGACAACGGCGGCTCGACCGGCCACTGAGCCGCAGCCACCCCACCCGCCGCTCCGCCCGCCCGTACACCGAACACCCTTGCGTCCCGTCCGAATGGTGGACGTCGGATGTCATGGGGTGGGACGCACCGTTAGGCTTCCGGCATGTCTCGCAGCATCGATCTCGCAGTGATCCCCGGTGACGGAATCGGCCAGGAAGTCGTGGCCCAGGGCCTCAAGGTCCTCAACGCTGTCCTCCCGCAGGATGTGAAGCTGGAGACCAAGGAGTACGACCTCGGCGCCCAGCGCTGGCACCGCACCGGTGACACCCTCCCGGACACGGAGCTGGAAGCCCTCAAGAACCACGACGCCATCCTCCTCGGCGCGATCGGCGACCCGTCCGTGCCGTCCGGCGTCCTGGAGCGGGGGCTGCTGCTGAAGCTGCGTTTCGCCTTCGACCACTTCATCAACCTGCGGCCCTCCAAGCTCTTCCCGAACACCGCGACCCCGCTCGCCGGTCGCCCCGACATCGACTTCGTCGTCGTGCGCGAGGGCACCGAGGGCCCGTACACCGGCAACGGCGGCTCGCTGCGCACCGGCACGCCCGCCGAGGTCGCCACCGAGGTCAGCCTGAACACGGCGTACGGCGTCGAGCGCGTGGTCCGGGACGCCTTCGAGCGCGCGGCCGCCCGGCCCCGCAAGAAGCTGACGCTGGTCCACAAGAACAACGTCCTCGTCTATGCCGGCCACCTGTGGAAGAACACCTTCGACCGGGTCGCCGCCGAGTACCCGCAGGTCAGCACCGACTATCTGCACGTCGACGCCGCGACGATCTTCTTCGTCACCCAGCCGGAGCGCTTCGACGTCATCGTCACCGACAACCTCTTCGGCGACATCCTCACCGACCTCGCCGCCGCCGTCACCGGCGGCATCGGCCTGGCCGCCTCCGGCAACATCAACCCGACGGGCGCGTTCCCGTCGATGTTCGAGCCGGTCCACGGCTCCGCCCCCGACATCGCGGGGCAGGGCAAGGCCGACCCGACCGCCACGGTCCTCTCCGTCGCCCTCCTGCTGCGCCACCTCGGCTACGAGACCGAGGCCGCGCGCATCGAGGACGCCGTCTCCGCCGATCTCGCGGAGCGCGACGGGGCCACTGCGCGGACGACCGACGAGATCGGCGACGCTCTCGCGGTACGCGTAGCGAGCTGACCCGACGACTCCATTCGAGGCCGCCGGGTCAGCGAAAGCACCCGGCGGCTTCACCTGTGCGGCCCCCGGGTGCCACCATCGACCCCTGGACCGCATTCACACCATTTCGTGCACGGCCCCCCGCAAGTGATAATCGAACGCGGGGCCGTGGCTCGCGGTAAAGCTCGGACGTCCTAGGACCTGACCGGAAAGCGTCGGGCATGCACGGGCGTGGGCGCGGTCCATCACACACAAGACCGGTGAAGGACACGCACTCATGACGACGCCCACGATCGAGCTCAAGCCCTCCTCGAACCCGCTGTCCGACGCGGAGCGCGAGGCGATCCTGGCCAACCCCGGATTCGGCCGGCACTTCACCGATCACATGGTGACCATCCGCTGGACCGAGGGCCGCGGCTGGCACGACGCCGAGCTGGTGCCCTACGGCCCGCTGTCGCTGGACCCGGCCAACATGACCCTGCACTACGCGCAGGAGATCTTCGAGGGGCTGAAGGCCTACCGCCAGCCCGACGGCACGGTCGCCTCCTTCCGCCCCGACGCCAACGCCCGGCGCTTCCAGCGCTCGGCCGCCCGGCTCGCCATGCCCGAGCTGCCCGTCGAGACGTTCATCGCGGCCTGCGACGCGCTGGTGCAGCAGGACAAGGCGTGGGTCCCGGCGCACGGCGGCGAGGAGTCCCTCTACCTGCGCCCGTTCATGATCGCCACCGAGGTCGGCCTCGGCGTGAAGCCGGCCAACGAGTACCTCTTCCTGGTCATCGCCTCGCCCGCCGGCGCCTACTTCCCCGGCGGTGTGAAGCCGGTCTCCATCTGGCTCTCGGAGAACCGCGTCCGCGCCGTCCCCGGCGGCATGGGCGACGCCAAGACCGGCGGCAACTACGCCGCCTCCCTCCTCGCCCAGGCCGAGGCCGCCGCGCACGGCTGCGCCCAGGTCGCCTACCTCGACGCCGTCGAGCACAAGTGGGTCGAGGAGCTCGGCGGCATGAACCTCTACTTCGTGTACGCCCAGGAGGACGGCTCGAAGAAGATCATCACCCCGGCCCTCACCGGCTCCCTCCTCGCCGGAGTCACCCGTGACTCCCTCCTCAAGGTCGCCCGCGACCTCGGTTACGGCTCCGAGGAGGGCCGGGTCTCCATCGACCAGTGGCGCGACGACACCGCCAAGGGCACCCTCGTCGAGGTCTTCGCCTGCGGCACCGCCGCCGTCATCACCCCCGTCGGCCTGGTGAAGTCCGAGGGCGGCGAGTGGACCCAGAGCGGCGGCGAGCCCGGCGAGGTCACCATGAAGCTGCGGGAGCGCCTTCTCGACATCCAGCGCGGTGTCGTCGAGGACACCCACGGCTGGATGCACCCGCTCGGCTAGGGCTCCCCGGGGTTTCCCGACCCCTCCGACCCCTCCGACCCTGGACAAGGCCGCACCCGGCTGCTCGCCGGTGCGGCCTTTTCCGTACGAGAAGATTTGAGCGCCACTCGAAGTGATCCCGGAAATCTTTCGTACAGTGATGAGGCATGGTTAGAGTGGCACTCTAACCACCTCGACCTGGAGCCCCCATGCCATCCACCCCCGCCCCCTTCCGCATGCCCCCCGAGTGGGCCCCGCACGAGCGCACCTGGATGGCCTGGCCGGGGCCCAACCCCACCTTCGCCTCCGACGCCGAGCTGGCCGAGGCCCGCCGCGCCTGGGCGGACGTCGCCCGTGCCGTACGCCGCTTCGAGCCGGTCACCGTGGTCGTCGGGCCCGGTCAGGAGGAGGGGGCCGCCGCGCTGCTCGGGCCCGACGTGGAGCTGGCCGTGCGGCCGCTCGACGACGCCTGGATGCGGGACATCGGCCCCACCTTCGTCACCGACGGCCGCACGCTGGCCGCCGTCGACTGGACGTTCAACGGCTGGGGCGCCCAGGGCTGGGCCCGCTGGGAGCACGACCAGCACATCGCCCGGGCCGTCGCCGAGCTGACCGGCACCCCCGCCCACAGCTCCCCGCTCGTCAACGAGGGCGGCGCGATCCACGTCGACGGCGAAGGCACCGTCCTGCTCACCGAGACCGTCCAGCTCGGCGAGGAGCGCAACCCCGGCTGGAGCAAGGAGCGGGTCGAGGCGGAGATCCACGCCCGCCTCGGCACCGAGAAGGCCATCTGGCTGCCGCGCGGGCTGACCGGCGACTACGGGACGTACGGCACGCTCGGCCATGTCGACATCGTCGCCGCCTTCGCCCGCCCGGGCACCGTCCTCGCCCACGTCCAGCCCGACCCGGCCCACCCCGACCACGAGGTCACCCGGGAGCTGCTGGCCGTCCTGCGGGCCGCCACCGACGCCCGGGGCCGCGCCCTGGAGGTCGTCGAGGTGCCCGCGCCCACCGTGCTGCGCGACGAGGACGGCGAGTGGGTCGACTACTCCTACATCAACCACTACCTCTGCAACGACGGCGTGGTCCTCTGCGCCTTCGACGACCCGCGCGACGAGGAGGCCGCCGCGATCTTCCGGGGCCTGTTCCCGGACCGTACGGTGACACTCGTCGACGCCCGTACGATCTTCGCCGGCGGTGGAGGCATCCACTGCATCACCCAGCAGCAGCCGAAGGTACGAGCGAACCCATGACCCCCGCGCCCCGCCGCACCCACCACGCCGCCCCGCCCCGCGAGGACGTCCTCGCCGCCGCCATGGCCACCATCGCCGAGCGCGGGCTCGACGGGCTGACCATGGCCGGGCTCGGGCGCGAGGTGGGGATGAGCAGCGGGCACCTGCTCTACTACTTCCGCACCAAGGACGAGCTGCTGCTCCGGACCCTGGAGTGGAGCGAGGACCGCCTCGGGGCCGAGCGGCGTGCCCTCCTCGCCGGGCCCGGGTCCGGATCCGCCCGGGAGCGGCTGGACGCGTACATCGACCTCTACCTGCCCGCCGGGCACCGCGACCCGCACTGGACGCTCTGGCTGGAGGTCTGGGGCCGCTCGCAGAACGCCGACGACGACGACGCCCGCGCCCGGCAGGCCGCGATCGAGGGCGCCTGGCACCGCGACCTGGTGGCGCTGCTCGCCGAGGGGATGTCGCGCGGCGAGTTCCGGCCGGTGGACGCCGAGCGGTACGCCGCCCGGCTGCGGGCGCTGCTCGACGGGTTCAGCATCCATGTGACGGTCGGGATCCCGGGAACGGGCCGCGAACAGGTGCTGGCGCAGACGGCGGAGTTCCTTGACGAGACGCTGACGCCGGAGGGCCGAAAGGGCGATGCGACCAGCGTCACGACCGCATCCTGAGACACCGCCGTCACGAAGCGTTCGCTGTGCGAGACTTCTGCCGTGTCCTCGTTCGTCATGATTATTGGCAGCAGGCGCGCCGGTCCGCAGTGACCGTCCCGTACCACCCCGTACGGCACGGCCATCGTGCCCCAGACCCGCGCGCAGACCTCTCGCACCCGCGAGGGGTTTTTTCGTTTTCCGGCCCGTACCCGGGCCGGAACGGTGCGCGCGGGATGATGGGGGCAAGTGGAACCCGATCGTCCGGATCCACTCATCCGACAGGAGTCACACCAGCATGACCACCAAGGCCAACGCCACCGACGACAGTTTCCATGTCTTCGACACCACACTGCGCGACGGTGCTCAGCGTGAGGGCATCAACCTGACGGTCGCCGACAAGCTGACCATCGCCCGTCATCTGGACACCTTCGGTGTGGGGTACATCGAGGGCGGCTGGCCGGGGGCCAACCCGCGGGACACGGAGTTCTTCGCGCGCGCCCAGCAGGAGATCACGTTCGAGAACGCCCAGCTCGTGGCGTTCGGCGCGACCCGCAGAGCCGGTGGCAGCGCGGCCGAGGACCCCCAGGTCAAGGCGCTCCTGAACTCCGGCGCCCCGGTGATCACCCTGGTGGCCAAGGCGCACGACCGCCATGTCGAGCTCGCCCTGCGCACCACCCTGGACGAGAACCTGGAGATGGTCCGCGACACCGTCGCCCACCTGCGCGAACAGGGCCGCCGCGTCTTCGTGGACTGCGAGCACTTCTTCGACGGCTACCGCGCCAACGCCGAGTACGCGAAATCCGTGGTCCGTACCGCGTACGAGGCGGGCGCCGAGGTCGTCATCCTCTGCGACACCAACGGCGGCATGCTCCCCGCCCAGGTCCAGGCCGTCGTCTCCACCGTCCTCGCCGACACCGGCGCCCGGCTCGGCATCCACGCCCAGGACGACACCGGCTGCGCCGTCGCCAACACCCTGGCCGCCGTGGACGCCGGCGCCACCCACGTCCAGTGCACGGCCAACGGCTACGGCGAGCGGGTCGGCAACGCCAACCTCTTCCCCGTCGTCGCCGCCCTGGAACTCAAGTACGGCATGAAGGTGCTGCCCGAGGGCGCGCTCGCCGAGATGACCCGGATCTCGCACGCCATCGCCGAGGTCGTCAACCTCACCCCCTCCACCCACCAGCCGTACGTGGGCGTCTCCGCCTTCGCCCACAAGGCCGGGCTCCACGCCTCCGCGATCAAGGTCGACCCCGACCTCTACCAGCACATCGACCCGGAGCTGGTCGGTAACACCATGCGGATGCTGGTCTCCGACATGGCCGGCCGCGCCTCCATCGAGCTGAAGGGCAAGGAGCTGGGCGTCGACCTCGGCGACGACCGCGCCCTGGTCGGCCGGGTCGTGGAGCGGGTCAAGGAACGCGAACTGAAGGGCTACACCTACGAGGCAGCCGACGCCTCCTTCGAACTGCTGCTGCGCGGCGAGGTCGAGGGCCGGGCCCGGCGCTACTTCCGTACGGAGTCCTGGCGGGCGATCGTCGAGGACCGCCCCGACGGCACCCACGCCAACGAGGCCACCGTGAAGCTCTGGGCCAAGGGCGAGCGGATCGTCGCGACCGCCGAGGGCAACGGCCCGGTCAACGCGCTGGACCGGGCGCTGCGCGTCGCCCTGGAGCGGATCTACCCGCAGCTCGCCAAGCTGGAACTGGTCGACTACAAGGTCC
The DNA here is from genome assembly GCF_010548505.1 of Streptomyces sp. SID14515. Lineage (NCBI taxonomy): Bacteria > Bacillati > Actinomycetota > Actinomycetes > Kitasatosporales > Streptomycetaceae > Streptomyces > Streptomyces sp. SID14515. The sequence goes on along the minus strand of NZ_JAAGMH010000001.1, from coordinate 53,417 downwards.
GCATCCTGGAGGGCCGCACCGGCACCGAGTCCACCACCCGCGTCCTCATCACCACCGGCGACGGCACCGGCGACTGGGCGACCGTGGGGGTCGCCGAGAACGTCATCGCCGCCTCCTGGCAGGCACTGGAGGACGCGTACACCTACGGACTGCTGCGCGCGGGCGTCGAGCCCACGGAGTAGCTCGCCGGCGCATCCGCGAGAGCCGCCGCCCGACACCGGGCGGCGGCTCTCGCGCGTTCAAGAGATGAATGCACAACGCGTCCTGCCTGGTGGGCCGATGGGTCCGGACCAATCTCGACGTGAAGTATTGACGGCCCCGTATCGGCGCGGTTAACTCCAGCCGCAACGCCGGTACCGGTTCCGGAACCGGTACCGAACGCGTCGGCCGAGGTGACACCACGCTGCCCGCCGCGCCGCCCCACCCTGCTCGCACCCCGCTCCCACCTGCTTGTTCCTCGCCCTTGCCTGGTCCAACGGAGGCCCAGATGCGTGTCACCATCGCCGATGTCGCCCGCGAGGCCGGCGTCAGCAAGACGACCGTGTCACGGGTCATCAACACCAAGGGCGAGGTGGACCGTTCCACGGCCGCCCGTGTTCGTGAAGTGATCGCACAGCTCGGTTACGTACCCAGTTCCGGAGCCGTCGGTCTCGCCCGTGGCTCCAGCCGTACGGTCGGCATGCTCGTGCCCTCGCTGACCTGGCCGTGGATGGGCGAACTGCTCCAGGGCGTCGTCGACACCGTCGAGGCCGCCGACTACGGGCTGCTGCTCTTCACCTGCAACCGCGGGGCCGAATCCGTCCAGCGCTTCACCAGCCAGGTGTCCGCGCGCGCCTTCGACGGGCTCGTCGTCGTGGAGCCCGAGAACACCCTCGGCCACCTCACCGAACTGCACCGCGACGGCCTGCCGATCGTGCTCATCGACGATCGCGGCCACCACCCCGAATTCCCCTCCGTCGTGACCACCAACCACGAGGGAGGCGCGTCCGCGGCCCGCCACCTGCACGCCGCCGGACGCTCCCGGCCCCTGATCCTCACCGGCCCCCAGCACTTCGGCTGCGTACGGGACCGGACCGCCGGATTCCGTTCGGTCCTGCCCACCGAGCTGGTCGTCGAAGGAGACTTCACCGAACGCGGCGGACGGCTCGCCGTCGAGGAACTCCTCGCGCGCGGCGTCGCGTTCGACTCCGTCTTCGCGCACAACGACATCAGCGCGGCCGGCGTGCTCCGCACCCTGCGGGCCGCCGGACGCCGGGTCCCGGACGACATCGCCGTCGTCGGCTTCGACGACATCCCGATGGCCGAACACACCGAACCGCCCCTGACCACCGTGCGCCAGCCCACCCGTCGGATGGGCGAGACGGCGGCCCGGATGCTGCTCTCCCACCTCGGCGGCACGCCCGTACCGGACGGACCGGCCGTGCTGCCCACCGAACTGGTCGTGCGCCACTCGGCGCCCTGACGGACCCGGCCGCACGGCCGCGCCCCGCTCGCTTCGCACCCCTTCCGCCCGCCGGGCTCTCCCGACCCCGGCAGCCCCTTCCTGGAGTCGCCATGTCCGTACGCCGTCGCACCACCCTCAGAGCGGTCGCCGCAGCCACCGTCGTGGTGGCGCTCGCCGCCGGTTGCTCGAACGCCAACTCGGGCGCCAACAAGGGGGGCGGCGCCGCGAGCGGCGTGCTGACCCTGGGCAAGCCGGACGGACCGCAGACCAACAACAGCAACCCGTTCCTCAACACCTCGGCGGGCGCGGTCCTCGGCTACCGCTACATGATCTACGAGCCGCTGGCCATGACGAACATGATCAAGCCCACCGAGAAGGCCGACCCCTGGCTCGCCACCGAATGGGCCTGGGAGGACAACTTCACCAAGGTCACCTTCTCCCTGGACGACCGGGCGAAGTGGGCCGACGGCAAGCCCCTGACCGCCGCCGACGTGGAGTTCACCTTCAACCTCCTCAAGAAGCACCCGGCGCTCAACGGGAACGGCATCCCCTTCGACGGGATCGCCGTGGAGGGCAAGAAGGTCGTGCTGACCTTCAAGGAGTCCCAGTTCGTCAACCAGAACAAGATCATCCAGACCTTCATCGTGCCCAAGCACATCTGGGAGAAGGTCGACAACCCGGAGACCTGGCCCAACCGCACCCCGATCGGCTCCGGACCGTACAAGCTCAAGACGTTCACCCCGCAGACCACCACCCTGACCGCCACGCCGAGTTACTGGAACGGCACCACCAAGGTCAAGGAGCTGCGCTACACCGCGTACAACGACAACAGCGCCGCCACCACCGCGCTGGCCACCGGCAAGGTCGAGTGGTCCTTCGTCTTCATGCCGAACCACAAGCAGCTGTTCATCGACAAGGACCCCAAGAACCACCAGCTCTGGTTCCCCTCCGGCCTCGGCATCCACGGCCTCTGGTTCAACACCGCCCGCAAGCCCTTCGACAACCCGGCGCTGCGCAAGGCGATGGCGATGGTCGTCGACCGCAAGGCCATCCACATCCAGGCCCAGGCCACGCTCTACCCGGAGATCACCAACCCGACCGGCATCCCGCTGCCCGCCGGTGAGCCCTTCCTCGCGCCCGAATACCAGGACGCCACCACCAAGCCCGACGTCGCCGGAGCCAAGAAGCTGCTCAGCGAGGCCGGGTTCACCCTCAGCGGCGGTGTGCTCAAGGACCCGTCCGGCAAGCCGGTGAAGCTGACCTTCACCGACCCGGCCGGCTGGAACGACTACATCACCGGGCTCGCGATCATCAAGGACAACATCAAGGAACTCGGCATCGAGGCGAAGGTCAAGACGCAGACCGCCGAGGCCTGGGGCGCGGACGTCGCCAACGGCAACTTCGACGCCACCCTGCACTGGACCAACAGCGGCGCGACCCCCTACGACATGTACCAGAACATCATGGACGGGGCGATCCTCCAGCCCATCGGCAAGAGCTCCCAGACGGGCAACTTCGGGCGCTTCAAGAGCCCCGAGGCCACCGCCGCGCTCAAGGAGTACGCCAACGCCACCGGGGACGCGGCCCGCACCAAGGCCCTCAACACCATCCAGAAGATCTTCGTCGAGGAGGCCCCGGTCATCCCGACGGCCGCCGCGCCCATCGGAGCCGAGTACTCCACGAAGAACTGGATCGGCTGGCCCACCGAGGCCAACCCGTACGCCCCGCCGCAGCACACCCAGCCCACCGCCCTGGAGATCGTGCTCAACCTCAAGCCCGCCTCCAAGTAGGCACGGGGAAAGACGGGAAGAACCGGCCATGACAACCAGCGATCAGCCCGAGCACGCGCGGACCGGCACCGATGTGGTGCTCGAAGCGCGCGGAGTCACCAAACACTTTCCCCTGCGGCGCACCGCCCGCGACCTGTTCGCCCGCGAGCGCCGCAGCGTCCACGCCGTCGACGACGTCTCGCTCCGGCTGAGACGCGGCACCGTCACGGCCCTGGTGGGGGAGTCCGGCTCGGGCAAGTCCACCGTCGCCCGGCTGCTCGCCCAGCTCCATCCGCTCACCTCGGGCGAGATACGGCTGGGCGGCGAGCCGGTGGTCGCCGGTCGTGGCCGGTCCTTCCGCCGTTACGTACGCCGGGTCCAGCTGATCTTCCAGGACCCCTTCGCCTCGCTGAACCCGGTGCACACCGTGCGCTACCACCTCACCCGCGCCCTGAAGATCCACGGCCGGGCGGGCAGCGGCGACGCCGAGCTGGAGGAGAACCTGGCCGCCCTGCTGAACCGGGTCCAGCTGACCCCGCCCCAGCAGTTCCTGGACAAGTTCCCGCACGAGCTCTCCGGCGGGCAGCGCCAGCGCGTCGCCATCGCCCGGGCCCTCGGCGCGGACCCGCAGGTCCTCCTCGCCGACGAACCCGTCTCCATGCTCGACGTGTCGATCCGGCTCGGCGTCCTCAACCTGCTCCGCGACCTCAAGGAACGCCTCCATCTGGCGATCCTCTACATCACCCACGACATCGCCTCCGCCCGCTACTTCGCCGACACCACCCTCGTGATGTACGCGGGCCGGATCGTCGAGGGCGGCGACAGCGAGCGCGTCACCCAGCACCCCGCCCACCCCTACACCCAGCTCCTCATCGCCTCCGCACCCGACCCGGACCGCATCGTCGCCGAGGAGGAACAGGAGGAGACCGGCACCGGTGAGCCGCCCTCGCTGATCACCCCGCCCACCGGCTGCCGCTTCCACCCCCGCTGCCCCAAGGCGATGGAGCGCTGCCGCACCGAACTGCCACCACGCTTCGACCTGCCCGACGGGCAGTGGGCGGCCTGCTGGCTGTACGAGGGCACGGGCCCGCGGACGTACGCGGGCGTCGACGGCACGGCCGCGAAGGAGGCCACCCGGTGAAGTACCTCCTCCAGCGCCTCGCCTTCTACACCGTCACCGCGTGGGCCGCGATCACCATCAACTTCCTCATCCCCCGGCTTATGCCCGGCGACCCGGTCCAGGCCCTGCTCAGCCGCTACCAGGGGCAGCTCGACACCAAGGCCATCGACTCCCTCAAAGCCCTGTTCGGCCTCGACGAACAGCAGTCGATGTGGCAGCAGTACACCGACTACTGGGCCCACCTCCTCGACGGCGACCTCGGCCTCTCCTTCACCTTCTTCCCCACCCCGGTCAGCGAGGTCATCGGCCAGTCGCTGCCCTGGACGCTGGCCCTGGTCGGCACGACCACCCTGATCAGCTTCGTGCTCGGCACCGGCATCGGCGTCTACAGCGGCTGGAAGCGCGGCTCCTGGCTGGACGGGCTGCTGCCGGTCACCACCTTCATCTCCTCCATCCCGTACTTCTGGCTCGGCCTCGTCGCCATCGCCCTGTTCGCCGAGAAGTGGTCGCTGTTCCCGAACTCCGGCGGCTACGACAACGCGCTCGTCCCGGCCTTCGACTGGCCGTTCATCTCCAGCGCCCTCTACCACGCGGTCCTGCCCGGCGTGACGATCGTCCTCAGCGCGGTGGCCGGCTGGATCCTCGGCATGCGCAACATGATGGTCACCGTCTCCTCCGAGGACTACGTGATGGTCGCGCAGGCCAAGGGCCTGTCCGAGCGGCGCGTGATGTTCGGCTACGCGGCCCGCAACGCGGTCCTCCCCAACATCTCCGGCTTCGCCCTCTCCCTCGGCTTCATCGTCGGCGGCACCCTGCTCGTCGAGATGGTCTTCACCTACCCGGGCATCGGCTTCCAGCTGCTCCAGGCCGTCGGCGGCAAGGACTACCCCCTGATGCAGGGCGTCTTCCTGATCATCACGCTCTCCGTCCTCGCCGCGAACCTGCTCGCCGACCTCGTCTACGCCGCCCTCGACCCCCGCACCCGGAAGGAGGCGTAGCCCCGTGTCCAGCACCCGCGTCCGCGCCGCCCGCCCCCGTATCCGGAAGGCCTGAGGTCCCATGTCCATCACCGCCACCGACGTCGCCGTCCTCGACGGCGCACCCGCACCCGCGGCCCCCACCCGCCGGGCCCGGCTTCGGTTCCTGCGCGGCGGGAAGACCCGCACCGGCCTGATCCTGCTGGCGTTCTTCGTCCTGCTGGCCGTCGCCGGCCCGTGGCTCGCCCCGTACGACCCCGACGCCATGAGCGACCAGCTGCTCCAACCGCCCTCCGGCGACCACTGGTTCGGCACCACACACACCGGGCAGGACGTCTTCTCGCAGATCCTCGTCGGCACCCGGGGCGTCCTCGTCGTCGGACTGCTCGCCGCCGTCATCGCGACCGTCCTGTCCGTCCTGATCGGGGTCAGCGCCGGATTCCTCGGCGGGGCCGTCGACGAGATCCTCTCCGCGCTCTCCAACATCTTCCTGGTGCTGCCCGGGCTCCCACTGATCATCATCGTCGCGAGCTTCGTGCCCGACACCGGCGACATCGTCATCGCCGTCGCCATCGCCCTGACCTCCTGGGCCTGGGGATCGCGGATCCTGCGCGCCCAGACCCTGTCGCTGCGCCGCCGCGACTACGTGGAAGCCGCCCGCGCCACCGGCGAGTCGACCCCGCGGATCATCCTCTTCGAGATCCTGCCGAACCTCACCGCCGTCATCGCCTCCGGATTCGTCGGCACGGTCATCTTCGCGGTCCTCACCGAGATCACCCTCGCCTTCATCGGCGTCGCCGACATCTCCCACTGGAACTGGGGCACCGTGCTCTTCTGGGCCCAGTCCAACCAGGCCCTCGCCCAGGGCGCCTGGTGGTGGTTCGTCCCGGCCGGCCTCTGCATCGCCCTGCTGGGCACCGCGCTCGCCCTCATCAACTTCGGCATCGACGAGTTCGTCAACCCCCGCCTGCGCACCGCCACCGGATCCTCCCGGAAGGTCAAGATGCGCGTCGGCTTCACCCCCGTCGCCCGGAAGTCCACCGGCGACGGACACCGCGCGCAGAGCAGCCAGAACACCAGCAAGGAGCCGCGCACATGAGCGCCGAGCCGGTCCTGACCATCAGCGGACTCAACGTCGACTACGGCACCGACGCGAGCGCCGTCCACGCCCTGCGCGACATCGACCTCACCCTCCACCGCGGCGAAGTCCTCGGCCTCGCGGGCGAGTCGGGCTCCGGCAAGTCCACCCTCGCCTACGCGGTGACCCGGCTGCTGTCCCCGCCCGGCGTCATCACCGGGGGAGAGGTCCACTACCACCGGCCCGGCGGCGACCGGGTCGACATCCTCTCCCTCGAACCGCACCAGCTGCGTGCCTTCCGCTGGCAGGAGCTGTCCATCGTCTTCCAGGGGGCGATGAACTCCCTCAACCCGGTGCACACCGTCCACAGCCAGCTCACCGACGTCCTCGCCGCCCACCGCCCGGAGCTGAAGAAGCGCCAACGGACTGCGCGGGCCCAGGAGTTGCTGGGGCTCGTCGGTATCAGCGCCGACCGGCTCGCCGCCTACCCGCACCAGCTCTCCGGCGGGATGCGGCAGCGCGTGATGATCGCCATGGCGCTCGCCCTGGAACCCGAGATCGTCATCATGGACGAGCCGACCACCGCGCTCGACGTCGTCATGCAGCGGCAGATCCTGCGACGGCTCGTCCAGTTGAGGGAACAGCTGAACTTCTCGGTCGTGTTCATCACCCACGACATCTCGCTCCTGATCGAATTCTCGGACCGGATCGCGATCATGTACGGAGGCCGCATCGTGGAGGAGGCGGGTGCGGCGGAGATCTACCGCGACCCCCGCCACCCGTACAGCGGCGGGCTCCTGCACTCCTTCCCCGCGCTCCACGGCCCCCGCCGCGAACTGACCGGCATCCCCGGCTCCCCGCCCCACCTCTCCGCGATGCCCACCGGCTGCGCCTTCCACCCGCGCTGCGGCAAGGCCTTCGAACCGTGCGCCGCCGAGGTCCCGCTGCTGACCCCGCCCATCGACGGCCCCGGCCGCGCCGTCGCCTGCCACCTGCACGCACCCGGCCACGCAGCGCCCGGGCCCGGACAGCCGGGCGTCCCGGGCCGGGTGACGCCGGGGCCCGCCCGCTGACCATCCGCCCCGCCCACGCCCCGATCCCACGTACGCCTCTACGCCTACGGAGACCGATGAACCTCGCCCCCACCCCGCAGCGACTCCTCCGTCCCGCCCCGGTACGAGGACTCCCGGCCGACTTCCGCTGGGGCGTCGCCACCTCCTCGTACCAGATCGAGGGGGCCGCCGCCGAGGACGGCCGCACCCCGTCCATCTGGGACACCTTCTGCCGGGTGCCCGGGGCCGTCGAGGGCGGCGAGCACGGCGACGTGGCCTGCGACCACTACCACCGGATGCCTCAGGACGTGGAGCTGATCGCGGGCCTCGGCGTCGACACGTACCGCTTCTCGCTCGCCTGGCCGCGCATCCAGCCGGGCGGCCGGGGCCCGGCGAACGAGAAGGGGCTGGACTTCTACAAGCGGCTGGTCGACGAGCTCCAGGGGCGCGGCGTCACCCCGTGGATCACGCTCTACCACTGGGACCTGCCGCAGGAGCTGGAGGACGCGGGCGGCTGGCCCGCGCGGGACACCGCCCTGCGCTTCGCGGAGTACGCCGCCCTCGCCTACGAGGCCCTCGGCGACCGGGTCGAGCACTGGACCACCCTGAACGAGCCCTGGTGCTCGGCGATGCTCGGTTACGCCCACGGGGTGCACGCCCCCGGCCGGCGGAACCTCGGCGACGCCATGGCCGCCGTCCACCACCTGCTCCTGGGCCACGGTCTCGCCGCCGGTGCGCTGCGGGACGCGGCCGGGGGCGACCCGCTGGAGCTGGGCATCACCCTGAACCTCGGCACCGCCACCCCCGAGACCGCCGGCGAGGCCGACCGCGAGGCGTGCCGCCGCGCCGACGGCATGGGCACCCGGCTCTATCTCGACCCGCTCGTCCACGGCCGCTACCCCGAGGACGTCGTCGCCGACCTGGCCGCCCAGCACATCGAACTCCCGGTCAGGGAAGGCGATCTGGCCGCCATCGCCGCCCCGCTCGACGTCCTCGGCGTCAACTTCTACCGGGGCATGCAGTTCTCCGGCGTCACCGAGGACGGATCGCCCACCGACGCCGACGGTCTGCCCGTCACCCGCGTGGTGGAGCGTGATCTGCCCCGTACCGCGATGGACTGGGAGATCACCCCGACCGAACTCACGGACCTGCTCGTGCGGTTGCAGCGCGACTACGCCCTCCCGACCGTCGTCACCGAGAACGGCGCGGCCTTCGACGACACCGTCGCCGCCGACGGCTCCGTCCCCGACGCCGACCGCACGGCCTACCTCGCCGACCACATCGACGCCGTCGTCGCCGCCCGCGGCCAAGGGGCCGACGTCCGGGGCTACTTCGCCTGGTCGCTGATGGACAACTTCGAGTGGGCCTACGGCTACGACAAGCGGTTCGGCATCGTCCGCGTCGACTACGACACCCAGGTCCGCACGCTCAAGGACAGCGCCAAGTGGTACCGCGACACGATCCGCCTCACCCGCGACGACACCGCGTGACGCACCACCTGATGCGCCACGTGACGCACCACGAAATGCGCCATGTGACGCCAAGGCGTGACGGCACCGCGTGACGCGCCGACGCCCCCTGCCCCGCCCGTACATCCGCACCCGACCCCGAGACGAGAGCGCTCTCAGATGACTCGCACCCCGCACCTCCGCCCCCGTAGGGGCAGAAGCAGACCCGCGACGGCCGCCCTCGCCGCCGCCGCCGTGCTGGCCACCCTGCTCGCAGGCTCGGCCACCGGCCCCGCCGCGGCCGCCGACGAACCGGCCCCCGTGCTCGTCGACCGCTTCGAGGGCGAGGTGCCGCTCGGCAACAACCCGCCCGCCGACGCGATCTTCACCTGGGGCGGCGACGCGGACGACCATCCACAGCTGAAGCTGGCCGAGCGTGCCGACGCCCCCGAGGGCGAAAAGGTCCTCGAAGGCTCCTACGACATCAGCGCGTACGGCGGGTTCAGCCATGAGTTCGCCGTGGACACCCCGCCGCAGAACTGGACCGCCCACCAGGGCATCCGCTTCTGGTGGTACGGCCAGAACACCGCGCCGCTGCCGCCCGGCTCCGGCAAGAAGATCAACTTCGAGATCAAGGACGGCGGCGCGAACGGCGGCGCGTCCGAGCTGTGGACCACCTCCTTCACCGACGACTGGGAGGGCTGGCACCTGGTCGAGATCCCGTTCGCGGACTTCGTCTACCGGGCCGACTACCAGCCCGTCGGCGGCATCGACCAGGTCCTCGGCCTGAACGAGATGTGGGGCTACGCCCTCACTCTGCCCGGCGGCGGGCCGGGTGAATTCGCCCTGGACGCAGTCGATTTGTACGGCAAGGCGGACCCGGCGCTCACCGCGAGCGTGGTCACCGACACGGCCGTCCGCCCGGTGAAGAACGGCGAAACGGCCCAGCTGGCGCTCTCGGTCGCCACCACCGGCTCCGTCCCCATCGAGGAGCCCGTCACCGTCACGTACGCCACGAAGGGCGGCACAGCGACGGCCGGGAAGGACTACACCCCGGTCACCGGCAGCCACACCTTCCCCGCCGGCACCGCCTCCGGCACCACCCACCGGGTCACCGTCCGCACGGCGAAGGCGTCGAAGCCCGCCGAGGCGAGGACGATCCCGCTGGAGCTGACCGTCACCGGCGCGAAGGCCCCGCGGGAGAACCCGCAGGTCGTCATCGACGCCCATGGACTCCCGTACCAGAACGCCAAGTTGCCGGTGAAGCAGCGGGTGGCGGATCTGCTGTCCCGCCTCTCGCCCGCCGAGAAGGCCGGGCAGATGACCCAGGCCGAGCGCAACGCGCTCCGCACCCCGGGTGACATCGCCGCCTACGACCTCGGCTCGCTGCTCTCCGGCGGCGGCTCGGTCCCCACCCCCAACACCGCGGCCGCCTGGGCCAAGATGGTCGACGCCTACCAGCTGCGCGCCCAGGCCACCCGCTTCCAGATCCCGCTGATCTACGGCGTGGACGCGGTGCACGGCCACAACAACGTCGTCGGCGCGACGATCATGCCGCACAACATCGGCATCGGCGCGGGCCGCGACCCGAAGAGCGCCGAGAGGACGGGCGCGATCACCGCGAAGGAAGTCCGCTCCACCGGCGTTCCGTGGGACTTCGCCCCCTGCGTCTGCGTCACCCGCGACGAACGCTGGGGCCGCTCCTACGAGGCCTTCGGCGAGGACCCGGCCCTGGTCGAGGCCATGGAGACGGTCATCCAGGGCATGCAGGGCAGCCCCTCGGGCAAGGACCTGCACCGCAACGACAAGGTCCTCGGCAGCGCCAAGCACTTCGTCGGCGACGGCGGCACCGAGTACGGCTCCGCCACCACCGGCTCGTACACGATCGACCAGGGCGTCACCAAGGTCACCCGCGAGGAGCTGGAGGCCGTACACCTGTCGCCGTTCGCGGAGTCGGTGAAGCGGGGCGTCGGCACGGTCATGCCCTCGTACTCCTCGCTCGACGTCCTGGGCGACGACCAGGGCCCGGTGAAGATGCACGCCAACGCCGAGATGATCAACGGCGTCCTCAAGGACCGGATGGGCTTCGAGGGCTTCGTCATCAGCGACTGGCAGGCCATCGACCAGATTCCCGGCGACTACGCGAGCGACGTCCGTACGTCGGTCAACGCCGGACTCGACATGATCATGGTCCCGACCGCGTACCAGGAGTTCACGAAGACGCTGAAGGACGAGGTGACGGCGGGCCGGATCAGCGAGGCCCGGATCGACGACGCGGTCGCCCGCATCCTCACCCAGAAGTTCCGCCTGGGCCTCTTCGAGAAGCCGTACGCGGACACCACCCACCTCGACGAGGTCGGCTCGGCCGAGCACCGGGCGGTGGCCCGTGAGGCGGCTGCCAAGTCGCAGGTGCTGCTGAAGAACGACGGGGCCGTGCTGCCCCTCAAGCCGAACCAGAAGGTCTACGTCGCCGGGTCCAACGCCGACGACATCGGCAACCAGGCCGGCGGCTGGACCATCAGCTGGCAGGGCTCCTCCGGGAGGACCACCACCGGCACGACGATCCTGGAGGGCATGAAGAAGGCGGCGAAGAGCCCGGAGTCCGTGACGTTCTCGCGGGACGCCTCCGCCGCCACGGACGGCTACGACGTCGGTGTGGTGGTCGTCGGTGAGACCCCGTACGCCGAAGGCATCGGCGACGTCGGCAACGGCCACGACCTGGAGCTGACGGCCGCCGACAAGGCCGCGGTCGACAAGGTCTGCGCCGCCATGAAGTGCGCCGTCCTGATCGTCTCGGGCCGCCCGCAGCTCATCGGCGACCGGCTCGGCAAGATCAACGCGCTGGTGGCCTCCTGGCTGCCGGGCTCCGAGGGCGACGGCGTCGCCGACGTCCTCTACGGCAGGCGCGCCTTCACCGGGCAGCTCCCGGTGACCTGGCCGAAGTCGGAGGCCCAGCTTCCGATCAACGTCGGGGACGCGACGTACGACCCGCAGTTCCCGTACGGCTGGGGCCTGACCACACTGAAGAAGCCCTCGGCCGGCGGCGAGCTCACCCTCGCGGCCCTCGCCGTCGCCGCCCAGGTCGCGGAGAAGGCGAAGCTGGGGAAGACCCCGGCGGGCAAGGCGATCGTGGACCAGGCCCGGCTGCTGGTCCAGCAGAGGATCAACGGGAAGTTCACGCAGGCGGTCTCGAAGCCGTTCGCGGAGGCGGACCACCTGCTGCTCAAAGGTGACCTGACCGGAGCGGTGGCCAAGCTGCGCACGGCCTACCGAGCCGCCTAGGCACCTCGCTCTCCGGACGGGCGACGGCGTTCGTCGCCCGTCTGGAGTAGCGTTAAGTATGAGGAAAAGGCTCTTCCCCGCGCTGCTGGCGGGCCTGCTGCTCATCTTCGCAGCGGCGGCTCTCGCCCTGACCTCTCCCGCGTCGGCCGCGCCCGCCGCGACCATCCAGGACGCCGCCCAGGCCCTGCGCGACGACCCGGTGTACGTGGACCCGGGCGCCCGCGATCAGCTCTCCGTCGCTGACGAGAAGGCCCTGGAGAACAAGATCACGAACGCCGACAAGCCGGTCTTCGTCGCCGTCCTCCCCGACACCTCCGCCTTCCCTGAGGAAGGCCTCCTCAAGACCCTGCGCAGCGACACCGGTATCACCGGCGTCTACGCGATCCGCCTGGGCGACGGCTTCGACGCGGGCGCGGACCCGCAGGTCATGCCCACCCGGGCGGTCGAGAACCTCACCGCGTCCGTGGAGAACCCGGCCACCGCCACCGACGCGCCCTCCCAGCTCAACGCCTTCGTCGACCGTGCCGTGGAGCAGGCCCGGGGCACCGCCCCCGCCTCCTGGTCCGGCGGAGGCGCGGCGGACGAGCCCGGAGCACCGGTCGGCGGCCTGATCACGCTCGGCGCGCTGGTCGCGGCGGGCGGCGCGGGCGCGTACGCGATCTCCCGCCGCAACAAGCGCCGCAAGGAGGAAGAGGAGCGCATCGCGCTCGACAAGCTCCGGGTCGTCGTCGACGAGGACATCACCGCGTACGGCGAAACCCTGGAACGCCTGGACTTCCACCCCGCCGAGAAGGGCGCGGACGACACCATGCGCGCCGACTACGAACGGGCCCTGGACTCCTACGAGAGCGCCAAGTCGAGAATGGACAAGGCCACGCACCCCTCGGACGTCCGCGGAGTCACCCAGTCCCTGGAGGACGGCCGCTACTCCCTCGCGGTCCTGGAGGCCCGCCGCACCGGCGCGGAGATACCGGCCCGCCTCCCGCCGTGCTTCTTCGACCCGCGCCACGGCCCCGCGGTCACGGAGGTCCTGTGGACCCCGTCCGGCGGCGCGGCCCGCGAGGTCCCGGTCTGCGGCGCGGACGAGGCCCGGCTCGGCCGGGGCGAGGACCCGATGAGCCGTACGGTCGACGTGGGCGACGGCAACCGCCGCCCGTACTGGGAAGCGGGCCCGGCCTACGGCCCCTGGGCCGGCGGCTATTTCGGCGGCGGCCTGCTCCCCGGCCTCCTGGTCGGCACCATGCTCGGCTCGATGCTCGCCACCCCGGCGTACGCCTCCGAGTACGGCGGCGGTGACTTCGGCGGCGGCGCGGGCGGCGACTGGGGCGGCGGCGACTTCTCCGGCTCCGACTTCGACTCCTCCGGCTTCGGCGGCGGCTTCGGCGACGGCGGCGGCTTCGGGGGCGGCGGCTTCGACGGCGGCGGCTTCTGAGGACCCCGAGCCCTGAGGGCCCCGAGCCCTGAGGGCCCCGAGCGAGGGCCCCGAGCCCGGCCCGCACGGAGAGGCGTACGGCAGGCGTACGGCGAGGGGCGCGGAGAGACGTACGGAGAGGGAGCGCGGAGCGACGGCGGCCCAGGCCGCGCGCCCAGCAGAGAGCTGCGGCTCTGCCCGACGGCGGCCCCGGCCGCGCGCCCGCCGGAGGCCGCGGCTCTGCCCGCCCGTCCGGGAGAGGCAGCGGGCGTTGCCCCGGTCCGTCCGGATCCTGCCCTTCGGCCCCTGGGCGGCGTCCGCCCGCCCGCCTAGCGTGACTCCATGCACACCCACGAGACCCCGGCCCAGGACCACGACCGGCAGCGGCCCGCGCCCGTGGCCCGGACCGCCGACCGGCACGACGGCCGGGACCCGCGTACCCCCGGGGGCCTCCAGAGCACGCTGGGCAACGCGGCCGTGACGCGCCTGATCACGGTGTCCCGGATGGTGACCGAGGACGAGTTCAGGCAGATCTCCAAGGGCTCCGGAATGCGGAGCCGCTCGGAGATCGCCAAGGTCGACCAGGCTCTACGGGCCTTCTACGCCCTGCCCGACGCCCGGCCGGGGGCGCGACTGCTCGCCCTCAAGGACATCGTCACGGCGTGCGAGGCCTACGTCGCCCACAAGCCCGGGGGAGGGGAGCGCGTCGACGGAGTGAAGCAGCTCAAGGGCGAGGCGGAGGAGGCGCAGTCGGGGCTCGACGCCGAAGCGGTCTTCCGGGGGCTGCTGACCGAGGTCGACCGGATGGTGGCCGCGAAGGAGGACCCGGAGATGGACCTCCGCCTTCCCGCCGACGAGGCTCGCAAGGCGTCCCAGAAGATGCCGGGGCCGGTGTTCACCGCCGTGATGGACGGTTTCGTCGCGCAGCTCGGCGCACTCCGCGAGGACGCGGCGCTGCCCGAGGAGACCCGTGCGGTCATCGGCGAGCTGATGGCCGTGGTGGATCTGGTGACCGTGAAGCAGTACCCGCAGGGCGGCATGCCCGGGATGAAGCTCACCACCGGGCCCGACGAGGCCCCCGCGTTCACGTTCAACGTCGACACCCAGGCCCGGGGCGGTTCGTCCTTCATGCTCGGGCACGTCGCCCACGAGCTGACCCATGTCGCGGCCCATCAGGCGTTCGGGAGCAGCCCGGTGATGGAGCTGGTCCAGTCCGGGGCGACCGACGCCCAGGTCGCGGCGCTGGCCACGGAGCGCAGGAACACCCTCGCCGATCTGCGGCAAGCCCTCGGCGGGGACACCGAGTTCAGCCCGTTCCAGCAGCGGATGCTGGAGGAGAAGCTGGGGTATGGAGGCCAGGGCGGCAAGCTGAAGAAGTACGCGGACGCCTTCGCGTCGAAGGGGAAGATCACCCCCGAGCAGCATGCGCGTCTGAGCGCCTGGGACGAGGCGGCCGGCACCGCGTCCGGCACGCTGATCGAGTACGACACCGTGATCAACCAGATGCTGGTCTATCTCCACCAGTGGGAGATCCGCCGGGACCACCCGTTCTACGTACGGCTGCTCGCGGCGGCCCGGGCCGCGTTCGACCGCCGGAGCCAGGCCCGGGAAGCCGTCGCCCAGACGGCGGGAAACACCGCCTAGCCGATCAGCGACCACCAGACGGCCACTCCGGCGAGGACGATCAGCACGCACATCACCGCGTTGCTCCGCCGGTAGTCCGCGAGGATCGCGGCGAACTCGCGGAGCGTCGCGTTCGGCCAGAAGTACGCGGCGGTGGGCGAGCCCACCACCTGCCCCCGGATCCGCAGCCGCCGGGCGGTGAGGGCGGCGCGGAAGGCGTGGTAGTTGTTCGTGACGACCACGCAGCGGTAGTCGGGCTTCGCCTTCTCCATGATCGCCCTGCTGAACCGCAGGTTCTCCTCGGTCGTCGTCGACCGGTCCTCC
This sequence comes from Streptomyces sp. SID14515, assembly GCF_010548505.1. Lineage (NCBI taxonomy): Bacteria > Bacillati > Actinomycetota > Actinomycetes > Kitasatosporales > Streptomycetaceae > Streptomyces > Streptomyces sp. SID14515. Next base: position 37,889 of record NZ_JAAGMH010000001.1, on the reverse strand, counting down.
CGCTCGATGAGATGCGCCGGAAAGCCCTGGGCCACCAGATGGTCGGCCATGGCGTGGGACTCCGGCAGATCCTCGTCGGGCCCCTGTCCGCCCGAGGTGATGAGCACGGGCGACCCGCCGCGCCGGGAGAGCCGCGCGTGGACCGCCTGCCCGCGCTTCAGCCGGCTCGCGAGCAGCGGCGGAACGGTGGAGCCGCCGACCAGCCCCGAGCCCAGCACCACCACGAAGTCGGCCTTGCGGCGCACCCGCAGCCGCCCGTAGAGGAAGGCGTAACAGACGAAGCACAGAAACAGGAACGAGAAGTAGAGCGCCAGCCCACCGGCCGCCGTCGCCGCCCCGATCAGCACCGGAGTCCGCAGGACGGCGGCGGTGACGAGCAGCGCGACGACGGCGAGGATCGCCGTGGCGGCCAGCAGCGACAGCAGGTTGGACGGGCTCCTGCCCTCCTTGCGCAGCATGCGTACGCCGTTGAGGAAGAGGAAGCACGTCAGCAGAAGGACGGCCACCGCGCCCAGGGCCAGCAGCGACCACACCACGACCGGGGCCGACGCGGAGTCGGAGTCGATCAGCCGGTACACCAGCCCCGCCAGCCCGCAGAGCACGGCGAGGCCGAGCAGCACGGCGTTGCTGAACTTCCGGCGCTCGCGCAGCGCGCTCACACAGAAGGCGAGGAAAAGGAGCGCCGCCGGGGCGTAGACCACCATGGGCACAGAGTAGGCAGCGGACCGGCGTCGGCCTACGGCGAGGTGGCGGGAGATGGGGGAGAGGTGGGGGAGGGGTCGGTTCCGTCCGAGGCTTGCCGAAGCCGCCGGAGAATCGATGCGTGCCCTTTGCCGGGTGCGGGCCGTTGAACCCGGCATGAAGAAGCGAAGCGTACTTGCCGTTGTCACTCTCGCCGCCGGAGCGGTCATCGCCGCGATCAGCCCGCCCCCGGGAGGCGGCGACGCGGCGCACGCCGCCGAACCGCCGGTCAGCCTCGGCGCGCTGGACGACGTCGGCGACCTGGGCAAGCTGGTCGACGGCGCGGCGGGGGCGACCACCTCCACCGCAGGCACGGTCACCAGCACGGTGGAGGACGCCCGGTTCAGCTGAGCCGACGCGCACAGGACCGGCCCACCGGGAACATCCGGTGGGCCGGTTCTGCGTGCGAACTCCGTGTGCGAACCGTCCGCCGCCGTGGTCAGGCCAGGAAGTCGACGCTCTGGCAGAAGCCCGCGTCGGCGGCGGCCCGGTAGACGGGCCAGGCCAGGGCCAGATCTTGCCAGGGCAGCCCGACGGGCGCGTAGACGGTGATCTGGTCGCTCGTTTCGCGGCCGGCCCGCTCACCGCCGAGCACCTGCCCGAGAGACGCGTGCGCGGCGTCTGCGCTCAGCCCGCTGTTGCCGAGCGCTCCCATGGAGACGGCGAGTTCACGATCGTCGACCACGGTGCGGGCGCGTCGCAGCGCGTCGGCGGCGAGTTCGACCTTGCCGGGCTCGTCCGCGTCGAGCGTGGTGACGTGCGTGCCCGGGCGCAGATCGGCGGCAGCCGGCCGAGGGCTGCGTGACCAGGTCGCGAGGACGACGATGTCCGCGCGCGCCGCGGCGCTCTGTGGCTCGCCGACCGTCTCGACCTCGATGCCCAGGAGCTTTTCCTGTTCCGCGGCGAACGCGGCCGCCCGCGCGGGGTCGGTGTCGCACACGGTCAGCCGGGACACCGTGCGCAGGCGGACGAGGCCTCGCAGCGCGGGAACGGCATCGGGAAGCTTCGCGTTGACCTTCACCGTGTAGGCCGGGATTCCGCCGATCACCCCGGGCAGAAGCGCTGTCGCCGTACCCGGACCGGCAGGTCCGTACGGATCCGCAACGGCCGGACGCCCGGAGCGGGCGCGGTGAAGCCCGCACGAAGCCCGGCCAGCACGGTGTCGGGGTCGAGCAGTTCGGTGATCCGGGAACGGGTCAGCGGCGACGTCACCGGGCCACCCTCGTTCGTGGGCTGTGGCCGGGGCAACCACGTACAGACAGCCCGGCGACCGGCGTCGTCCGGGTCGGACTTCAGCGACTCGGCGCGTCGATCCCGTACGACCTGATGAGGCGGGCCAGTTGGCGGCCCGCCGCCAGGAGAGGTTCCTCGCTCCGGTTGACCTGGGCGGTGACCTCGGCGCCCTCCACGGCGCTGATGACGGTGGTCGCCAGCTCGCGGGCGTCCTGCGCCGGGAATCCGCAGGCCAGCAACTTGTCGCGAACGAGCTGCTCCCAGCCGTTCAGCGCGTCGGCGCACGTCTGCTGGAGCTCCGACTCGCCGCCGAGCGTCTCCAGGGCCGCCGCCGTGACCGGGCAGCCGTCGACCCAGCCCGATTCCTTGAGCCCGGCGGCCAACTGGCGGGTGCAGGAGAGCACCGCGTCCGCCGGGTCGGGCTCGCTGTCCAGGGCTTCCGCGATGAGCGCCGCGAACTCCTGCGCGCTGTACCGGATCGCGGCGACGGCGACCGCTTCCTTGCCGCCCGGGAAGAAGTGGTAGATCGAGCCGAGCGTGGCCTGCGACTCCTTGGCGATCTGCTTGATGCCGGTGCCGACATAGCCCTGCCGCTGGAGAAGACGCGCGGTCGCCACGACGATCCGGTCCCGGGTGCTGGTCTGCATGCCGTCACTGTAGCGGGCACTGAGTAGAGCGTTCGTTCTAGAGCTGTGTTAGCTTCTCGGCAGGCTCTGGATAGAGCGTTCGTTCTAGCATTGTTGGGGGTACGTGATGAGCAGCGCACAGCATGCGGTCACCGTCATAGGACTGGGCCCCATGGGCCGGGCGATGGCCGCCGTCCTACTCGACCGTGGATACGCGGTCACCGTGTGGAACCGCACCGCGTCCCGCGCGGACGACCTGGTGGCCCGGGGCGCGGTCCTCGCACCGAGCCCCGCCGACGCCGTCGCGGCGAACGAGGCGGTCGTCATCAGCCTCACGGATTACGCGGCGTTCCACGCCGTACTGGAGCCCGCCGCGCAGGCACTGGACGGCCGGGTCCTGCTCAACCTCACCTCCGCCACGCCCGAGGAGGCGCGCGCCGGGGCCCGCTGGGCGGCCGGGCGAGGAGCTGAACTGCTCACCGGCGGTGTCAGCGCGTCGCCCACGGGCATCGGACAGCCCGAGTCGTACGCCTTCTACAGCGGCCCGCGCGAGGCGTTCGACCGGCACCGGCCGGTGCTGGAAGCGCTGACGGGCCGGGTCGAGCACCAGGGCGAGGACCCGGGGCTCGCCGCGCTTCACTACCAGATCGGCATGGTCATGTTCTGGACCTCGATGCTGGGTTGCTGGCAGGCGGTCGCCCTCGCCCGCGCCAACGGTCTGACGGCCGCCGACATCCTGCCGAGCGCCGCCGAAACGGCCGACTCGCTCGCCGAGACCTTCGCCTTCTACGCCGAACGCATCGATGCCGGAGTGCACCTCGGCGACGTCGACCGCCTGGCCATGGGGCTGGCGAGCGCCGAGCACGTGCTGGAGGCCAACGCCGACGCGGGCGTCGACACGGCTCTCCCGGCCGCCGTCGTCGACCTGTTCCGGCGGGGTGTGGAGGCGGGGCACGGCACGGACAGCTTCTCGGCCCTGGTGGAGCTGATGGCGAAGCCCGGGAGCAGCTGAAATATGCGGCAAGACACAGGTTTACGGCCATGGGGCATATGCAACGCCTTATTGGTCCAGACCTATTGTGCGGGCGTGCCCGGCTCGCTAGCTTTCTCCTGGCGGCGCGCGCTGTTCGGATCGGCTCGACTCATTCATTCACTGACGCACAGTCATGTGCGTTGACTGAAAACGGAGTTACCGACATGCACAGACGTATTGCCGCTCTCGCGGTGACCGTGGCGACCGCCGGAGCGATGCTCCTCGGCACCGCCTCGACAGCCTCCGCCACGGGCCCCGGCTTCTGGCTCCGCAGCCACCACGCCAGCCTGGCGGAGTGCCAGGCGGTGGGGAACGCCGGCGCCGACAACGCCCTCTGGAGCCGTGTCTTCATCTGCAACCCGTTCGCGGGCAATCCGAGCGTGTACGAGTTGTGGGTGCGCTACTGAGGTAGCGGGCGGACAGCGAACCGCCCCGGCCGCGGCGGCGGCCGGGGCGGTGCCGCGTGCTCAGAGGGCGGCGCTGCCGCCGTGGATGAAGGTGCTCCAGGCGGTGCGTCCAGCAGCGCGTCCAGTAGCCGGGTGCTCTCCTGGACGGTGAGCGCCTGCAAACGCGGCATCCCGTACCTCTGCGTAAGTGTGCTGACGTCAGCCGGCTCGTCGAAAACGCTCGCGTGCAGATGGCCGCTGACATAGGCGAACTGGCCGTGGCCGGAGGTCTCCAGCAAGAGAAGTGGGCCCCCGAGCCCGGCGTGCCCAGGGGCGGTGCGGGGCATGATCTGAAGGGTGACGAACGGCAGATCCATGCAGCGCCTTAGGTGGAGAAGCTGGTCCCGCATCACCTCGGGGACACCCAACTGCGTGTGCAGATGTTCTCCTCCAGAATGAAGTGGAGGACGGGCCGGGGCTTGCGTTCCAGGATCTTCTGGCGGCCGAGGCGCTCCGCCACCCGCATCTCGATGACGTCCTCGTCGACCGGTGGGTAGTTGCAGCCGAAGACGAAGCGAGCGCACGCCTCGGTCCGGAGCGGCCCCGGAATGAGCTGGGTCTCGTACGAGAGCACGCTCACCGCGTCCTGCTCGTACCGGACGAAGTCCTTTGGGCTCCGACCAGCTGCCACGAAGTGACTCGCCTGACGCTGCTCTGCTTTCCCGGGTGCATGGGATGGCTTCCTCCCCGTACCTCTCCGCTGTCGATCCACCGGAACTCGTACAGATGCGTTTGTACGTGCTTCTGCTCTGCTGCAGCCTAGTAACTCCGTGTGAGCGTGGAAGCATGAACGAGACAACCCAACTCCCCTTCTACCGCGCCGCCTTCTACTGCCGTGAGCGCAGGTCGATCCCCGTCGTACGGAAGTTCACCCGTAAGGCGCTGGTCGAGTGGGAGTGCGAAGCGCGTGCGGACGATGTGCTGCTCTGCGTGACCGAGCTGGCGACCAACGCCCTCCGTCACGGTGTGCCGCCGGGGCGTGGATTCAAGGTCCACATCTACCTGGAGCGAGTCGAGAACATGATCCGCGTCGAGCTGCACGACAGCGGCGACGGAGAGGTGCGGCCGGCGGACGGGGTGCCGGGGGCCGACGAGGAGGGCGGGCGCGGGCTGCTGCTGGTCGCGGCGGTGGCGGACAAGTGGGGGGTTGGGGAGCGGAACCCCGGCAAGGTCGTGTGGTGCGAGTTCAGTATCGAGTGAGTTGCTGTTTCGGCAAGGATGTTTGTCGTTTCGGCCGCACGGGCGCACTCTCGTCATCGAGCGGAGGCGGGCTGAGGTGGTCCGCGGCCGCGTGACGAAGGAGGAGCGGCATGAAGCGGCAGCGGTACGACGTGGTGATCGTGGGCGGAGGGGCGGCCGGCCTCAGCGGGGCGCTGACCCTGGCGCGGGCCCGGCGCTCGGTTCTGGTGATCGACGCGGGCGAGCCCCGTAACGCTCCCGCGTCCCATGTGCACAACTACCTGGGCCGCGAGTCGACCCCGCCCGGCGAGCTGCTGGCGATCGGACGCGGCGAGGCCGCCGGGTACGGGGCGGAGATCGTCGAGGGCCGGGTGGCCTCGGCCGAGAAGCTGCCCGAGCAGGGCTTCCGGGTGGTGACGGAGGACGGCCGGAGCGTTGAGGCGCGGCGGCTGCTGGTGACGACGGGGCTCGTCGACGAGCTGCCGCCCGTGCCGGGGCTGGCGGAGCGCTGGGGGCGCGAGGTGCTGCACTGTCCGTACTGCCACGGGCACGAGGTGGCGGACCGCCCGATCGGCGTGCTGGCCACCGGCCCCCTCGCCGTACATCAGGCGCTGATGTGGCGGCAGTGGAGCGAGGACGTGACCCTCTTCCGCCACACGGGGCCCGAGCCGTCGGAGGAGGAGTGCGAGCAGCTGGCGGCCCGCGGCGTCGCGGTCGTGGACGGCGAGGTGGCGGGCCTGGAGGTCGCGGACGACCGGTTCACCGGCGTACGGCTGGCGTCCGGCCGGGTGGTCCCGCGCGAGGCGCTGGTGGTGCAGGCCCGGTTCACCGCCCGCTCGGCGGTCCTGGAGTCGCTGGGCCTGAAGCCCGTGGCGCAGGAGATGGGCGGGGTGGTGATCGGTGCGTACGTCCCGACCGACCCGACCGGCGCGACGGAGGTCCCCGGGGTCTGGGCGGCGGGCAACGTCACCCGCCTCACCGAACAGGTGATCGGTGCCGCTGCGGCGGGCCTCATGGCCGCGGGCGCGGTCAACGGCGACCTGATCACCGAGGACACCCGGCTGGCGGTGGCGGCCCGGCGGCGCGGCTGATCGGGCGCCGTCAGGAGAACAGGGCGGAGAGGAGGTCCCCCGTCCACCCGAAGACCTTGTGCACCAGCAGCGCCATCAACGCGAAGATCCCGAGGATCACCACGGTGACCCAGGAGCAACCGCCCCCGCCTCCCGCATCGGGCTCGTCCCGCCCGCCCAGCTCCGCATCGAACAGATCCACGACTGCTCCCGTCCCACCCCGTCGCCGAAGCCCGGCGACCGGAACCCCCCGGTTCCGTGGGGTGAAGAATCGCACGGTCGGGGCCGGTCGGCGGAGGCGGTGCCGTACTCAGTGGGGTGGGCGAAAGTACTCAGCCGGCGCGCGGCCGCCCGTGGCCCGTGTTCCTCGCCCCGCGGCCCCGTCCGGCGTAACGCAGGCGGGCGAATGACGGGCCGCGGGGTGACGGCCGGGGCCCGGCGGATGTGTGAGGTCCGGTTACGGGGATACGCGGAGGGTCCCCGGTGCCACGAGGGCGCCGGGCGTCGGCAACGTAAAGGGAGATTTCCGTGGGCATCATCGCCTGGATCCTCATCGGCCTGTTCGCGGGGCTCATCGCCAAGGCGCTGACGCCCGGCAAGGACCCCGGGGGCTGCCTCGTCACGATCGTGATCGGCATCGTGGGCGGGCTGCTCGGCGGCTGGCTGGGCAAGGTGATCTTCGGCGTCGACTCGATCGACGGATTCTTCAGCCTGTCCACGTGGATCGCCGCCGTCGTCGGTTCGGTGATCGTCCTGCTCGCCTACCGGCTGGTCGCGGGGCAGCGCTCCCGCTGACCCGGTCTCGCCCCGCCCGCATCCGGGCGGTTCGCGGCGACTTCTCGACGGGTCGATTCGTCCACGTTTGCCTACATTGGCAGAGGGTCAGTAGGGCAGCCGTAGTAGGAGCCATCGCCGACGCGTCTGCGGAAGACAAACAAGAGGAAACGACGACATGACCGACACCTCGCGCAAGCCGACCACCTCCGACTCCGGCGCCCCGGTGGAGAGCGACGAGCATTCGCTCACCGTCGGCCCGGGCGGGCCGATCCTGCTCCAGGACTCCTACCTGATCGAGCAGATGGCCCAGTTCAACCGCGAACGCATCCCCGAACGCCAGCCGCACGCCAAGGGCAGCGGCGCGTTCGGGAAGTTCGAGGTGACCGCGGACGTGTCCGCGTACACGAAGGCCGCCCTCTTCCAGCCGGGCGTCACCACCGACCTGGTCGTCCGGTTCTCCACCGTCGCGGGGGAGCGGGGCAGCCCGGACACCTGGCGGGACCCGCGCGGCTTCGCGGTGAAGTTCTACACCAGCGAAGGCAACTACGACATGGTGGGCAACAACACCCCCGTGTTCTTCGTGAAGGACCCGATGAAGTTCCAGCACTTCATCCGGTCCCAGAAACGCCGGGCGGACAACAACCTCCGCGACCACGACATGCAGTGGGACTTCTGGACGCTCTCGCCGGAGTCGGCCCACCAGGTCACCTGGCTGATGGGCGACCGGGGCATCCCGCGCAGCTGGCGTCACATGAACGGCTACACCTCGCACACGTACATGTGGATCAACGCGCAGGGGCAGCGGTTCTGGGTGAAGTACCACTTCAAGACCGACCAGGGCGTCGAGACGTTCACGCAGGACGAGGCCGACCAGATGGCCTCCGCGGACACGGATTACCACACGCGAGATCTCTTCGAGCACATCCGCGACGGCGAATTCCCGAGCTGGACGCTGAAGGTCCAGGTCATGCCGTACGAGGACGCCAAGGACTACCGGTTCAACCCCTTCGACCTGACCAAGGTGTGGCCGCACGGCGACTACCCGCTGATCGAGGTCGGCCGGATGACGCTGGACCGCAACCCCACGGACAACCACGCCGAGATCGAGCAGGCGGCCTTCCAGCCGAACAACCTGGTGCCCGGCATCGGCCCGAGCCCGGACCGGATGCTGCTGGCGCGCCTGTTCAGCTACGCGGACGCGCACCGCCACCGCATCGGCGGCAACTACCAGCAGCTGCCGGTCAACGCCCCCGTCGCGCCGGTGCACACGTACTCCAAGGACGGGGCGATGGCGTACCGCAAGACCAGCGACCCGGTCTACGCCCCGAACTCCAAGGGCGGCCCGGAGGCCGACACGGCACGCTACGGCACCCCGCCGAGCTGGTACGCCGACGGGGACATCACCCGGGCGGCCTACGTCGACCACGCCGAGGACGACGACTGGGGCCAGGCGGGCACCATGGTCCGCGAGGTCCTGGACGACGCGGCGCGGGACCGGCTGGTGGACAACATCGTCGGCCACCTGCTCAACGGGGTGACCGAACCGGTCCTCCAGCGGGCGTTCCAGTACTGGTCGAACGTCGACGCCACGCTCGGCAAGCGCGTCGAGCAGGGCGTACGCGCGAAGGCGGGCGAGAAGGACCCGAAGGCGGCGGAGCAGGCCAACCCGGCGCGCTCGTCGATGCAGCGCAAGGCCTGAGGACCGGGGGCCCGCCGCGGCCCCTTCCGGGCGTACGACAGCCCCTCATCCCGTCGGCCGACGGGATGAGGGGCTGTGCGTTTCCCCCGAGGGCCGGGCTTGGTCGCCCGCGTACCCGGGGCCGGAGAAGGCCGTGCCGGTCGCCGATCCGTTCGGCGAGGCCGGTGCCCGGAGACCGCGCCCGGAGACCGCGCCCGGAGACCGCGCCCGGAGTGCGGAGGCCGATGCACCCCCCCTCCCCGCTCAAGATCATCAACGTGCAGAATGACCTGTATGTCGATAACGAACACTCCGCGGGCGGCCACGCTCGACGACGCCCCGGAGATCAGCCGCACCCTGGCCCGCACCTTCGCCGATGACCCGATGATGGAGTGGTTCTTCCCCGGCGGGCCCGCGCGCGAGGCCGACCTGGTCCGCTACTTCACCACGATCTTCACCCGGCAGTACGGCCCTCACGGAGTGTGCGAGCGCACCGCGTCGGCGGCCGCGTTCTGGGTGTCGCCGGAGGGTCAGGAGAAGGCCGTTCCCGACGCGGAGACGGTCGCGGAGCTGGAGGAGATCCTCGGCGACCGCGCGCCGCTGTTCCGGGACGCGGTCGCGGCGGCCGCCGAGCAGGGCCCCAAGGAGCCGCACTGGTACCTGGCGGTGGTCGGCGCGGACCCGGCCGCCCGGGGCCAGGGGCACGGGGCGGCGCTGCTGCGTTCCGGGCTCGCCAAGGCCGACGCGGCGGGCCTGTCGGTCTACCTGGAGTCCTCCAAGCCGGACAACCTGCCGTTCTACGAGCACTTCGGCTTCACGGTGCTCGGCGAGGCGCGACTGCCGGGAGGCGGGCCGCTGTTGTGGGTCATGCGACGCGAGCCCCGGGCCGTCGACGCTTCGTAGCGGTCTCAGAAGGTTCGGAAGAATCAGAAGGAAACGTTTCTTTCTGGATCTGCCGTCGGGAGAGCACCGTGGGACGGGGAGCGCGGAGAAGAATGGTTTCTCCGCGCTTCGTGTCCGCCGGTCCGTCCGTCCGGTGAGCGGCGGGCGTCGGTCCAGATGGCCTCCAGGCCGAGGGGACGCCGCGTTTCGTGCGCGGGCCAGGGCTGCCAGAGGTCGGTCGTCTCCTGCGGGTGGCCGTACGCCGGTGTCCCCGACAAGGCCCCCGACAGGGCGTCGCGCTCGATGCCGTCGAGTCGCCGTTCGAAGTCCGCCTGGAGACGGTTCATCGTGGCGAGGAAGTCCCTGAGCAGGATGTGTTCTTCATTCATGGGGTGCTGCGTTCCTCCGCGAGACTTCTGCTGTCACATCCCGACAACGACACGGCCGGGTCGAGGGAACGTGGCGTTCGAGTGAGCGCACAGAGGCGCGCCAGGGCGCACGGGCGCGGGGCGCGAGCCGCCGATGCGGCCGCGGCCCTAGGTCGAGCGTCCGATGCGCGCATGATCGCGTGCTTCGTAAGCTCCGTGGGCAAGCGGTCGTCCACGGCCGACGCCTGAGGACCTGCCGGTGGTCTACCTCGGCGAAGAGGTGCCGGACGCTCTCGTGGAGCGGCTCGAACAGCACGGCGGCACACGGGTGCCCGCGCACAATCCGTACTGGGACACCTGGGGCGTCACGCTCCGGGACCCGGACGGCTATCTGCTGGTGCTGTCCACCCGGACATGGTCGTGATCCGCCTGCTGGGGGCGATACGCGCGCGCCTCACCTCGGAGTGAACTTCCCTCAGAAGTATCGTCCTGCTGTTACGCACAACAGCAGGATCAAGCACTCGCAGTGGAATCGCTTGCCGTGTTCCTGACTATGCTCTGTCCCTTGCGCGTGCCAAGACGGAGGTTGGGACATGCGGAGGCAGCACACCCCGGAGGAACGGTCGAAGCCCCGCGTCGCCAACTCGGCTACGCAGGATGAGAGTTCATCGAGGGCCGGCCCGCCCGTGCGGCCGGGAGGCCCGCTCCCGCCCGGTTCGCTGCTCAGTCTTCAGCGAGGGCTCGGCAACCGGGCGACGGCCGGGATCGTGTCGAGCGCGGCCGGCCCGGCGCTTGCCGTGCCCACGGTCCAGCGGGCGCGGCAGGTGGGTGAGTTCTCGCACCGCCATGAAGGCGGCGAGGACCGCGCGAACCGGACCGTTCTCGACCTGATGACAGCCCTGCGCATGCATACGGAGCAGCTCTACGAGCGGATCCGTACGAGCATGTCGAAGCTCGCCGCCTTGGAGGGTCAGGGAGGTGAAGCAGCGAATCGAAAGATCGACCTGACGCAGTACAACCTGTGGTCCGGGCCTGAGAAGTGGGCCGACCATCCGACTCTCGGGTCGAGGTACGGGGCGAAGGAGCGAACCGGCGAATATCTGGCGCATCAGGCTCCGGGGTTCACCATGGACCAGACGCCTGAGCATTTCAAAGCGCTCGGTCAACTCCAGGAAGCGGGATACGCGTCACCCCACAACCTTCCCAAGGACCCTGAGTACCAGAAGGACTTCATCAGGTGGCTGAAGGAGAACGAGGAGAAGGGGGTGGCGTTCGACGCGAAGAGAGAACAGGACAAGTTCCTGGAACTCAAGGCCAAGGGCGCAGGGCGGGAGCGGGCGCGGACCGAGCCGTCCGGCGACGGTGAACTCGTCGGTTGGCACAGTGCCCAGTTCGCTTCGGCCTGGGAGCCGACCTCGGACCTGGTCGCCGAGAACGCCGCGCTGGCGATGATCCCGGTGAGAAGCCATGGGCTCGACGACCCTCTCGCCGACGGCGGCGGCACGACCCACCCCGCTCCCGCGGGAACGGTTCAGGTACGCCAGGAGATCCCCATGATCATCCGCGTCGTCGGTCAAGTGGCCGACGACCTGAACGCGAACGTACGGAGGCGGCAGGAGATCGCCCGGCTGGCAGCCGACGAGGAGACGGGCAGGGAGCTGGCGCTCCTCGCCGCGAGGGCGGAGGAGGGCGTCGCGGAGTTTCGCGCGGGTGCTCAGAGGCTCGACATCAACCTGGAACGCGAGGAGCGGGCCCGGAGCGCGGAGTTGATGCGCACAGGCCGCCAGGCGTACCTCTCGGCCGCAGGCCGGTTCGACGCCCTCTTGGGTGAAGCCGGGTGTCCGGCGGCGGAGCCTTGGCGCGACTGACCGAGATCAGGTGTCTCCGTCGTTCCCCGCCCACGTCTCCGGCGCCCACACCCCCGACCGCTTCAGCGAGGCCGGGCAGTGGCGGAAGATCTCGTCGATCTCGACGACCAGGGCGAGCTTCGGGCGCCGGCCCTTCAGTGTCATCGCGTCGAAGAACGGGGCGTCCGTGAGGATGGTGGCCCGGCCGTTGATGCGCAGGACGTCCATCGCGCCGGGTATCAGGTAGAGCAGGCCCACGTGCGGGTTGGCCAGGATGTTGTGGAAGCTGTCCGCGCGGCGGTTTCCCGGGCGGTCGGGCAGGGCGATGGTGCCCGGGTCCAGGACGTGGGTGAAGCCGGGGGCGTCGCCGCGCGGGGTGGCGTCGCAGTTGCCGGCCGCGTCCGACGTGGCCAGGGTGCAGAGCGGGGAGCGGGCCAGCAGGGCCAGGTCGTCGTCGGTGAGCCGGTCGTGGACCTTGTCGATGACGATCGGGTGCGGGGTGCCCAGCAGCTCGCGCAGTTCGTCCGCCGAGCCCAGGGGCACGGCCCCGGCCAGCGGACCGGTGGCGAGGGCTGTGGTGTCGGCGGGGTCGGCGTACGACAAGGAAGGGGCTCCGAAGCTCGTGGGGTGCGGCAGCGCGCGGTCGAACAGGCGCTGTTAGGGTGACCTTACTTTGGCCCCCCTTGTGTTTCCCGTCCGGGGTGGACCGGTCGACGAGGGCGTCGCCCGTGCCCCAGGGGTGCCCCCTGTCGCCGACGAACAACCGTGAGGAACGACAAGTGCACCACCGCATTCCGGCCGCCCCGGTGGCCGGGTCGTGAGCGGCTCGGCCCTCCTGGAGAAGGAGAAGCCGCCGGGCGGCGACAAGGAGACGCGGCGCAGGCGCAGCCGGCCCGTGCTCGCGCTCGGGCTGCTGGCGGCCCTCGCCGTGCTCTTCCTCACCGTGGTCGCCAGCCTCGCCGTCGGATCCGGCGACGTGCCCTTCCGCGATGTCGTCGACGGGGTCCTCGACCCGGACGTCTCCGTCAAGGGGCAGCTCATCGTCCAGGAGGTCCGCATCCCGCGCACCGTCGCCGGGCTGCTCGCCGGCGCGGCGCTCGGCCTCGCGGGCACGGTGATGCAGGGCGTCGCCCGTAACCCGCTCGCCGACCCCCAGCTCCTCGGCATCAACGCGGGCGCGTCCGTCGCCGTCGTGTGCTCGATCACCCTGCTCGGGTTCACGGTCGCCACCCAGTTCATCTGGTTCGGCTTCCTCGGCGCGCTGCTCGCCGCCCTCCTCGTGTACGGGGTCGGCTCGCTCGGGCGGGAAGGCGCGACGCCCGTGAAGCTCGCGCTGGCGGGCGCCGCGACCGCCGCCGTCCTCACCTCGGTGACCAGCGCGATCCTGCTCCAGGACCGGGGCAGCTACGACCAGTTCCGGTTCTGGCAGCTCGGCGCGCTGACCGCGCGGAGCTCCGAGGTGCTCTGGCAGGTCTCGCCGTTCATCGCGGTCGGCACCGTCCTCGCGCTGGCCCTCGGACCGCAGCTCAACGCCCTCTCCCTCGGCGACGACCTGGCCCGCGGCCTCGGCCAGCGCGTCGGGGCCATCCGGATGGTGTCCGCCCTCGCCGTGGTGATCCTGTGCGGCGCGGCCACCGTCGTCGCCGGGCCCATCGGCTTCGTCGGGCTCGCCGTACCGCACGCCGCCCGTCTCATCACCGGACCCGACTACCGCTGGGTGCTCCCGTACAGCATGGTGCTCGCCCCGATCATGCTGCTCGTCGCCGACATCGTCGGCCGGGTCATCGCCCGCCCCGGCGAGGTGCAGGTCGGCGTGATCACCGCCGCCATCGGCTGCATCCCGTTCATCTGGCTGGTCCGGCGCAGGAAGCTGGTGGAGCTGTGACCGCGCCCCGCCCCGGCAGCCCGGCGACCGGCGCCCCGGTGACCGGGTCCCGCCTGAAGGAGACCGCGTCCGCATCCGACGCCCGGCTCGCCGACGCCGTACGCCGCGTTTCCGCCGTACGCGGCCGGAGCCTGCGACGCTCCGTCCTCGTCGGCACCGGCCTGCTGGCCGCCGTGATCGTCATGTTCGGCGTCTCGCTCAGCTACGGCGACCTGGTGACGCCCATCGACAAGGTGGTGGCCACCCTGTTCGGCGGCGGCGACGGCGGATCGCGGTTCGTCGTGCTGGAGCTGCGGCTGCCCCGGGCCCTCCTCGCGATCCTCGTCGGCACCGCCTTCGGGCTCTCCGGAGCCGTCTTCCAGACCGTGCTGCGCAACCCGCTCGCCAGCCCCGACCTCATCGGCATCAGCGCCGGGGCCAGCGCGGTCGCCGTCACCGCCGCCCTGCTCTTCCAGGTCAGCGGACTCGCCCTCTCCGCGAGCGCCCTCACCGGTTCGCTGGTCGCCGGAGCCGCCATCTATCTGCTCGCCTGGCGGCAGGGCATCGCCGGGCAGCGCCTGGTCCTCGTCGGCATCGGCGTCGGCATGGGGCTCTCCAGCCTCGTCTGGTACGTGATGGCCCGCTCCGAGGTCACCGACGCGCAGGAGGCGTTCCGCTGGCTGGCGGGCAGCCTCAACGGCCGCTCCTGGAGCCAGGTGTGGCCGCTGCTCATCGCCCTCGGCCTCCTCGTACCGCTGACCGTCCTCGCCGCCCACGCGCTGCGCCCCCTCCAGCTCGGGGACGACGCGGCCGCCGGGCTCGGCGCGAAGGTCGAGGGCGGCCGGCTCGCGCTGCTGGGCTGCGCGACCGCGCTCGCCGGGGTCGCGACCGCCGCCGCCGGACCCGTCGGGTTCGTGGCGTTCGTCGCCGCGCCGATCGCCCGCCGACTGGTCCCGGGCCGGGGCGCCGCCCTGCCGCAGGCGGCTCTGACCGGGGCGCTGCTGGTCCTGGTCGCCGACTTCGCGGCGCAGCACCTGTTCCCGGTGCAACTGCCGGTGGGCGTGGTCACCAGCATCATCGGCGCCCCGTATCTGCTCCTGCTCCTGGCCCGCGCCAACCGCGTGGGCAGCGGGGGCTGACATGGAGAAGCCCCAGGACATGGCGACGTATCAGAAAGACGACGAAAGGCGTGGCCCTGTCGTGGCCGATCACACTCTGGAAGCCCGGGACGTCCGGCTCGGCTACGGCGAACGCGAGATCGTCCCCGGTCTGAGCGTGACCGTGCCGCCCGGGAAGATCACCGTCATCGTCGGCCCCAACGCCTGCGGGAAGTCGACCCTGCTGCGGGCGATGGCCCGGCTGCTGGCCCCCTCCGCCGGGGCGGTGCTCCTGGACGGCCGGTCGATCCAGGAGACGCCGACCAAGGAGGTCGCCTCCGTGCTCGGGATCCTGCCGCAGAGCCCCACCGCTCCGGAGGGCATCACCGTCTCCGACCTGGTCGGGCGCGGCCGCTACCCGCACCAGGGCTGGTTCCGCCGGTGGAGCTCCGAGGACGACGAGGCGGTCGCGCAGGCGCTGCTCTCCACCGACGTCCTCGAACTCGCCGACCGTTCCGTGGACGAACTGTCGGGCGGCCAGCGCCAGCGGGTGTGGATCGCGATGGCGCTGGCCCAGCGCACGGACATCCTGCTGCTCGACGAGCCGACGACCTTCCTCGACGCCAGCCACCAGCTGGACGTCCTGGACCTGCTCACCGACCTCAACCGCGACCAGGGCGTCACCATGGTGGCCGTGTTGCACGACCTGAACCTGGCCTGCCGGTACGCCGACCACATGATCGCGATGAAGGCGGGACGGATCGTCGCGGAGGGCCGGCCGGTCGACATCGTGACGCAGGAGCTGGTCGGCGAGGTCTTCGGGATGCGCTGCTCGGTGATCGAGGACCCGGCGTCGGCCACCCCGATGGTCGTGCCGCTGGGCCGCCACCACGTCAAGGACCCGGCTGCCTGAGCGACGTACGGAAACCGTGTGGGTCAACCCGATGGCACCGTTGTCATAAGGCGAGGCTAACCTAATGGGTATGAACGCTTCCGCTCCCCGCGCCCGGCGCGCACGCCGCACCCCCGTCCTCGCGGCCGCTGCCGTCGCCGCCCTGCTCGTCGGCCTCTCGGCCTGCGGCTCGTCGGACGACTCCGACAGCTCCGCGTCCTCCTCCGCCTCCGGCGGCGCGTCCGAAGGGGCGTTCCCGGCCAAGGTCGAGACGAAGTTCGGCGAGGTCTCCGTCGACAAGCAGCCCAAGCGCATCGTCGCGCTCGGCTGGGGCGACGCCGAGACCGTGCTCGCGCTCGGCGGCCAGCCGGTCGGGGCCAGCGACTGGCTGCCGTTCGGCGGCGAGGGCGTCGGCCCGTGGGCCAAGGGCATGTATGACAAGAAGCCCGAGCTGATCGGCACGCTGGAGCCGGAGTTCGAGAAGATCGCCTCCCTCCAGCCCGACCTGATCCTGGACACCAAGTCCAGCGGCGACCAGACCCGCTACGACACCCTGAAGAAGATCGCCCCGACCGTGGGCGTGCCCAAGGGCGGCGACCAGTACAAGATCTCGTGGGAGCAGCAGACCACGATGATCGCCGCCGCCATGGGCGTGCCGGACAAGGGCAAGGAACTGATCGCGGAGACCGGGAAGAAGTTCGAGGCCGCCGCGAAGGCCCACCCCGAGTTCAAGGACAAGACCATCACGGTCGGCTCGCGCACGTCCGAGGGCTTCGGCGTCTACGTCGGCGGCACCGGACGCGTCGACTTCGTCGAGCGGCTCGGCTTCAAGAACAACCCGAAGGCCGAGGCCCAGGCCGGCGAGGGCTTCTCCGTGTCCGTCTCCAAGGAGAACCTGGACCTGCTCGACGCCGATCTCACCGTCATGACCCCGATCGGCATCCCGGCCACGGACATCAGCAACGACCCGCTGTACAAGGCCGTCCCGTCGGTGAAGGCGGGCAACGACATCGTCTTCGACGACACGGACATCTCGCAGGCGTTCGCCACGGACTCGATCCTGTCCGTCTCGTACGCGCTGGAGAAGGTCGTTCCGCTCTTCGCGGAGAAGGTCGCGAAGTAACGCGGACCCCACACCACGCTCCCGGCGAACGCCGGGACGCGGAGCAGTACAAGGAAGGGCGGCACACAGTGCCGCCCTTCTCGCATGCCCGGGCCCATTGACACCACACTCACCGCCATAGTCCTATAGTGCTAGGACCCTAGATGAATAGAGGAAATGGTGATCGAGTTCCACCTCGACGCCCGGTCCGGCGTCGCGCCGTACCTGCAACTCGTCCACCAGGTGCGCCGGGCCATGCGCCTGGGCCTGCTGTTCGAGGGCGACCGGCTGCCCACGGTCAAGGAGGTCGCGGCCAAGGTGGCGATCAACCCCAACACCGTGCTCAAGGCCTATCGCGAGCTGGAGTACGAGGGGCTGGTCGCCAAGAAGCCCGGTGTCGGGACGTTCGTGTCCAGCACCCTCAGCGATGCCTCGCTGCCCGAGCACGAGCCCCTGCGGCGGGAGCTGGTCCGCTGGCTCGATCGGGCCCGAAGCGCCGGGCTCGACGACGAGAGCATCGAGGCGCTGTTCCTGGCCGCCTTCCGTACGCACTCCGGGGCCTCATCCACCGAAGAGGAGCAATGACCGCGTCATGACCGCCATTCTCGAAGCGAGAGGCCTGGGCAAGCGGTACGGCCGCCGCCAGGCCCTCACCGACTGCACGCTCAGCGTGCCGCCCGGCCGGGTCGTCGGACTCGTCGGTCCCAACGGGGCCGGAAAGTCGACCCTGTTACAACTGGCCTGCGGGCTGCTCACCCCGACCTCCGGCACCATCGAAGTCCTCGGCGGACGACCCGCGTCCGGTACGGCACAGCTGGCCAGGGTCGGGTTCGTCGCCCAGGACACCCCGACGTACGCCGCTCTCACCGTCGCCGACCATCTGCGGTTGGGAGCCCGCCTCAACCCGGCCTGGGACGCGCACCTGGCGCAGGAACGGATACGCGACCTCGGACTGGACCCCGCCCAGCGTGTCGGCCGGCTCTCCGGCGGTCAGCGCGCCCAGGTCGCCCTGACCCTGGCCGTGGCCAAACGCCCCGATCTCCTGATCCTGGACGAGCCCGTGGCCGCCCTCGACCCGCTGGCGCGGCGGGAGTTCCTCCAGGGGCTGATGGAGTACGTCGCCGAGCACGGCACCACGGTCATCCTCTCCTCGCACCTGGTCTCCGACCTGGAACGGGTCTGCGACCACCTCATCTCGCTGGTCGCCTCCCGGGTCCAGGTCGCCGGGGACGTCGACGACCTGCTCGGCAGCCACTTCCGCCTCACCACCGCGCGCCGGGACGCTGCGGACCTGCCCGAGGGGATGCGCGTCCTCCAGGCCACCCACACCGAACGGCAGAGCACCTTCATCGTGCGGGCGGACACCCCCGGCCACGACCCGCAAGGGGTCCTGGAACCCCTCGGCCTGGAGGATCTGGTCCTCACCTACATGGCCGGGGACACGGCAGGACCGGCGCGCCGACCCGTACAGGAGGCACAGCGATGATCTGGCTCACCTGGCGTCAGTACCGCGTCCAGACCCTGGTGGCGCTCGTCGCCCTGGCCGTGATCTCGGCGGTCCTCGTCGTCACCGGCCTGCAGATACGCAGCGCCTACGACAGTGGCGTCGCCGGCTGCGGAAGCGACTGCGGCGCGGCGAAGAACGCCTTCGTCGTCCAGTACAACACCCTGTCCTACTTCGTCACCGGCCTGCTGATCGTCGTGCCCGGCGTCATCGGGATCTTCTGGGGGGCGCCCCTGATCGCCCGGGAACTGGAGACCGGTACCCACCGGCTGATCTGGAACCAGAGCATCAGCCGCACCCGCTGGCTCGCGGTCAGACTCGCGGTCGTCGGCCTGGCGGCCGTCGCCGTCACGGGGCTGCTCAGCCTCCTGGTCACCTGGTGGGCCGCTCCGATCGACCGGGTCAACGAGGACCGCTTCACCCCGCTGCTGTTCGACGGCCGGGGCATCGTGCCGCTCGGCTACGCGGCCTTCGCCTTCACGCTCGGAACCTGCGCCGGCCTCCTGATCCGCCGGACGGTCCCGGCGATGGCGGCCACCCTGGTGCTCTTCGTCGCGGTCCAGGTGCTGGTGCCCTACACGCTCCGGCCGCACCTGCTGACGCCGGACCGTACGGACGTGGCGCTCAGCTCCGTCGGCATGGCATCGGCCGGCGAGGACGGCGAACCGCTCGCGCCCACGGCCGGCTGGAGCGCGACGCAGGTCCTGCTGTCGGGTGACGGCGACGACGCCCGGGTGAAGGTGGGGCTGGTGAAGCCGGGGGCCTGGGTCGTTTCCGGTATGGGCCCGGTCCTCGACCGGTCCGGCAAGGAGGTCGGCGGCAGCGAGGGATGCGCCCGTCGCGAGATCGAGCCGATGCGCTGTTTCGCCGAGTCGGACCTCCATGTGGAGGTGGCCTACCAGCCGGCCGACCGCTACTGGACGTTCCAGTGGATCGAGACCGCCGTCTTCCTGGCGCTGGCCGGGATCCTGGCCGGCTTCAGCGCCCTGTGGCTGCGGCGCCGGCTGGTCTGACGGGTCACGGATCCGCCCCGGCCGTACGCGGCCGCCGTACGACCGGTCGCACGGCGGCGGGTTACGGACGGAGACGGGCGGCCGAAGCCAACGCAACTGGCTTCGGCCGCCCGCTCCCGACTCTACGTGCCCCTGCCCCGCGCCCACCCCGGACGCCGAGCGCCCGCCGTCCGCCCCGAACGGGGTGGAGGCGGGCGCGCTCGGTTTCCGGCGGGGCCGAAGGGCGGGTCAGGCTCCCGGGGCGGCGGCCTTGATCGCGGAGATGTCGAAGGTCAGCTTCACCTTGTCGCTGACCATCACACCGCCGGTCTCCAGCGCCGCGTTCCAGGTCAGGCCCCAGTCCGAGCGCAGGATGTCGGTGCTGCCCTCGAAGCCGACGCGCTCGTTGCCGTAGACGTCGGTGGCGGAGCCGTTGAACTCCAGGTCGATGGAGAGGGGGCGCGTGACGTCCTTGATGGTCAGGTCGCCGGTGATCCGGTACGTGTCGCCGCCCCGCTGCTCGGCCTTGGTCGAGCGGAACGTCATGAGCGGGAACTTCTCGGCGTCGAAGAAGTCGCCGCTGACCAGGTGGCCGTCGCGGTCAGCGATGCCGGTGTCGACGCTGGCGATCTTCACGTCGATGGAGGCGGAGGAGTTCGCCGGGTCCGTGCCGTCCAGCACCAGGGTGCCCTCGTGCTCGGCGAAGGAGCCGCGCACGTTGGTGACCATGGCGTGGCGCACCGTGAAGCCGATGCTGCTGTGGGCCGGGTCCAGGGTGTACGTGCCGGTCAGGGCGGCCAGCGCCGGGTCCACCGCGGGGGCCTCGGTGACGGTGGTGGCGGCGGTCGACTTGCGGGTGAACAGAGCCATGGCTCCTCCTCGGGGATGCGCTGCGGGGACGGATCGAGCGGTGCGGAAGGGGTTGTTTAACCTTCAACGAGATTGACTGTAGCGCGATCTAGTTCAATGTTCAACATCTGTGCTCCGGGTTCCCTCGATCGGGGGTGCGGGGCGGTGGGGGCGCCCCGAGTGTCCGGGTGCCCCGCCCTCTGGCGGACGCGCGTAGAACTCGGGCACTATCTCCCTGCCCGGCGTAAGCGGCCTCGCGCCCGTACGCCCCCTGATTTGTCATGAGCAGGAGGAATCCCCCATGGTGACCCGTCCACGACTCCGCTCCGCCCTCACCGCCCTGGCCCTCGTCCTCGGCGCACTCTTCGTGCCCGGGATCGGCGCCCTCGGCAGCGGCGCCACCGAGGCGCACGCCGTGACCAAGCTGACCCACGCGCAGGCGACCTCCCGGTTCAGCTCGTCCGGGATCACCTGGTCGTCCTCGGGCGGCTGCTCCAACCGGAACGTGCCCACCTGCACGTCCTTCGACCAGCTCAACCTGCCCAGCGCCCAGGGCGCGCAGACCCTCAAGAGCGCCACCGGCTGCGCGCTCAGGATCACCGGAGGCACCGAGACCGGGCACGCCGGCGGCACGTACTCCCACTGGAACGGCTACAAGCTCGACTTCGCCAAGAGCACCTGCCTGAACAACTACGTCACCGGCACCTTCACCTACATCGGCACCCGGGGCGACGGCGCACGCCAGTACCAGTCCGGCTCCGGCAACATCTACGCGGACGAGGGCAACCACTGGGACGTCACGTACTACAACTGCGGCGGCTGCTGACCACGGCGGAAGCCCAGGGGCCGCCCCGCACCGGGGGCGGCCCCACCGCTTCAGTCGATCGGTTCGGCGTCCGGGCCCTCCCGCTCCAGCAGCTCCCGGGCGAAGTCCTCCCACTGCGCGTACCGGTCCGGGTACGCGGACCGCTGGACCGCCTGGCACACGTCGCCCGGCTCCATCGACTCCCAGCCGTCGATCTGGAGCAGCCCGGGGTTGGCACTGGGCGAGGGCAGCCCGTAGAAGGACTTGGCCGCGGTCGGTACGTGGGTGATCTGCGCCGGCGTGCCCCAGCCCATGCTGGGGCGCTGCTGGAAGACGCCGAGCGAGTCGTGGTCGACCGCCGTCGTGTAGTTGACGAACTTCGACTCCTGCATCGCCGTCATCAGGGCGATGATCTGGGCCTCCTCGGAGAGATCCGCCCCTTTGCCGACGCCGATGACCGTCCGGGCGTGGGCCAGCTGCTCCGGGCCGAGGTCGGACGGGGCGGCGAAGAACGCCCGCAGCTCGCTGTCCGGAGCGGTCTTGAGCAGATGGGCGGTGACCGTGTCGATCCGGCCGGTCGGGGGCAGTCCGTAGCTCTTCTGGAAGGCGGGCACGCCGTGCGCGCCGGGGGCCTGCGGGGCGGGTGAGGGCGGCGGGGCGGGGTCCGCGTGCGCCGGAGCCGCCGCGGTGAGCAGGAATCCGGCGGCGACCGCCGCGAGCATGCGGCGGGGGAGTCGGTTCATTCGCATACGGAACCGTCCCGGGGCGCCGGGGCGAAGTCAAGAACGCCGCGCACCGTGTCAATTGATGAGGTATCGGATGCCACCGGGCACCGGACCCCGGACATGGGTGTGCCCCCGCCGGACGGGCGGGGGCACACGGTCCGGGCGGGTGGGCGTCAGGAGCCCACGCTCACCGTGAAGCGGCGCGGGTTCCCGTCGTGCGCCGCGCCCGAGACGTCCGGCTCACCGTCCGGGCGGACGTCGTCGTACGGGAACGCGTAACCGATCGGGCTGTTCGCGTGGACCACCCGGGACCAGTGGTTGGTGACCGGGGTCTTGTAGTAGTCCGCCGTCGACGTGCCGTTCGGCTGGCTCGGGTGGCTCAGCATGATCGAGCGGTTGAAGCCCGCCGCCAGCCGCGCCAGGATCGCCTTCTTGTCGTCGGAGTCGCCCGGGTCGTTGGTGAACGGGCCGTGGTTGCAGGTGAAGATGTCCTTCGTCTCCGGCTTGGTGAAGGTGTGGCCGCCTTCGAAGGTGAGGACGTCACCGCTCACCCGGCCGGCCAGCGTGCCCCGGCCGCCCTGGAGGTCGATGCGCAGGTCCTCGGAGCGGTACTTCTCCCAGACCTCGTCGATCTGGGCGGTGAACAGGTCCCGGAACGGCATCTCGGCGGGCCGGTCGAAGTACGGGGCCATGATGTTCTGCGGCGAGACGACCCGCAGGACGCTGCCGTCCTCGCCCCGGGTGATCAGCTTGTCCCACGGCTGCCCGTCGGCGGCGGCCTGGGCGGTGAGGTCCTCCGCGATCCGCTCCACCGCGCCCTCCGGGTGCGGGGCCACGACGTGGGTGCCGTCCCCCTCCAGCGTGATGCCGATCGGGAGCGCGGTGATCAGGTCCACGTAGCTGATGTTGGAGTACAGCTGCTCGGTGTTGAAGGTGAACTCGGCGAACGCCCAGGTCCGCCCGTAGTTCGGGTCCGTCGGCGTCGCGAAGGCGGGCTCCACCAGGGACGGGCCCGGGTTGAGGAAGAAGTCCAGCTTGTCGTCGCGGACGAAGTAGACCCGTGCCCCGTACATCTGCGGCAGGGTCAGCACCACCGGGGCCGCGCCCGCGCCGTTGAGCGGGATCGCGCAGTCGACGGGCAGCGGGGTCTGCGGGGCGCCGGGGGAGTCGGGGCGGTAGACCTCGCCGTTCGGCCGGAGCAGCACCCAGCGGTCGGTGCCCAGCTCGTGGCCGGTGACGTACGCGTGCACCGTGCCCGGCAACGACTTGTTCTCCAGGGCGATTTCGCAGGTGGCGGGCGCTGCCGAGGCGCGCGGGCTGAGGGCGGTGCCCCAGGCGGGGTACGTGAGCGCCGCGGCCGAGGCGGCGGCGCCGGTCAGGAACATTCGGCGTGAAATCACGAGGGGACTCCCGAGATGGTGGGGGGCCGCAGGCGGGGGTGGGGGGTGGCGCGGGGAGGGTCAGGAACCGTGGGGGTGCCTGCGGTGCGCACCACTCTCGCGAGGCCCGGCACGAGCGTCAAGACTTGTGACTGAGAGCGCTCTCAAAAATTCCGAGTCTTCACAACTCGACGCCCCGAAGCGGTACTTGCCGGAACCGAGCGGGTGCGAAACGTGACCGCGGGAAGACGCCGACCGCCAAGAGGTGAACGAGGCGACGATCCACCGCGCACCGGCCTGACTTGGACTAACGCACCGGGGTTGTTGGACGGAGTCGGCCCCCGGGGCCGAAGTTCGTTGACGGTGTCCGGACACGGCGACTACTCAGGGGCCATGTCGCCAAGATTCCCTCGCCCCGGCCTGGTCGCCGCGGCCTCCGCAGCCGTCCTGGCGCTCGTGGGGGCCGCCCTCCCCGCCGCAGCCGCCGATCCGTCCCCCTCCCCGGCGAAGGCGGCGAAGCCCGGTGGATCCGCCGTCATCGGGTCCGACCGGCTCGCCGTCGCCGTCGCCGACGACTTCCCGCGCGTCCTGTCGTACACCGACCGGGCGAGCGGCGAGCAGCTGCTCGGCTCCACCCGGCCGGTCACCGCCGTCACCCTCAACGGGACCGCCCACCCCGTGAAGCTCAAGGGCGCGCCGAAGATCACCGGCAGCGCCGCCCGCTACACCCTCGCCTTCGAGGACCTCCCGGGCGTCGAGATCGACGCCTCGCTCACCGTCTCCGGCCGGGCCACCACGTTCAAGGTCACCGCCGTCCGCGACACCGAGGCCTTCCGGGTGGGCACCATCGACATCCCGGGCCACGACCTGATCTCCGTCGGGTCCACCGAGGCCGGGGCCGCCACCGCGTTCACCACGCTCGACCCGGACTCCACCCGCACCGCCGACGTCTTCGGAAAGGTCACCGGGGAGACGAAGCCCGACGCCGCGCCCGTCGGGGCCAGTTACGCGATCCTCAACAACGGCTCGCTCGCGGCGGCGATCGAGTCCAACTCCTCGTACGACAAGCCCTCCGGGCCCACCGGCGGCGACGACGCCCGCTTCTGGCGCCAGGCGCGCACCGAGGACGGCGGTGTCCGGGTCGGCGTCTGGTCCGGCCAGTGGACCTACCGGGGCGAGGGCGCGCCGAAGCCCGAGAGCGGCGAGAACCTGCCGTGGGCCAAGGTCGTCGTCACCCCGGACGCCAACGGCGACAAGGCCGTCGACTGGCAGGACGGGGCCGTCGCCTTCCGCTCCATCGGCGTCACCGCGCCCGGCAGCGAGGCCACCGCGAAGCGGGTCGTCACCCACATCCCGTTCAACTTCGCCAGCCAGGCCACCCACCCCTTCCTGCGCACCCTGGACGACGTCAAGCGGATCTCGAAGGCCACCGACGGCCTCGGCCAGCTCGCCGTCCTCAAGGGGTACGGCTCCGAGGGCCACGACTCCGCCCACCCGGACTACGGCGGCAACTACAACAAGCGGGCCGGCGGACTGAAGGACCTCAACACCCTGCTCAAGGACGGCAAGAAGTGGGGCGCCGACTTCGGCGTCCACGTCAACGCCACCGAGTCCTACCCGGAGGCCAACGCCTTCTCCGAGCAGCTCGTCGACAAGACCAAGCCCGGCTGGAACTGGCTCAACCAGAGCTACTACATCGACCAGCGCCGCGACATCAACAGCGGCGACCTGGAAAAGCGCTTCCAGCAGCTGCGCGACGAGACCGACAAGAACCTCGACTTCCTCTACATCGACGTCTACTACAGCCACGGCTGGATCGCCGACAAGACGATCCAGGCCGTGCAGAAGCAGGGCTGGACCGTCGGCACCGAGTGGGCCGACAAGTTCGAACGCGCCTCGCTCTGGTCGCACTGGGCCAACGACCTCAACTACGGCGGGGCCACCAACAAGGGCCTGAACTCACAGATCATCCGGTTCATCCGCAACGGCGAGAAGGACATCTGGAACAACCACCCGGTCCTCGGCCAGAGCGCCCTGGAGGACTTCGAGGGCTGGACCGGCGAGACCGACTGGAACGCCTTCACCGCCAACATCTGGCAGAAGAACCTGCCCGCCAAGTACCTCCAGCAGCAGAAGATCACCCGCTGGGACGGCAACGACATCACCTTCACCGGTGGCGTGCGCGGCACGGTCGAGGACGGTGAGCGGACCTTCTACGACCAGGGCCGCAAGGTGCTCAGCGGCACCGACTACCTGCTGCCGTGGGACGGCGGAAGGAAGCTCTACCACTACAGCGAGACCGGCGGCACCAGCAGCTGGGAGGTGCCCGGCAAAGGCGCGTACACCCTCTACGAGCTGAGCGACAACGGCCGGAAGAAGGTCGCCACCGTCCGCCCCTCGGGCGGGAAGGTCACGCTGACCGCGAAGGCCGGACAGGCCTACGTCCTCTACCCCGACCGGGCCCCGAAGGAGACCGCCGCCGACTGGGGGCAGGGCAGCAAGCTCAAGGACCCCGGCTTCAACGACCGTGACCTCGCGGGCTGGACGAAGACCGGCACCGCCGTCCGCGACACCGACGAGCAGGGCCGCAACAGCGCCGAGCTGTCCGGCTCCGGCAGGGCCTCGCTCTCCCAGACCGTCACCGGCCTCACACCCGGCAAGCGCTACACCGCCTCCGCCCTCGTCGAGGTCGAGCCCGGCGAGAGCCGTCGTACGGTGCTGAGCGCGGGCGGGAAGTCGGTGGCCGTCGAGCGCTCCACGGCCGAGGACTTCGTCGCCGCGTCCGACTGGCACGGCACCTCCTTCCAGCGCGCCAAGGTCAACTTCACCGCCCCCGCCGACGGTCGCACCACCCTCCGGATCGAGGCGGCGGCGGGCAGCACGGCGAAGGTCCGCGCCGACGACGTACGGATCGTCGAGAACGCCCCGGCGACCCGCCCCGGCACGGTGGCGTACGAGGACTTCGAGGCCGTCGACCAGGGCTGGGGCCCCTTCCTCAAGGGCGACGCGGGCGGCTCCACCGACCCCCGCACCAGCGTTTCGCAGCTGAACGCCCCGTACACGCAGTCCGGCTGGAACGGAAAGCTGATCGACGACGTGCTCGGCGGGAAGGAGTCGCTGAAGTCGCACGAGGAGAACACCGGCCTCGTCTACCGCACCGCGCCCTGGACCGTCCCGATGAAGGACGGCCACCGCTACCGGGTCGACTTCGACTACCAGTCCAGCCACACCGGCGCCTACAGCTGGGTCGAGGGCTACGACCGGGTCGCCGACGGCAAGGCCTCCTCGACCGAGACCCGGGCCACCCCGATCGGGCAGCAGCGCACCACCGGGCACTTCAGCCGGACCCTCACCGCGGGCTGCGGCGACACCTGGACCGGGCTGCGCAAGCTCGCCGGAGCACCCGAGGGCGCGGACTTCGTGCTCGACGGCTTCACCGTGACCGACCTCGGACCGGCCCCCGCCGGGCAGGAGGCCGTCTGCGGCACGCTCGACGTGGCCGCCGACGCCGAGACCCTGGAGCCCGGGGCCCCGAACACGGTGAAGGCGACCTTCGGCAACGACGAGGCGAGCGCCGCCACCGGTGTGAAGCTCGCGCTGACCGTGCCCGAGGGCTGGCAGGCCGAGCCCGTGGGCACGGTCGCCTTCGACTCCGTGGCCCCGGGCGCGAAGGTCACCGGCAGCTGGCGGGTCACCCCGCCGGTCGACGCCCCCTACGACACCTACGCGCTGGACGCGGAGGCCACGTACGCCGTCGCAGGAGCCGGTCGTACGCTCGGCGCGGGAACCTCGATCCGTACGCTCCCGCCGCCGCCCACCGAGGACGGCTGGGCCAGTGATCTCGACTGGACCGCCTCGGAGAACGGCTGGGGTCCGGTCGAGCGCGATCGGTCCAACGGGGAGGCCGGGGCCGGCGACGGCGGCCCGCTGAAGATCGGCGGCGTCGACTACGCCAAGGGCCTGGGCACGCACGCCCCGGCGAAGATCCGCTACTACCTGGGCGGGAAGTGCACCTCCTTCACCGCCGAGGTGGGGGTGGACGATGTCCAGACCACGCGGGGAAGCGTGCGGTTCTCGGTCACCGCGGACGGCACGGAGAAGGTGGTGTCGCCCGTACTGGGGGCGGCCGACCCCGCCTGGAAGCTCACCGCCGACGTCACCGGCGCGAAGTACGTCGAGCTGATCGTCCAGGACGGCGGTGACGGCAACGGCAACGACCACGCCGACTGGGGCAATGCCCGCTTCCACTGCGGAAGTTGAACCTCCGCCGAACGGCGGCGGAGGCGTGGTGGAGCCCAGCTGAACAGTGCTGGGCCATACTGAGGGGGCCTTCGGGCCCCCTCAGGGGCATGTGGCCCACGGCACACCCTCCACTTGTGGAGTCTCCACAACCGTAGGCGGCGTTTCGCTGGTGGATCGCCTGCACGATGCCATGGTTCTGTTCACTCCCACCACGAAACCGGGCAGGAGACTGTACGGAGTCGACGGCACGATTTCTGGGTCGGGGTTCGTAGGGTCGATACATGACCGTTGTGGACGAAACCCAGGGTGAGCCGAGCGACACGCGTGGCCGGGTGGCCGAACTGCTGGCCCTGCGCGAGCAGGCCCGGCGCGGCCCGAGCGAGCGGGCGACCGAGGCGCAGCACGCCAAGGGCAAGCTGACCGCGCGCGAGCGCATCGAGCTGCTGCTGGACCCGGGCTCGTTCAAGGAGGTCGAACAGCTCCGCCGCCACCGCGCGACCGGGTTCGGCCTGGAGGCCAAGAAGCCTTACACCGACGGTGTCATCACCGGCTGGGGCACGGTCGAGGGCCGGACGGTCTTCGTCTACGCGCACGATTTCCGGATCTTCGGCGGGGCGCTGGGCGAGGCGCACGCCACGAAGATCCACAAGATCATGGACATGGCCATCTCGGCGGGTGCTCCGCTGGTGTCGCTGAACGACGGCGCGGGGGCCCGTATCCAGGAGGGCGTCTCGGCGCTCGCCGGTTACGGCGGGATCTTCCAGCGCAACACGCGTGCTTCGGGTGTGATCCCGCAGATCAGTGTGATGCTCGGTCCGTGCGCGGGCGGCGCGGCCTACAGCCCGGCGCTGACGGACTTCGTGTTCATGGTCCGTGAGACCTCGCAGATGTTCATCACCGGACCGGACGTCGTCAAGGCGGTCACCGGCGAGGAGATCACGCAGAACGGTCTGGGCGGCGCGGATGTGCACGCCGAGACGTCAGGCGTCGCGCACTTCGCGTACGACGACGAGGAGACCTGCATCGCCGAGGTCCGCTACCTCATCGGGATGCTGCCCTCCAACAACCGCGAGAACCCGCCGACCGTCGAGAGCGACGACCCGGCCGACCGGCGCGGCGATGTCCTGCTGGACCTGGTACCGGCCGACGGCAACCGCCCGTACGACATGCACAAGGTGATCGAGGAGCTCGTCGACGACGGCGACTACCTGGAGATCCACGAGCGCTGGGCCCGCAACATCATCTGCGCGATGGCCCGCCTCGACGGCCAGGTCGTCGGCATCGTCGCCAACCAGCCGCAGGCCCTGGCCGGTGTGCTGGACATCGAGGCCTCCGAGAAGGCCGCCCGCTTCGTCCAGATGTGCGACGCCTTCAACATCCCGATCATCACCCTTCTGGACGTCCCCGGCTTCCTGCCGGGCGTCGACCAGGAGCACGGTGGGATCATCCGCCACGGTGCGAAGCTGCTCTACGCCTACTGCAACGCCACGGTGCCGCGGATCTCGCTGATCCTGCGGAAGGCCTACGGAGGCGCGTACATCGTCATGGACAGCCAGTCCATCGGAGCCGACCTCACCTACGCCTGGCCCACCAACGAGATCGCGGTCATGGGCGCCGAGGGCGCGGCCAACGTCATCTTCCGCCGGCAGATCGCCGACGCCGAGGACCCCGAGGCCATGCGCACCCGCATGGTCAAGGAGTACAAGGCCGAGCTGATGCACCCGTACTACGCGGCCGAGCGCGGCCTCGTCGACGACGTCATCGACCCCGCCGAGACCCGCGAAGTACTCATCGCCTCGCTCGCCATGCTCCGCAACAAGCACGCCGACCTGCCGTCCCGCAAGCACGGCAACCCCCCGCAGTAGTCCTCCTCCGCAGCGGCGCGATCCGCCGCACGGTCCACGACATCCTGCCGAGAAGACGGAGACACCCCACCATGAGCCTGACGTCCGCCGAGTCCGTCCTGCGCGTCGAGAAGGGTCACGCCGACCCCGAGGAGCTGGCGGCCATCACCGCCGTCCTGATGGCCCGCGCCGCCGCCCAGCCCGCCGCCCCCGCCCACCGGGGCCGTGACACCGCCGGCTGGCGCCGTCTGGAGCGCACGCCGGGCTTCCGCGCCCCGCACAGCTGGCAGGGCTGACCACCCGCCCGCTCCACGTCATACGGAAGGGCCCCGCACTCCTGAGGAGTGCGGGGCCCTTCCGCGTGCCGTACCCGGAGGCCTCAGCGCAGGCGTGCCATCAGTGCGTGCTCGACCAGTGTGATGAGCGCGCTCTTGGCGTCCGCGCGGTGGCGGGCGTCCGTCGTCAGGATCGGGGTGTCCGGACCGATCTGGAGCGCCTCACGCACCTCGTCGGGCGTGTAGGGCTGGTGTCCGTCGAAGCCGTTGAGGGCGATGACGAACGGGAGGCCGCTGTTCTCGAAGTAGTCGACGGCCGGGAAGCAGTCGGCGAGACGGCGGGTGTCGACGAGGACGACGGCGCCGATCGCGCCGCGGACCAGGTCGTCCCACATGAACCAGAAACGGTCCTGGCCCGGCGTACCGAAGAGGTACAGGATCAGGTCCTGGTCCAGGGTGATACGTCCGAAGTCCATGGCCACCGTCGTGGTGGTCTTGTCCCCGGTGTGGGTCAAATCGTCGATGCCCGCCGAGGCGGACGTCATCACGGCTTCGGTGCGCAGCGGGTTGATCTCCGAAACGGCACCGACAAACGTGGTCTTACCCACGCCGAAGCCCCCTGCCACCACGATCTTCGCCGAGGTAGTGGAGCGGGCCGCTCCGCCGCTAGAGCTTGCGAAGTCCACTGAGCACCCTTTCGAGCAGTGTCACATCTGGCTGGCCGCCGGCGGCCTCGTCGCCGCCGGGCTGATGGATAGCGACGAGTCCGGCCTCGGCCAGGTCGGCGACGAGGATCCGGGCAACGCCGAGGGGGATCGAGAGAAGGGCCGAGATCTCGGCGACCGACTTGATCTCGATGCAGAGCCGGCAGATCCGCTGGTGCTCGGGCAACTGCCCTTGCAGCCGCGACGGATCGGCCGTGGTGCTGACCAGCGCCTCGATGGCGAGCTGGTAACGCGGTCGGGTCCGGCCGCCGGTCATGGCGTACGGACGGACCAACGGGTTGTGGGCGGCGGGCTTGGCGGGCTCGGGAGCCCGCCGCTGCTGCTGCACCGGCTGAATACGCGACCGCTGGGGCGCGTCGTACCGCTGGGGCTGCTGCGGTTGCTGCGGCCACCCCGATCCCGGCTGCTGCGGAGGCCACTCGGACCCCTGCGCGCCGTGAGCACCCTGCGGCGGCTGTTGCTGCTGCGGCTGCTGATATGGCTGATACTGCCCGGGGCCCTGCCCGCCAGGAGCGGCAGGGAAGCCGAAACGGTTGTCACCGTGCTCACCCGGAACCCTCTGGTCACCGTTGTATGGGTGCCCGCCTGTGGGTGCTGCCACGTTTCCTCCTCCGACTGCCGGTCGCCGATCCCAGTGGGGCCGCGCCACCGCACTTTATGGCGCGGTGGCGAGAAACGCACTGTCTGTCTACTAGTTAAGAAGACTTCCCTGAAGTTCGGCGCGGAGGTCCGGAGTCAGGACACTGCCCGCGCGGTCCACCAGAAGGGCCATTTCATACCCAACCAGACCGATATCGGCGTCCGGGTGGGCCAGCACGGCGAGCGAAGATCCGTCGGAAATGGACATGATGAAGAGGAATCCGCGCTCCATCTCCACAACGGTCTGATTCACGGCGCCGCCCTCGAAGATCCGCGAGGCGCCCGCGGTCAGCGACGTCAGACCGGAGGCGACGGCCGCCAGCTGGTCGGCGCGGTCGCGCGGGAAACCTTCGGACATCGCCAGCAGGAGTCCGTCGGCGGAGACCACCACCGTGTGCGACACCCCGGGGGTGTTGTCCACGAAATTGGTGATCAACCAGTTGAGATTCTGCGCCGCCTGGCTCATCGGGCTCACACTAACGCTCCTGGTTGTAGGTGGTACTGGTGTCCGACCCCGCGCTGCGTCCCCGCTGGATCCCCCGCCGCAGGTTGCTCAACCTGCCGCGGACGTCCTCGGGGGCGCGGGAGACCTGTGGGCCGCCCTGCTGGGTCTGCTCCGCCGTGCCCTCGACCAGGTTGGCCTTGGGTACGCGCCGGGGGAGACCGGAGGGGGTGATTCCGCCCGCCTTCGGCTCACGGAGCTTCTCGGCCCGCTCCCAGCGCTCGTCGTTCGTCGAGCGCCAGTCGTCGGTGCCGTCCCCGTCCGTCTGCGGGTCCTGCCGCTGTTCCCGCTGCGGCCGGCGCTGCGGAGTCGGAGCGGGCTGGTCGTCGGCGCGGCCGCCGGGGCCGGGCTGCCAGTGCTGCTGACCGCCGCGGCGCGGCAGACCGGCTTCGGTCAGCTCGTGGCCGACGTTCGGGGTGGGTCCCGGACGCTCGAAGCCTACGCGCTCCGAAGGCTCCGCGGGCGTGCTCGGAACAGATTCCGATTCGGCGGGAGCAATCGGCTCATAAGTGTTCTGGAAACCGCTCTGAACAGGCCAATCGTCCTGGTGGGACTGGTCGGCGGCCGGAGCCGTGTATGGGTCGGCGTACTGGCCCTGCCGGTCGTCCGGAACGGCATATGCCGATTCCGCGTAGCCGTCCCCGGGGTGCTGCCGGCCGTGCTGGGGCTGCTGCTCCTGCTGCGGATAGCCGTCCTCGGCGCCGTACTGCTGCTGCTGCTCGTAGGACCCCTGGTACTGGTCCTGCTGCGGCTGCTGCCCGTACTGGTCCTGCCCGTAGTGCTGCTCGTCGGCGTACCCCTGCTGGGGCTGCTGCTGCCCGCCGTACGGGTCGCCCGCGTACGGCTCCGGTGCGTAGCCCTGCCGCTCCTGGGAGTTGTCCCCGAACGGGCCGCCCGTGCCCGTCTGGGCCTCCAGGGCCGCCCTGCGCTCCTCGCGCATCAGCGAGCGGTTGACCGGGTCCAGCTGGCCCGGGTCCGCCGGGATCTCGTAGCGCGAGTCGTCGAAGCCGAGCTCCGCCGCCGTACGCATCGGGGCCTGCTGCGGCGCCGGCTCGAAGGCCTGCTGCTGCTCGGGGATGATCGAGGAGACGGTGAAGTCGTCCTGGCCGCCGCCCGGTTCGCCACCGCCACCGTGGGTGATGGCGTCCGGCAGCATGACCAGCGAGGTGGTCCCGGCCTGCTCGCCCGAGGGGCGCAGCTGGACCCGGATCCCGTGCCGGTCGGCCAGCCGGCCGACCACGAACAGGCCCATGCGCTGGGACACCGCGGCGTCCACGGTCGGCGGGTTGGCCAGCTTGTGGTTGATGTCGGCGAAGTCCTCGGCGGTGAGACCGATGCCCTTGTCGTGGATCTCGACCATGACCCGGCCGTCGGGCAGCCGGGTCGCGGTGACCTTGACCTTGGTCTGCGGCGAGGAGAACGTGGTGGCGTTCTCCAGCAGCTCGGCCAGCAGGTGCACGAGGTCGGTGACGGCCCGGCCGTGGATCTCGGCCTCGGGGACGCCGGACAGCTCGATGCGCTCGTACGACTCCACCTCGGAGGAGGCGGCGCGCAGGACGTCGACCAGGGGCACGGGCTGGTCCCAGCGGCGGCCGGGCTCCTCGCCCGCGAGGACGAGGAGGTTCTCGCCGTTGCGGCGCATACGGGTCGCCAGGTGGTCCAGCTTGAAGAGGCTCTCCAGCTGGTCCGGGTCGGCCTCGTTGTTCTCCAGGTCGGTGATGAGGGTCAGCTGGCCCTCGATGAGCGACTGGTTGCGGCGCGAGAGGTTGGTGAAGATCGCGTTGACGTTGCCCCGCAGCATGGCCTGCTCGGCGGCGAGCCGGACGGCCTCGCGGTGCACCTGGTCGAAGGCGCGGGCGACCTCGCCGATCTCGTCCTGCGTGGTGATCGGGATCGGCTGCACCCGGGTGTCGACCCGGCCCGGGTCGGTACGCGAGAGCTGGTCGACGAGGGAGGGCAGCCGCTGCTCGGCGATGGAGAAGGCGGCGGTACGCAGCTGGCGCATCGAGCGGCTCATCTGGCGGGCCATGAGCCCGGCCAGGATGAACGCGGCCAGCAGCGCGATGACGACGATGAGGCCGTTGACGATGGCGTCGGTCTTGGCGTCGGAGGAGATCTTCGCGGCCTCGTCCACCGCCTTGGTGACGAGCTCGTCCTCGACGGTGGCGTACCCCTCGAACTTCGCGGTGGCCGCCGCCATCCAGGTCTCGGGCGTGATGCCCTTGGCCGCCAGGTCCTTCGGGTCCTGGCCCTTGCCGATCTCCTGGGCCATGCCGTCGAAGACCGAACCGTCGATGCTCGGCGGGGCCACGAAGGGCTTGCCCGCGGCCTCGGCCTGCTCCTTGGCGGCCTTGAGCTGCTTGGCGCCCTCGGCGGCCTTGCCCGTCATGACCTGCTTGAGCCGGTCGACGTCGGCCTGGGTACCACCGGAGTTGAACTCGCCGAGGGCGATCTGCTCCAGGTAGTTGTACGAGCCGAAGGCCTTGACCTGGTCGTTGTACGTGCCCGGCTTCTGGCTCGGGCGCACCAGGAGGTGCATGCCGATCGAGCGCTGAAGCGATTCTGCAGCCTTGGACAGCTCGATCGCGTAGACGGTACGGCCGTAACTGGTGATGTTGCCGGTGCCGAGGCCGAGCTCGTTGGAGAACTCCATCAGCGAGTGCTGGACCTGGACGTAGCCCTCTTCGGTCTTCACCGGGTCCAGGGCCTGGGAGTAGGCGGCCTTGCGCAGCTCGGGAAGCTTGGGCTCCTCGCCCTTGAACAGCTTCAGCCGGCGCTCCAGGCCCGGTTTCGACGGCATGTCCTTGACCGCGGCGTCGAACTTCCGCGCCGCCTCGTCCGTGGTGGCCCGGGTCTGCTCGACCACATCGGCGTCACGGTCGCCCGAGAGCAGCGGCTCCGCGGTGAGGTCGCGCTCGTTCAGCAACGCCTGCCCGTAGTCCGACGCGGCGCGCACGACGACCGCGATCTTCTCGGCCTCCTGCGCCTCGCCCCAGGTGTCGATGGAGCCCTTCACCTGGAACCCGCCCATGACCAGGCCGACCAGCACCGGGATCAGGAGGATCGCGTTCAGCCGGGTGGCCACGCGCCAGTTGCGCGGGGACATCCGGCTGGTGCTGCCGCCCTCGGCGGGCTCCGTACCGGGCACATCCGCAGGGGACACCGCAGCGCGCGACGGCGGGGTGAAGTTGCCCCGCTCGGGCTGCGCCGCGGAGCCCTCGTTGCTTCGCCTCACTCGACCAACAACCTCTCGGCGTCGGCACCTACGCTGTGCCGGATTATTCGTTCAGGGCCCGTACTACTGGGGAGTTCGTCGAATTGCAGCACGGGTACCGGCCCCGTTCCAAACACTCGGAATCGACGATTCCGAGTGGCCCAGGCCTCAGATAAAACGGGCATAAAGAGCGAGCCCCGTCAAAAGGCGGGGCTCATGTGAGCGCAGTGGCACCGAATGGATGCATCGGGTGGCGGAGCGGAGTCAATTCTCTGTCGAAACGTTATGAACACGGGGGCGGATCGTGTCAAACGACACAGGCCGCCCCCGCGTGACTACTGCAACTTCCGTATGCCGATATCGACTTACGCCTGGTGGAAGAACTACTTCAGGCGTGCCATCAGTGCGTGCTCGACCAGCGTGATCAGGCCGCTCTTGGCGTCCGCGCGGTGGCGGGCGTCCGTCGTGATGATGGGAGCGTCCGGACCGATCTGGAGCGCCTCACGCACCTCGTCGGGCGTGTAGGGCTGGTGTCCGTCGAAGCCGTTGAGGGCGATGACGAAGGGCAGCCCGCTGTTCTCGAAGTAGTCGACGGCCGGGAAGCAGTCGGCGAGACGGCGGGTGTCGACGAGGACGACGGCGCCGATCGCGCCGCGGACCAGGTCGTCCCACATGAACCAGAAACGGTCCTGACCGGGCGTACCGAAGAGGTACAGGATCAGGTCCTGGTCGAGCGTGATGCGGCCGAAGTCCATGGCGACGGTCGTCGTCGTCTTGTCCCCGGTGTGGGTCAGATCGTCGATGCCCGCGGACGCGGACGTCATGACGGCCTCGGTGCGCAGCGGGTTGATCTCCGACACGGCCCCGACGAACGTGGTCTTGCCCACGCCGAAGCCGCCCGCCACCACGATCTTCGCCGAGGTGGTGGCGCGGCCCGTACCGCCGCTAGAGCTTGCGAAGTCCACTGAGCACCCTTTCGAGCAGTGTCACATCCGGCGCGCCGCCGGCCTCTCCGTTGCCCGGCTGGTGGATGGCCACCATGCCGGCTTCCGCCAGGTCCGCCACCAGGATCCGGGCGACGCCGAGCGGCATCGACAGCAGTGCCGACACCTCCGCCACCGACTTGACCTCACGGCAGAGGTGGCAGATCCGCTGGTGCTCGGGGAGCAGCGTCCCCAGATGCGCGGGGTCTGCCGTCGTGCTGACCAGAGCCTCTATCGCGAGCTGGTAGCGCGGCCGGGTCCGGCCGCCGGTCATGGCGTAAGGACGAACCAGCGGCTGGTCGCCTTCCCCGTCGTACGACGCGTGGTGCAGTGCGCCGTACGGATCGGGTGAGGCGGGTGGCGGGGTCATGAATCCTCCGGGCGTGACAGCAGGTTCTCGGCTTGCCGTCTGCAAGGGGCCGGTGAGGGGACTAAAGCGGCCTGTCGGGTGAGGGTTGTGGGCATTACCTGGGGGGATCGTGTCGTGAATCCGCTGGATGGCCGCCTAGTGGAGCAGACTGCCTTGGAGCTCGGCGCGGAGGTCGGGCGTGAGGACGGTGCCCGCACGGTCGACCAGGAGGGCCATTTCGTACCCGACCAGACCGATGTCGGCGTCCGGGTGGGCGAGAACGGCGAGGGACGAACCGTCGGAGATGGACATGAGGAAGAGAAATCCTCGCTCCATCTCCACAACCGTCTGACTGACGGCGCCGCCCTCGAAGATCCGGGACGCGCCCGCGGTCAGCGAGGTCAGCCCGGACGCGACCGCGGCGAGCTGGTCGGCGCGGTCGCGCGGGAATCCTTCGGACATCGCCAGCAGCAGGCCATCCGCGGAGACCACCACCGTGTGGGACACCCCTGGGGTGTTGTCCACGAAGTTGGTGATCAGCCAGTTCAGATTCTGCGCGGCCTGACTCATGGGGCTCAACTAACGCTCCTGCTGGTGAGTGGGGCCGAGATGGATACTGCCGGTCTGCGAGCCGTTGTTGGCCTGCCGACCCTGCTGGATGCCCCGGCGGAGATTGGTCAGACGACCGCGCACGTCATCGGGCGCGCGCGAAACCTGAGGTCCGGACTGGTGATTCTGCTGCTGTGCGGTCCCCGGAACCAAATTGGCGCGGGGAACACGGCGAGGCAGCCCGGAAGTGGTGACACCGCCGGCCGCGGGCTTCTTGACCCGCTCGGCCTGGCGTACGAGTTCGTCGTTGGGCGAGGCTCGCCAGGAACTGGTGACCGAGGGGTCGGCCGCACCACGCTGAGGCATGGGCGGTACGGGCACACCGGTGGGCTCCGGAGCGGCCGGCGCCTGCGGTTCGGCGGGCGGCTGCTGGCCACCCTGGCCCGGACCGTGGAACCAGTTCGTCTCCAGGGTGTCGTACAGCGGCGTACGGCCGTCCCCGGGACCGGCCGGCGGCAGAGCCTCCGGCTGCTGGGGCTGGGGCGGCAGCACCGGACGCGGGGCACCGAAGTCGTTGCCCTCCGGGCCGCGCTGACGCGGCGCGGGCAGCTGCTGCTGACCCTGGTCGTAACCGCCCTGGCCCTGCTGGTTGCCGCCCAGGCCCTGCTGGTTCTGGTGCGGCTGCTGCGGGACGCCGAAGTCGGGCCGCGCGAACTGCGCGGTGCTCGCCGGGTCCTGGCCCTGCGGAGCCTGCTGCGGGTACGACCGGTCCTGGGGAGCCGAGAAGTCGGGCCGGGCGAACTCGGAGGTCGCGCCGGGGCCCTGCCGGTCGTCCGCCGGCCGCTGGTTCAGCGGGGCGTTGAACGCCGGGTCCTGGCCGGGGCCCGCCGGCCGGGCGAACTGCCCGGTCGTGTCGTGCTCCTCATGACCGCGCGGGGTGTCGGCGCCCCAGCTGGTGGCCGCCGGACGCTGCGGCTGCGGGTTGCCCCCGGGCAGCTCGGCACGCGGTCCACCGGGCGGCGGCAGCTGACGGCCGGGGCCGCCGGACTGCTGGAAACCGCCCTGGGCGGGGCCGTTCGGTCCCGGGCGCCCCTGCGGCTGCTGCGCTTCGGGGCCCTGCTGGTTCGACGGGTTCTGCTGGCCCTGCTGGTTCTGCCAGCCGGACGGGCTCTGCTGGTTCTGCTGTGCGAACTGGCCCGGGCGGCCGTTCTGCCCGGGAGAGGGCGGAGCGCCGTGCCCGAACAGGTTGGGCTGCGCCGCGTCGCCGCGGCCCGGGGCCTCGCCCTGGGGGCCGCCCTGGGCGCCGCGGGCGCCGAGCCTGGCGCTGTTGCCGAAGGCGCCGGAGAGACCGCCGCCCTGGCGCTGGGGTGCCGGGCCCTGGCCCGGGAAGTCCTGGCCCGGACCACCGTTGTTCGGCTGACCGCCGCCCTGCGGGCCCTGCGGACGGCCCGCTGCGCTGTCCCGGGCCGGCAGTGCCG